>CAZZZH010000333.1:0-3874 GCA_964658445.1 Ilyomonas sp.
TGAAGTATTTTTTTTCAGCTTCCTTATCCACCAGGTATAAGGAAATACAAAGGCTGTATCGGTGCGCCAGAAATTATAACTAAGTCTTCCGTTCCGGTTTTGAAAATGAGGATATAAAGCTGAAGTTTTGTTTGCAATAGAATCAACAATCAAATGGTCACTTTGCGAAAGGGAAAGAGCTTGCTGACGAAGAGTATAATTGATTAATGAAGCAAAAAAAACATTATCGTCTTTCTGCTTTGTTTTAAAAGAAAGTGTATGCGAAATATACGAAGGAAAGTTACCCGAAGTAAAAAAAACATTGCTGTTCGTTTGTTGCGAAGCAATGCGGCGCAACAGCTTTGTAATGAATACACTGTCCTGTGCTTTCGAGGTAAAAACAAAAGATAAAAAAGCAAGCAGGAACAAATTGCGAAGCATAAGTTATAGCCGCAAAATAAGTCATTCACATGAAGCAACCTGCACAATGGTTACTTCAAAATGCTGCGGCTGATAACAATGCGCTGCACCTCGCTGGTGCCTTCATAGATCTGCGTAATCTTTGCATCGCGCATCATGCGTTCTACATGATATTCTTTTACATAACCATAGCCGCCGTGTATCTGCACTGCTTCGGTTGTAGTCCACATAGCGGTTTCGCTGGCATATACTTTTGCCATTGATGATTCCATTGCATAGTCAAGTTGATTATCTTTTCGCCAGGCAGCTTTCAGGCAAAGCATTCGGGCTGCCTCTATTTTGGTTGCCATGTCTGCCAGTTTAAACTGTATAGACTGGTGCTGCCGTAATTCTACACCAAACGCCTTTCGCGTTTTAGCATATTGTGCCGAACGTTCGAATGCGCCTTTGGCGATGCCCAGCGCCTGCGATGCAATGCCAATGCGGCCTCCGGCTAGCGTCTTCATCGCAAAGGCAAAGCCGAAATCTTCCGCTCCTACCCTGTTTTCCTTTGGCACTTTTACATCGGCAAACATAACGGTAGCGGTATCGCTGGCGCGAATGCCCATCTTGTTTTCTTTAGCCGCTACGGCTACACCCTGCCACTCTTTTTCTACAATTAATGTGATAATGCCATGCGCTCCTTTGCTTTTATCAAGTTGTGCCATTACAAGATAGCAGCTTGCCGTTGTGCCGTTCGTAATCCAGTTTTTAATGCCATTTAGTAAGTAATAATCGCCCTTATCTTCTGCGGTTGTTTTTTGTTGCGTAGCATCGCTTCCCGCTTCGGGCTCGCTTAGCAGAAAGGCACCTATATAAAGTTGTCCATCTTTTTTTCCCTGTGCCAGCGGCACTAAATATTGCTGCTTTTGCTCTTCGGTTCCATATGCTTGCAAGCCATAGCAAACTAGGCTATTGTTTACACTCATTACCACGCCTACACTGGCATCTACCGCGCAGATTTCTTCCATTGCCAGCACATAGCTTACCGTGTCTAAACCAGCACCACCGTAGGCAGGTTCTACCGTCATTCCCATAAAGCCAAGCGAAGCCAGTTTCTCTATTTGCTCATAAGGAAATTGCTGCTGTTCATCGCGCTCAATAGCACCCGGGAGGCATTCCTGCAAGGCAAAATCGCACGCGGCGGTTCGAATCAGTTTTTGCTCTTCAGTCAATTGAAAATCCATATCTAAAATTAAACCTGCGAAGTAAGCTAACAAATGTTAGTATATCTAAAAAAAGATTTTTCCCTTTTGGTTTTGTTAGAGAACTGGAGCACGACCGCATTGCCGCCCGATCACTCAAGATTTCTAATCAGCAGCCGTGAATGCAAAGCTGGCTCAATTCATTCTTCTTACTTTCGTTTAGTACCAACCATTCAGCTATGAAACGTTTCCTACTTTTTATCATTGCCTGCCTGCTTGTTATCTCCTCTTTTTCGCAAAAGCAAACCAGTCTTGCCGGTCGCTTAACCGGACTGGATACAGCTTTTGCAAGGGTATTAAAAAATATGAAAGCAGCCGGCTTTGCTGTAGCAGTAGTCGAGAAAGACAAAGTAATTTACAGCAAAGGCTTTGGCTATAGCGATCTTGATACTAAAACACCCGTAACACCCAACACGGTGTTTGCCATTGGCAGTTGCACTAAAGCCTTTACGGCAGGACTTTTGGGCATCTTAAACAAAGATGGAAAAGTAGATTTCGACCAGCCGGTAAGAACGTATTTACCTACCGTTTCCTTCTACAATACCGACCTCAACAATACCATCACGCTGCGCGATATGATGTGCCATCGCACAGGGCTTCCACGTCACGATTACTCGTGGTATTTTTTTACAACTAATAGTAGAGATAGCCTGGTGCAACGGATTCAATATTTAGAGCCTTCTGCAAAGCTGCGCCAACGTTGGCAATACAATAATTTTATGTTCATGCTGCAAGGTGTAGTGGCCGAAAAGATAACGGGCAAAAGCTGGGAAGACAACATTAAAGAAAAGTATTTTCAGCCGCTGGGAATGAGCCGCTCAAGTGTTGATATTAACGATTGGATGAAGACGGATGACCATGCGACCGGCTACGATGTAAGCGGCGATACGCTAATAGATAAAATGGATTATTATAACATTAATGGTATGGCACCTGCCGGCAGCATCAATAGCTGTGCAAACGATATGGCGAAATGGGTAACTGTCTGGATAAATGGTGGTAAATATGCAGGCAAAGAAATTTTACCGGCAGGTTATGCCGCCGAAGCCATCAGCAGCCAGATGGTGGTTAACGGAGCTTTGCCTACACCCGAAACACCGGATGTGTATTTTGCCAATTATGGTTTTGGCTGGTTCTTGTCTTCGTACCGCGGGCACTACCGGGTAGAGCATGGCGGTAACATTGATGGCTTTAGCGCAAGCACCTCTTTCTTTCCTGCAGATAGCATCGGTATCGTGGTACTGAGCAACCAAAATAACTCGGCGGTTCCTGCCATAGTTAGAAATATCATTGCCGATAAATTGCTGGGTTTGAAATACATTGACTGGAATGGGAAAAGTCTGCAGCAACAAGAGAAAGCAAAGCAGTCCATGAAAGATGCAGAGAAACTAAAAGTAAAAGACTCAACGCTGAAACACGCGCCCACACACAATTTGACGGCTTACACCGGTTTGTATGAAAACAAAGGATATGGAAAATTGAAGGTTCAATTGATTCACGATTCACTGCTGGCAACAAACCTTTTGCATTTCGTTTTTTTTCGCCCGAAGAACTACGATGTATTCGACCTGTTTGTAAAAGACAAACATGGTTTTGACACCTCGAATGCCACGCCCGTCCACTTTGAAATGGACAACGATGGCAACATCAACACTCTGTCTATGGAACTGGAAAGTGGCGTGAAACCAATAGAATTTGAACGCGTGCCTGAACTGAAACCAATGCCGAGAGACAGCCTGAAAAAGTATGTCGGCAATTATGAATTGGCGCCGGGCGCTGTAGCCAAAGTATATGTAAAATCGGATAGCGTCTTATATGTGTTTATACAAGGTCAGCCGGAGTATGAATTGCTGCCGGTTGAGAAAGATAAGTTTAGTATAAAAATATTAAGCGGCTACAGCTTACAATTTCATACTGATGCTGCTGGCAAGGTTACGGAGCTGTTGTTCATACAACCCAATGGCACGTTTAAAGCCACGAAGAAGGATGAGTAAGAAGTCTTGATAACACGTGAAATCAAGCGCTTTATCACGCCTCATTAATCACGCTCTGTATTCGCTTCGTTCAATTTTTCCATGCCTTCAATATCTTCCGGCTTAATCTCTATCTGTGTGCCGGTAAAAGGATTAATGGTATAAATCGTTTCCTCTTTCTGAAGTTCTTGGTTCTCGTTCTGGTGAGCCTCATTCATCGCTTCTTTTTTAGAAGCTTCTGTTTGGCTTTGCACGCTG
>CAZZZH010000334.1:0-3864 GCA_964658445.1 Ilyomonas sp.
TGCGAGGTAAAATCGACACCGCCGCCACCCGGATAGCCTTCTGCCATGTAGGCCTGACCATAATACGGAAGATAGCACACTAGGGAATCGCCGACTATCTTAAACGTGTAGGTTGAAGTGAGGGTGATTTGCCGACCGGACATTAGCTGCGCCTGTTGTGCCGTAAACAAGTAGTTCTTCTTTTGTAAAATGGTCTGCATATCTGGCTTGCCGGCGTTTGCATCCTGCGCAGACAACCGATTGGAAAAAGAAACTAGGCACAACAACCCGAAAAGAAAAGAAAACCATTTCGCTTTTTTCATGCAACTAAATTATACCAAATATCAACAATGATAACATAGCGTGTATTGTTGTTTACAAGTAAAACGTTTACTAAAATCTTGAAAACATTGCATTGATTATTCCGCCGCATTCATTACAGTTGTCTTTCGCATAACTTTGTAAGAAATCATATTCCTTGATAGCGATAGATAATAAACTGGTGAGCGATGATGTGCTGCAGGCGCAGTTTGTATGCGACCTGACCAAATGCAAAGGTGGCTGCTGCGAAGATGGTGATGCCGGCGCGCCGCTGGAAATAGAAGAACTGAAAGAGCTGATTAATAACTATGAACTTGTAAAGCCTTATCTAAGTAAAGAAGGCATTAAAGCCATAGAGCAGCAAGGCAAATACTTGTATGATAAAGACTTCGGCTGGGTAACGCCAACCATCAATGGTGGCATTTGCGCTTATGGAACGCGCGATGAAAACGGCATCATCAAATGCGGCATTGAAGCGGCTTATTATGACGGTAAATTAGCCTGGAAAAAGCCTATTAGTTGTCATCTTTTCCCCATCCGCACGCGCACCAGCAGCAGTGATGAGAATGTGGAGTACTTGAATTATGATCCTCGGCCCTCGCTTTGCAAAGCAGCTTGTAAGCTGGGCAAAAGCCTGAAGGTGCCGGTTTATGTTTTTTTGAAAGATGCCCTCATCAGGAAATACGGAGAAACTTTTTATGAAGCACTGAAAGCGAGTGCGGAACATGTAAAGAAGTAAGTGATTTCATATGTTGGAGCTACAAACCAAGGTAGAAAATAAAGAGCAGCTTTTTGCTTTGCTCAATGCCAACTTAGAGACCATCAAAAGCTATGGTGTGTCTCAGTTTGGTGTATTCGGCTCTTTTGTAAGGAACGAGATGAAGGAAGAGAGCGATGTAGATTTCTTGGTTGATTTTTATCCTGAAAGAAAGACATATAAAAACTTTATCCGCCTTGCTTATTATCTTGAAGACCTCATTGGCAGGGAGGCAGAAGTAGTAACGATAGGAGGATTAAGTAAGTATATTGGACCTAAAATTTTGGCAAGTGCAGAATACCTTTTCCGCAACTGATTATCTTCATCATATTGTAGAAGAAGCCGAGTTTATTGTAAAGCACACAAGTGAACTTAGCTTCGATGGTTACTTAGAAAATATCATGATTCAAAAAGCAGTGTTCAGAAGCCTGGAAGTAATTGGAGAAGCCACGAAAAATATCGATCCTTCTTTTCGAAACAAGTATCCTTCCGTAGAATGGAGAGAAATTGCAGGTATGAGAGATAAACTGATTCATCATTACTTCGATGTAGACGATCAAATTGTTTATAACACGTGCAAATTTGATATTCCTGAACTATTAATAAATATCAAAACCATTTTGGCTGTAGAAGAAGCAAGCCATACAAATCCTGATTCGAACTAATTTATATGAGCCAAACCGCCGCCTCATTCAGAGCCAAAAGCACCATTAAAGCTGCCGATTTAGAGCATCGGCGCACCATTAATTTCAACATTGGCAAATACAATGCTGTCGTGCCTACGGGCAAACTACAGTTTGATAAACTGATGCCCGCCCGCGAGCTGGCAAAGAACCGTAAATGGAAAGCCATTGAACACCTGGATGCTAATTTAGAACGGTTTGAACAACAAATTTCGGCGCGTGGCGCGAAGGTGTTGTGGGCAGAAACCGCAGAGGATGCGTTGGCAGAAATAGAAAAAATCTGCCTTGCCAAGAACTGCAAAACGCTGGTGAAAAGCAAGAGCATGGTAACGGAGGAAATTCACCTGAACAAGCATTTGCAGAAGCTCGGTATTGAAAGCGTGGAAACGGATCTGGGCGAATACATTCAGCAGTTGGATGACGAAGCGCCGTACCATATAGTAACGCCGGCCATGCACAAAAGCAAAGAAGACATTGCGCGGTTGTACAATCAAAAGTTTGGAACGCCTTCTAACTTTACACCAGAGCAGGTAACCCTTTACACACGAAATTTACTGCGCGAAAAATATGCAAGTGCAGAAGTGGGCGTTACCGGCGCCAACTTTATTTTGGCTGATATCGGTGCCGTAGCTGTTTCTGAAAACGAAGGCAATGCAAGGCTTAGCTGTGCCTTTCCAAAGACGCACATCGTTGTTGTCGGCATCGAAAAAGTATTGCCTTCGGTAAATGATCTGCACTTGTTTTGGCCGCTGCTTGCAACGTTTGGTACAGGACAAAAAATCACTTCTTATAACACCATTATTACAGGTCCAAAACAAGCGGACGAAACCGATGGACCGGAAGAGATGTACGTGATTTTATTGGACAATGGCCGAACCAATCTATTATCGAATCCAAAGACGCGTGAAGCGCTCTATTGCATCCGTTGCGGCGCCTGTTTAAATGCGTGCCCGGTATATAAAAATGTTGGCGGACACACGTATAGCACTACCTATAGCGGACCCATTGGCAGCATTATTACGCCGCATTTAAAAGACCTGGATGAGTACAAACACTTAAGCTACGCATCAAGCCTTTGCGGCAACTGCACCGAAGTATGCCCGGTAAGAATAAACCTGCATGAATTGCTGCTCGAAAACCGATATGAAGCTGTAGAAGAAGGTGAAAATAAGATGGCTGAAAAGCTTGCCTGGAAAGGCTGGAAGATTGCGAGCCTGAACCGCAAGATGATGAACTGGGGCAATGGAAAAATGAAAAACGCTTTTATCAATAAAGTGTTTACCAGTTGGACGAAACACAGAGCCGACCTGCATTTCAGTGAAAAAACATTTAATGAAATGTGGAAAGAAAGGGAAAGAGAGAAGCAGAATTTCTTTTAATCAATTTAAGCAAAAAGGCACAAACATTACTAACCTGTAAACCAATAAGGTTTAAGAAACCTTATTGGTTTACAGGCTCTTTTACTTATTCAACACTATCCGCATTACCTCGCCGCCACCGCTGGCGATGTGAAGCGAAATCACTTCTTTGTTGGTCACCGTTTTCGTTTGTTTATTCAGATGGTTGGGTTGTGTAGCAACATCATTGGCATCGCTGTATACATCGGCTGTATAGCTTCCGTTTCCTAGAAATGACAATGGCACCTGTATGTCGCGCGCTTCATGATTGGTGATCGTTCCCACATACCAATCGTTGCCTTTTCTCCGGGCAATGGTAATGTATTCATTCACCTTTGCATCCAGCACTTTTGTTTCATCCCAAGTAGTTGGTACTTGTTTGATAAACTCAAAGCCCGGCTGTCCTTCATACGCTTCGGGATAGTCGCAAACCATACCCAGATTCGTTTCTAAAACCAAATACATCGCCAGCATATGGCAGCGTGTACCAAGCATTAAAGGACGTGTGTATTGCGCCCGGAATTGATCTTGCGGAACAGCCCGAAAGCCACCGAGATGATAGTCTGATGCGCCGGCTAATCCACGTGTAAACGGCATGGTAATATCATGGTCAGGCGAGATGCCTTCGGGGCTCCATTTATCTACTTCATAGTTGCGCGTGCCTTCGCGGGTCAATTCATTGGGATAGGTGCGGTTGAGTCCTGTGGGTTTATAGGCGCCGTGAAAC
>CAZZZH010000335.1:0-3858 GCA_964658445.1 Ilyomonas sp.
TCCCTGGCTTTCTGTTCATTATAATCAAGCACCCAAAAGTTCAAGTCCAGCTTGCCTTTTTCGCCATGAAAAGTGTCGGCAATATTTACATACTTGCCAATGTAGGGAACGATGAGATAGTTGTTGATGGGATTGACGACCGACCACGTATAAGATGTTGTACCATCGCCATTCGGCTGCTTCTTCGTCAGTCTTCCATTGCCTACAGCCACCAAGCTATCGGCTACTTTTATTGTAAGTGAGGCACCGCTGTCCGGCTCATCGCTTTGGTGGTCTTTGCAGGGGTACCAAACGCTGGCACCCAAGCCCTGGCAAGCCACCGACATCCAGGGTCTGCCAAGAGAATCTTTTGTCCAGATCCATCCACCATCCCACGGCGGTTTCACAGCTTCTCTCGGCTTGCCGTGATAATAAACGGTAACACTTGCCTGGCTGTTATAAACCTGCTTCGGAGCATTTACCAGGCTCACATTTCCATCTTGCTGATAAGGTAAAGAACGGTGATGGTTGAACAAAACACTGTCAACCATCATCGGCTGTTGCAGGTCGATCTGCATAAACGCAGGATAGCTCTTCTGCACTACTTTGTAGGTAATCGTATTACTTCCTTCAATGGTCTTCGATGCATAGTCCGGCGTTACGGTTATATCATAGCGCAGCACATCCCACCAGGTGCGGTTGGGGTTCAGGCTGCCGCGCAGCGTGTCAGCATGGGTAAAGACTTTTACCTGCTGCGAATAACAGGCAGAAGCTATGCAAAAGGCAATAAACAATAAGGATGATTTCATGGTATAAAAATAAACCGGCACCGAGATACGCGATGAAAAATTATAAAAAAAGGATAACCATTTCCGGTTATCCTTTCGCTATTACTGAGCCTTTATTTCTTCTTTAAACACTTTCTCGAACTTCTCTAATTTCGGTCGTATCACGTATTGGCAATACATTTGCCGCGGGTTGTTGTTGTAATAATTCTGGTGATAATTTTCAGCCGCATAAAAGTTGGTAAACGGCTCTATCGCCGTTACTACCGGCTTGTTCCAGGCGCCACTTCTATTTAGCTCATCTTTATAATGTTCTGCTTTTTCTTTCTGCTCTTTATTATGATAAAAAACCACGCTGCGGTATTGGGTTCCTACATCATTTCCCTGCCGGTTCAGCGTGGTGGGGTCATGTGTTTTCCAGAACACTTCCAGCAAGTCGTCAAACGATACTTTGGAAGGATCGTATACTACCTGCACTACTTCTGCGTAGCCCGTTGCGCCGGTACTCACCTGGTCGTAAGAAGGATTGGGAGCCGTACCACCACTATATCCGCTCACTACTTTTTCTACTCCTTTCACACGCTGAAAAAATGCTTCGGTACACCAGAAGCAACCATTGCCAAAAGTAGCCGTATCGGTATGCTGGGGAGAAGAGGCGTTTACGATTGTAGCCGTTGTATTTGTTTCAGACATTATAATAGCATTCTGATTTTTTTGTTCTGCACACGAAGGCAAGGTAAACACGGCGCACAAACCATGAAACAACAAACTTATGTTTATAAGCACTCCGAGCCTCATGCTGCAAATATGAAAATGATTGGCGGTGGCAACAAGTTAAATGCTGAATCTTAACCCTTCCTTTACTGTTATGCCGGCTGCTTTTCTTCCTCTTGCACCCTTATTAATTCAGGCATTGGAATGTTGTCGAAATTTTTGTAGTGTTGTCCTTCTATTTACAACTCATGCAGCCAGAGCGACAAGTTACAAAAGAAAGTATCAGTAAGACGAATACAATGCAACCCGACGAAACTAAAATCATCTATCCGCCGCGCAATCCGCTGCTTCGTGCACTGCAGATTGTGTACAGTATATACGCGGTGCTCTTGTTCATTATCTTCATGTTCATCGCGTTGGTGTTTGTAGCCATTTCGCCTTTGCTGGGTAAAGTACGCGGCGGCAATTTTGTTTATATCGTCTGCAAAGTCTGGGCAGTTGCCTGGTGTTTTCTCACCGGCATTCGCTATAAAGAAATACATGAAACACCGCACGATACCTCGAAGCAATACATCTTTGTTGCCAACCATACATCGTATATGGATATACCGGCCGCCATGCTGTCTATCCACCAGCCGGTGCGCATTTTGGGCAAATACGAGATGGTAAAATACCCGGTCTTCGGCATTATCTACCGCATGGCAGTTATTGTGGTAGACAGAAGCAGTTCGGAGCGCCGCGCCCAAAGCTTTCGTGCCCTGAAGGCTGCCTTGCTAAAGCATATATCCATCTTTATTTTTCCCGAAGGAACGTTTAACGAAACCCGCGGGCCGCTGAAAGATTTTTACGACGGCGCTTTCCGCATTGCCATCGAAACCAAAACGCCCATCAAGCCCATTCTTTTCCTCGATACTTACGAGCGAATGCACTACCGTGGCTTCCTCGAGCTTACGCCGGGCAAGTGCCGTTGTGTGTATTTACCACAGGTAGATGTGGAAGAATTTGACATTAAACAAATAGCTGCCCTGCGCCAGAAAGTATATACCGCTATGGAAGAAGGCTTGCGCCGCTACAGAAACTATCCTTTGCCGATGAATGTGTATTGACGACTTCGTTTTACGCATACACCACCCAAATAAAAAAGCCGTCACGCGCTGTTGGAGCGGCAAACGGCTATCTTATATCGCTTACTTCGTTTTGTGTACATTTATTATTGCGTACCCATCTCTTCGCTGTTGCTCAGCGGGCTGGCGCCGGCGCTGTTGAAAGTAAACACAGTAGCGCAAAACGGTGTATAGCTGGGCAGCCCGTTTATCTGCATGGTGCGGCGGCTGCTTGCCTGTATATAAATGGTTCCCGTACAGTTTATTTCCAGCGTGTCGCCGTTCATTGTCACTTTAGCATCCGTAGGCGTTAGCACACCTATATAGCCATCCGCCTCTGGCTGCGCATCTACCTCTATCGCGCAGGTGCCTTTGCCATTTCCCGGCTTAGCCGTTGTATTGGACGGGCGCTCCGGCTTCGCTCTCTTTTTACGCGTGCTGCTGGTAGGCGTCATGCCGGCTTTCAGGATGATGGCTTCCGATCCGTTTGCCAGCACCGATACTTCGTCCACCGTTTTTTCAAACATCGCATTCCAATCCTTATTTACTTCTTTCAGGGCAGCAATTGCCTCGCGGTCGCCACTGTTGGCAGAAGTTTTGGCATTGCTTAGTTTTTCGTTCATGTCACCAAGGGCTTTGCCGTCATAAGTGAGCGTTTTAAAATCGTCTGCATTTTTTGTTATCGCTTCCGAAATGGCGTTACCATCTACAATACGGTTGGCTACCGATTTGCGTAAAAAATGTTTGGAGGCTCTGATTACAACTACCATAAATCATCATTTTTTTTTGAGTGAATAATTAATTTTTGAACAATATTAGTAACCAGGATTATTCTGTAGGCCAGCCAGCAAGGCTTTTAATCGAATTATAATCTGTGAAACGTTTTCTTAAAAAGAGCTTAAAGAAAAAGCGCTTTTTTCTTCTCTTTTTTAGTCCTGGTTAGCTCTTTTCATACCGCTGTCTGCCTTTTGGTTTTTAAAACCAGGCGGCGAAATACAAAGACAAATCGTGTACAGACAAAAACAAACGTTGTAAATACTTCCACTAACTTTTTAATCCATCAAAAAGTTAGTGGAAGGGGTCAAACAGTGTGTGGAGGGTATAAAACAGTCTGTTTTTATCAAAAACAGACTGTTTTCGGGAAAAACAAACTGTTGAAGGTGTTAAAAAGTTTGTGCAAAGGGTCAAACAGTTTGTTTTCAGCCAAAACAAACTGTTTTTGCCCCACTTTAGACTGTTTTCGTCAAAAACAAACTGTTGGAGGGCTCAAACAAACT
>CAZZZH010000336.1:0-3851 GCA_964658445.1 Ilyomonas sp.
CCACGGCCACCAGGGCGATTTACAAAGCGATGGCAACTGGTTCAGCAAATGGTTTGTGTCGAATGTGTGGGCAAAAATGCAGGCTTATTTAGAGATCAACCCGAACACGCCCGCTTATGATACGCAACTGAAAACAGAGCATAACAAGCTGATGTATGAATGGAGCAGCGAGAATAATATTGCACTGGTAACCGGGCACACGCACCAGCCTGTGTTTGAATCTCTGACCTTGCTGGAACGGCTGTACGACCGGCTTGCCAGGGCGAAGAAAGCGAACGATGAGGCTGCTGTGGCAGACATAGAATCTCATATTAATCACCGGTTTGAAAAGGGCGAAGTGTTGCCCGATTTTACCGGCTTCAAACCTAATTATTTCAACAGCGGCTGCTGCTGTTTTAACGACGGAGATATTACCGGCATTGAGATAGACAATGGCTGCATCCGATTAATAAAATGGGAATATGATGCAGCGAATAATCCATTGCGTATTATCCTGGAAGAAGCAGAGATGACGAAGCTGGCAGCCGATATGACGGTGCAGCTTAGTTAATTATTCTTCAATGGTGAACTTGCCTCTATAGTAGGAAACAGATTTATCAGCATACACTATTTTCATGCTTTGCCAAAGCGTTGGATAGGTTACAGGATATTCCAAGCTGAGAAAATAAAAAGTGTTGTAAACACTCGCAACTGAGATTAATAAAACGACAACGGCAACTTTTAGAATGTTAAACAGATTTTTGCCAAAGACAGCAATTCCGTGCCACAGAAAAATGAGGATAGAAATCAGGTTTACTATATAATCAGTCGTTCCTTTATGAGTGATGAGTAATAAGCGCAGCGGCGTCAGCAGGGTCATAATAGTGTTGCTAAAAGCTACGCAAAGTAGCCAGAATGTTACGCATTCTGCCAGGTTATAACGCTTGCGAAATAGCAGCCATGTTACTATCGATTCTATTGGCAATAAAGCAAGCGCCATGTATTTGGAATGTTCCTGCACATAGCGACCAATCTCATTGTTGTATAAATGACCCGTCTGAATCAGGTTTACATGATCTTGATAATCGAATACTTTCTGGTCAAAATAAATATAAAATCCAAACGAAAGCAGGAAGAAAACAACCGGGCTGAAATAGCTTTTTCGCTTTCCGCTAAAGTAGTTGCGATATGCAGTAGCTGGATGAATTAAAAGGTCAACCCAAAGTTTTACAATGCCTTTATCGGTATGTGTAAAGCCATGCCAAAGCTCATGTACAATGTTGTGCATGGTAAGCCGCCCAACGCCGGCTTTTTGTCCGCATTCCGGGCAATAAGGTGAAGTGAACCGGGCACCGCAATTAGAACAGGTTGCTGTCATGAATCAAAAATAGGGAAAGAAGCCATTGCTATGTACTCGTATGCTAGTAAGGCAGCTATTTGTTTTCGTTAATGCCTCTTTATCTCAAACTCATCAAACAACTGCTCTTCTTTTTCATTCGTTTCTACGCCGGTCACTTTTGCCCTTGAAGGTCCCTGGCGGCACCATTCGATAAACTTTTCCAATGCTTGCTGCGAGCCACTCGCAACGATTTCTACGTGTCCTTCGTCCGTGTTTTGTACCCAGCCGGTAATGCCATGTTCATGCGCTGTTTTCTTAGCTGTAGCCCTATAAAAAACACCTTGTACTTTTCCTTTTACAATAAGATGAACGGTAGGCATATTGACCTGATTGGTTACGATAAAAGTAAAAGATTCTTTGCTTTGTTGTCTGTAGTCTTAATCGCTGCCGCATTGCAATACTTTTGCAAAAAATAAAACGATGCTCGAACCATGGCGCACTGGTAAAATCGTCCGTATAGAAGACGCCACTTTTAACACCAAACGTTTCTGGATAGAAGTGCAGGATACAGAAAAATTTGACTTTCTGCCCGGGCAATTTGTAACACTTGACCTTCCTATTCATGAGAAGCGAAACAAGCGCTGGCGCAGCTATTCCATTGCTTCTCATCCCGACGGAACCAACATCATAGAACTTGTCATCGTTTTGCTTGAAGGTGGTTTGGGAACCAACTATCTATTCAGCGAAATGCAAATAGGTAGTGAACTACAACTTCGCGGTCCGCAAGGCTCGTTTGTATTGCCGAAAGAAATGGATAAGAATCTATTCCTTATCTGCACCGGCACTGGTGTTGCGCCTTTCCGTTCCATGGTTCATTACATTCATCTCCACCATATTGAGCACAAAAATATCTATCTCATTTTTGGTTGCCGAACGCTGAGTGATTGCTTGTATAAAGACGAGCTGGAGGCTTTAAGTAAAGAGATGAATAATTTTTATTACCTGCCCACTTTCTCACGTGAAGACCACAACAACACGAGCATCAATCATGGATATGTACATCATCTGTATGAAGACATTATTATGCAGGAAAAAGCGCCTGCCAATTTTTTATTGTGCGGCTGGAAGAATATGATTGACGAAGCCAAAGCCAATATTCTTTCTTTTGGCTACGATAAATACGATGTGCATTTGGAGTTATATGGATGAACTGATGTACAATGTATTTGACGTTAGCATAGCAAAAAGCCTCAAACAATTCCGAACTGTTTGAGGCTTTTTATTTATAAGCATTTCAACGATCAACACGTTGTATGTTGAACCCTAAATTCCATTAATCATCTTAAACAACTTCTCCTGCACGTCATCTTTATGTATGCGTTCCTGCAACATTGTATCTCTGTGTCGCAGCGTTACCGTTCCATCTTCTTTGGTTTGGTGATCGACAGTTACGCAGAACGGCGTACCAATCGCATCCTGCCTTCTGTAACGTTTTCCAATGGCATCTTTTTCTTCGTAAAAAGACTTGAAATAAGGCATGCAGGAGTTCATAATCTCGCGCGCAATGTCTGGCAAACCATCTTTCTTCGTCAACGGCAAAACCGCCATCTTAATGGGCGCCAGCACCGGCGGAATATGTAGCACCACGCGGCTGTCTTTGCTGCCATCTTCTTTCGTCAGCACTTCTTCTTCGTAGCTGTGAGATAAGATCAACAGGAACATTCTATCCAGACCAATCGACGTTTCTATCACGTACGGAATATAATGCTGGTTAATCTCCGTATCGAAGTACGTCATCTTCTTTCCGCTGTAAGTTTGATGCTGCGTCAGGTCAAAATCGCTGCGCGAATGGATGCCTTCCACTTCTCTGAAACCCATTGGGAAATTGTACTCAATATCACACGCTTCCTTTGCGTAATGCGCCAGCTTCACATGGTCGTGGTAGCGGTATTCGCTTGCAGGGATACCAAGGTCAGTATGCCATTTTAAACGCTCTGTTTTCCAGCGCTGATACCATTCGCCTTCGGTGCCGGGACGCACGAAGAACTGCATTTCCATTTGCTCAAACTCACGCATGCGGAAGATGAACTGCCGCGCCACAATCTCATTCCGAAACGCTTTCCCGGTTTGTGCAATACCAAACGGAATCTTAATCCGCGCGCTCTTCTGCACGTTGAGGAAGTTCACGAAAATACCCTGCGCGGTTTCAGGTCTCAGGTAAATGGTTTCGGCATCGCCGCTCACCGCGCCGAGCTGCGTGGAGAACATCAGGTTAAACTGGCGAATCTCTGTCCAGTTCGATGTTTCGCTCACACTGCATTTTATATTATTCTCTTCAATCAGTTTCTTCAAGCCTTCAAAGTCATCCCTGCCAATCAGCTCTTCCATTTTGCCCAGCAGCGCTTCGGCTTCGGCGCCTTTGCCGGCGTCGGTAAGCTTATCGGCGTGTGCTTCTATCAAATGATCTACGCGGTAGCGCTTCTTGCTGTCTTTATTATCAATCATCGGGTCGCTAAAGTTATCTACATGCCCG
>CAZZZH010000337.1:0-3837 GCA_964658445.1 Ilyomonas sp.
CTACTAATTCTGATACCAAGACATATGTTCCTTTTTTATTTGGTTGCAACGCTGTCGACACTTATTGCTAATAATCAATGTTTAGAAGTAAAAACAACCAAGACAGTGTATAACAAGGATGAAAAATATTTTAGGTGGACTGTATCTAATACATGTGACTCGAGTGTTTATTATCTGACCGGATTAGAAGTTAAGGTAGACACAGGATGGAAACCGATTACAAGTTATATTCACAACTTAGGAACAAACGAATTTATCGGGTTACAAACTGCGCCGGCAAAGAAGAAAATAACTAATGTACAATCAATGCGATTGATTCTTTTAGAACCTTATTAGAGCAGACACTTTTTTCGACTCACTATTTATAAATCAAAAACCAAAGACATAGAATCTGCAAAACTTGATGGACCGGAATATGTTTATTTTGAAATAAAGTAAGAATTCTATCAATAATGCGAACGCGCAACACATGCTTGCTGATATAGCGGCTGACGCGAGTCATTCGATACTATCTCTCTTGTCATCTTTATCTCTACATTTGAGCTGACGGAATGCTACTGCCCGCTACGTTTAGCTAACAACGAGCCGTTGTGAATCATACTATATGACACCTTTCGTTTTTAGAGAAGTATATTGACCGTTACTAATTGACATTTCATGTTTGACATTGAACAGAAAATAAAAGACGAATGGCGTAGCTTAGGATTTTATTACGATAATGGCAATGACAACAAAGAATGGAGATTTTTCGGTAATAAAAAAGGCTTACAAAACTTTGTTTTTCTTTTAAATGACTACGTGAAGAACTCTAAATATACCGAATTATCTCAGGAGACTTCTTTTGGACCTTACAGTTACTTAAAAATCGTGACATGGAATAAACAGACTATTACGCCTGATTATTTCGCCGGAACCATTGAAGACCTAACTAAACTAAAGAATATTCTTGCTGACAAAATTCTGAGTACTGACATTGGACAAACCTTTACAATAGACAAAGAGTATGGGATAGACAATCAGGCGACCACAATATTCTATGTTATGGACGACAATTTCGACCCGGTTTCAATGGATAAAAATTACAGTTGACAATCTAAAAGACAACTACGAACGCACAACAAAAGGTTTTCTGCTACGCTGGCTGACGAACCTCACCTCGTCATTTGCAATTCTAATTATCTTTAGTAAGTAATCCGGCAAACGAGCTATGAATGCCAGTACAGCAGAATGCCGGAGCCGTTGTACGCAAGTTGTTGACACTTCCAGATGATAAAAATTTACGCAATAATGCTCCTTTGCTGCTTTTGTTTTTTGTCCTGTATACAAGACAAAAAAGAGCCTGACACGAAAGTTCCATTATCTTTCGCTCAAAGACAAATTCAAAATTTGGTTGACACATTCAAACTGGTTGTCGGGCAGGAACAGAATTTTAATAAAAAAGATAGTATTCGCTACAAATACGCTTATAAGTTTTACGATTTGCTTTCGAATATTTATTTAGACAGTATTCGAGTACATATTGACTCAGTTGTAGTTGACAGCCTGACTGTAACCACAGCTTTCCATCGCAATAACGAAATAGCTTTTAAAGGTTCTCTCAAGTTTTTACCAAAAATGGATGCAAGACAAGATTCCGTTTTTAAATTCATGAAGGGATTAAAACCCGGGCTTGATACAACGGTGAATTTTGCATATATGGGGGATCACCAGGTGCGACTGCCTAATTCTAATGGGACACCAATTATAAAAATATCCGCGTTCCCACTTCCGGTGTGGCTCCCTAAAAAAGAATAACCTGCGTGAAAAATTTGCTTGCCACCATAGCGGCTAACACAAGCCAATCAGCATCATCGTTCTTTTCATCTTTATTTCTACATTTGAGCTTATGGTTCGCTATGCCGCCACGTTCAACAAGCAGCGAGCCGTTGGCTGCTATATTTTGACGACCATGCAAAAGACAGACGAATCAATAAGACGTATTTGTATCGCTGCAATAAAGAGACATACTTTTAAGCCTATTGATTACCCCTTGACTACAATTTTTGAAACCGAATTGTTGAGTGATGTAAATAGAGAAGTACTGTCATCATTTGAATATTCAGACGAGGAATTGCCAATTGCGTTGACTCATGTTGACGTGGATAATTGGACTTTGCTGACATCAAGACAAATTATTTCAAACGTAAAAACTCATGTTCGGCAGACACATGCACGAAATGTAGTTGAATGGAGATGGAATGACATCAAAGGATACAGAGACAAGACAATAACAGTTGGGCAACTTACTTTGAGTGACAGTTCAGTTCTTGAAATATTAATCGAAACCGGTTATGCTTCTATGATAATGGTGTATGGTATAATGACGCTGACAAGACAGGAAACGTTATCAAATGAGCAAATAGAAAAAACACTAAGCAGATATGGCAAACGCGGTTTCTTCAAAAACTCAAACTAATACAGCAGCCAACAAAAGGCTTTCTGCTATGCTGGCTCACACCATTCACCTCATCATTTATAATTCTATCTATCTTTAGTAAGTTGTTCAGCTGATAGAATGCTACTTCTAGCACTGCAGAAAACCGGATTCGTTAGCTGTCATATTAAATACCATTATCATTAAACAACAACATGAAAAAATTAGCAATAAGAAGTATAGCGGGCTTGTTTATTATTATGTTGCTTCAGACAAGTGCGCAGGGACAAGCAACAGATACAACTTTGCAAAAGCTAATAACATTGCGGGACAATTTCGTAAGTCAGATAAAAACTTTTGGATTTACGCCAAGCTTACCTCCGCCAAAAATTGTACTTGACAATCCGCGTTCTTTTGGTAATTATGACAGCGCAGAAAATGTATTGCATACAACAGACTGGAAAACATTACCCGCTGAAGCAAAGAAAGTTTTTATTGATCTGGCTAAGCAACAGGGAAATGGAACAACGGCTAAAGATGTGTTTGAAAAAGGATCTCACGAGTGGATTTTTATCCATGAGCTTGGGCATTGGTGGCGTGCGTGTCAACGTCAAACAGCATTACCTTATGATGAAGAGATGGCTGCTAACAGAATAGCCACTGCATACTGGCGTGAACAGGACTCTTCGGTAATGAATTTTCAGCTTATCGTGTTTCAGAATTTTATAAAAAACTTTCCGAGTCCTGTTCCTGCAGGACAATCAAAGCGTGATTATTTAAATAATAATTATAATAGACTACCGGGTGGTCCTGCTTACATATGGTTTCAATCTGAAATGATTGTTGATGCCTATAATGAACAGCCAACACTTAGTTTTAAAGAAGCTATAGCACATTCAGGTAACTCAAAATGATTTTTCAATACTGCAGCCAACAAATGCATTTGTAAAAGCATAGCTGACGAGCCGCATTTGTGCAGCAGTAATTCTTATCATCTTAGTTCAAGCCGACAATACACTATAGAGCATTTGTAATTATCTTCAACTTCAGTTTTTCAATTAAGCATTTGTACCGGCTGCCCAATCGCTGTTACCATGCCTTCACAAATGCTTAAACCTGTATGCTATTTCCTTCCAGATCAACCGCTTTCAAGTGTTTCAAATAAAAGCGCA
The DNA here is from genome assembly GCA_964658445.1 of Ilyomonas sp. GTDB lineage: Bacteria > Bacteroidota > Bacteroidia > Chitinophagales > Chitinophagaceae > Ilyomonas. The sequence continues at coordinate 3,586 of CAZZZH010000337.1, forward strand.
ACCGAATGACTTTTCAATCCATTTCTCTTAACCGTTTTTGCCCAACTCTTTCTTATCAGTGTAAGACGAAGCAGTTCAAAGACACACATCGAATTGACATTTTAATGATTTCTTTTCACGGAAAATATCCTGACGGTTCAGCTTTTACAGAGGAACCTCCTCACAAAAAAGTAACAGGCTGCACAGAAGGTGCGCGAGCCCGGACGGATGCGCGGAGCGATCATGCCGTCCTTGATCTTTTTTGCTACTTTT
>CAZZZH010000338.1:0-3836 GCA_964658445.1 Ilyomonas sp.
GCTGCTAAAGTTGATTTATTCTTTGTTTCAAAAATAAAAGAATATGGAAGAAAATACGATACAGGAAACCCCCGCCGTGCAGGAAGCAGAATCGAAATGGTATGCGCTGCGCGTTGTAAGCGGAAAAGAGCGGAAGGTAAAAGAGTATCTTGATAAAGATATATCCCGTAACAACTGGACGAACGTTGTAAAGCAGGTTTTTTTGCCTACAGAAAAAGTATATAAAGTACAGAACGGCAAAAAGGTAATGCGGGAAAGAAATAATTATCCAGGTTATTTATTTCTTGAAGTGGCAAGCGGCAAATTGAATGATGATATAATTCTTCACATCAGTAGCCTGACTAATGTTATGCACTTTTTAACTGATGGCAAAGGAAGCAAAGGAAACATTATTTCTTTACGAAAAGCAGAAGTAGTGCGAATGCTGGGTAAAGTAGACGAGATGGATGCACATGGCGCTACGCTAAGTGAACCTTTTATTATTGGTGAAACCATCCGGATTATTGAAGGACCCTTTAACGATTTTAACGGCGTAATTGAAGAAATTACCGATGAAAAAAAGAAGCTGAAAGTATCTGTGAAAATCTTTGGTCGCTCTACTCCGGTTGAGTTGAGCTATATGCAGGTTGAAAAGATAAGTTAGCTATTTCATTATATTAAACAAAAAGCCGCTCTATCTTTTAGATGCGGCTTTTTTGTGTGCTGAATATAATTCGTTTACAAACTTCTGCTTTATGCTATTATTCTAAAGCTTGCAACATCTTTTTTCCTTCCTCTTTTAAAGCCGCATCATCTACACTTCGGTTTGGAAGTTTTATAAGTTTTGATAAGATCTCTATCTCCTGCGTCGGTCGTTTATTCAGTTGATAAGCTTTGGCAAGATCAAGATAATTCTGAACAAAATATGGCTGTAGAGACCTGCATTTTTCCATATAAAAAATAGCGGAATCAATATCAGGCTTAGGCAAGCCATTACCATAAAATGTTTTCAATGCGGCTTTCTTCAACCAGTTCAGATCGAGCATTTCGTAGTGCCATTTGCCTTCCATATAATTGAGCAAAGCATGACTGGAATCGATCTTCAAGCCCTTGTCTGCATTGAGTTTGATTTGTTTTATATCTTCCACAATCACTTTGTTTTCAGATTCTGTCTGTGCAAGATTGGCGTAGGCAAGCGATTGTGCATAATAGGCATCAGCGCTATTAGAATTTACCGATAAAGCCTTATCGGCATACTCTTTAGCGGCGAAATAGTAAGCATCGCGCCTGTCTTTGTCTGCTTCTTTTTTGCCTAACGATGTATTCAGTTCTACACACTTCACCAATGCCGTCATATTGTTGGCATCGGCTAAAAGCACATCTTTATAAGCCGCTAATGCATCAGCTTCTTTGAACTGCTTATACAACGTATTGGCTTTGCTTAACTGTTCATCTTTAGTCTGGGCATGTGCCTGAAAAAGAAATAAACAAAACAAAGCCGCAAGCAGCGTATTTATTCTCCTCTTCTCTCCTATCATCTTATTCATCATTTCTCTTTACAGAATAGGTTACAGCTACGCTGCCCTGAAAGGCAACAATCGGCGGATGTTTTTTTATTATGGTAATGCTTATTTCTTCGGCTTCAGCAAAGCGCGCTAATACGTCTTTAGCAAAGGTGGTTGCTATTGTTTCGAGAAGCTGTCGCGGCTGTTGCATGTGCATTTTAATCAACTCGTACAATGACACATAATCGATGGTTTCGTTTATATGCAATACCGGGCTTATTTTTTCTTGATGGCTTACGGAAATATTCACTTCGTATTCGGCACCCAGTTTTTTTTCTTCTTCGTAAATACCATGATAAGCATAAAACGGAAGGTTTAGCAATTGTATGATGAGCATTGAAAATAATTGTAGCGCCGATAAAAATTATAATAAATGGAATTCAAAAAACAGAACAATCTTAGATTGAATATAAGATTGTCTTCTACGCCCGGAATATTTCATTGAGCTAATCATCAAACAACTGATAACAAGTAATGACAGCTACTTTTGATAGACAAGTTTTTTAAAGTCGTTGGCGACCGAACCATGCGGCAAGCCTGAACCCTGAATATAAAATTCTCCGACCAGATTGAGCTTTGGATCGACCCAATAGATAGTGCCGAAATAGCCGCCCCAAGAGAAACTGCCTTCTGAAACGCCGGTCTCTTTTTCGTTGACATCGGTACTAATCTCGAAACCGAGACCAAACTTATCGTTGCCGAGATGTAAGGTATCAATCTGGTTTTGTGTCATGAGCGCTACGGTACTTTTCTTCAGCAGTTGTTGGCCTTTATACTCACCATCCTGCAACATCATTTGAAGAAATTTTCCATAATCGCCAACCGTAGAACTTAAACCTGCACCGCCGGCGAAATAAGTGCCGTGCATTAAAAAAGGATAATTATAATTTAATGAAGAGCCGGGCTGCCCTTCTATCTCCTTTAATTTTCCTGTACTGTCGCTTGTGTAAATTTTTGCCAGTCGGTTTTGTTTGTCTTTTGGCAAATAAAAATAAGTGTCGTTCATGCCAAGCGGCTGAAAAATACGTGAACCGAAAAATTTATCGAGCGGCATACCCGATACAATTTCAACAATCCGCCCTAAGACATCCACATTCAATCCATACTGAAACCTTTCGCCAGGTTGACTACCCAAAGGCTGTGCGGCTAAGAGGTTGACCATGTTTCGCAACTGCATGGTATCGCTGCCGAAACCCGGTGCCAGTCCGGCTTTCGCGTAGATGGCTCGCATTTTATCAGAGCCGATAATGGCATAGTCGATGCCGGATGTATGCGTAAGTAAATCTTTAATAGTTATTTCCCTCCTGGCAGGAACCGTACTATAGCTGGTATCGTTAGCCTCGTAGGTATCTACTACTTTGGCATTAGCAAAACCGGGAATAAATTTAGAAACCGGATCTTTTAGTTTAATTTTTCCTTCATCGTACAGCATCATAACGGCAACGCTGGTAATGGCTTTGGTTTGCGAAGCAATGCGAAAGATGGTACTGGTTTGCATGGGCTTGCCAGCCGCTTTGTCGGCGAAGCCTACCGGTTTGTTGTAAACCACTTTGCCATCCTGCTGTATGTAGCCAACGGCGCCTGCTACCCAGTTGCTGTCGATGGCTTTGTTGAGTAAACTATCGAGGCGACGGAAGGTTGTGGACGAAAGCTTAGTCCTGCTAAGAGTTTGCGATTGACCATAGAAACAGAGAGTAACGCTGAAGAAAAGAAAAGCAAGCCTTCTCATATTGACAAGTTGTTGGATAATTTACTAATTATAAGCCGGACTATTTAAAGCAGAATGAAAAGATACACTAACATGCAAACTTTCGTCTCATCGCAGGTAGTCTTTTTTGCGGCAGTCTGTTTAGCTGAACACGCGTAATAGAAAGTCTTCGTCATTTCATTTTCCTCCACATTTAGACTTCCATCTTATATCTTCACAAATTTATCTATTATGCTTACGTTTAGAATCTTTTGTTTCAGACCGCCTTTTATTTCTTATACAATCCCTTTTTCGCTCAGGTATCGCTCCGCATCAAGAGCCGCCATGCAGCCACTACCAGCAGCTGTAACTGCCTGGCGGTAAATTTTATCCTGCACATCGCCAGCTGCAAATACGCCTTCTATATTGGTTCTTGAACTGCCGGGTAGAGTTTGAATATACCCCGCTTCATCGGTATGAATAATACCCTTAAAAATATCGCTGTTGGGGTGATGGCCAATGGCTACAAAAAATGCGCTGATGGGAATGGTTTGTATCTCGCTGCTCTGTATATTTTTGATGCGAACAGCCTCTACTTTTTTATC
>CAZZZH010000339.1:0-3831 GCA_964658445.1 Ilyomonas sp.
CTCCGATGCAACCAGTGAAGAAGCAGTTGAGAAAATCATCGCTTTAAAACAACGCCCCGAACATAAGAGTTTTGTGGTGTTGGTTGCTGAAGAAAAAGATATTTTGAAGTATGTGGCGGCACCGGATTTGGCTTTGTTCGATTATTTGGAAACGACAACAAAACCAACCACTGTTATTTATCCCAATGCTATTGGCTTAGCGCAAAATGTATTGGCACAAGATGGCTCGGTTGCCATCCGTATTTGTAAGGATTTATTTTGCAAGCACATCATCAAACGGCTTCGCAAGCCCATCGTCAGCACGTCGGCTAACGTTTCTGGTCAGCCATCACCCACACATTTTTCGATGATTGATAATCGCCTGGTGGAAGGCGTAGATTATGCGGTGCAATATCGCCGCGATGATACACGTGAAGCTTCGCCTTCTTCGATTATTAAGTGGGAGCGAGGTGATGTAATCGTGTTACGGGAATAGCTGTTACTCCTTTAAATCGGCGGTGTCTTTTATGCCTGTAAAGATGACCGACATGTCTTTAGACTGATAAATCTCCCGGTCAAATTTATTACCCAAGACAATGATGGTAGCTGTATCCTGAACCAGCCTCGTGAATACTGTATTGCTGCCATGCCACTTGCCATTGTGGTAAACAATAGAATCGGAACCATTGGTAAACAAACGCCAGCCCAAACCATAGTTATGCATTGAGTTACGTTCATGGCTTTGTGGCGTGAAAGCCGTATCCAGCGTGGGTTTGGTAACGAAAGTGTGTTGATACAAGGCCTTATCCCATTGCAATAAATCGCGGGCTGTGGTATACACATTTTTATCGCCGTAGGTGCAGTCGAGATAATCCATTTCATAAGGGTGGTTGCCTACCATGGTGGGCACATAACTCATAGTATCGGCTATGGAAAAGATGTAGGTATTGTTCATGCCGAGCGGCGTAAACACACTGTCTTTCATGAACTGCGGAAACGGCTGATGCGTTATTTTTTCTACTACTAAAGCCAGCAGCATAAAGTTGGTGTTGCAGTAATGAAACACCCTGCCCGGCGGCGCTTCAACAGGTGGCTGGTGGGCAATCATAAAGTTCAGCACATCCTGGTTGGTAGCTTTCTGTTTTTTGTTCCAGTCTTTCTCCATAAAATAGAGATAGTTGGGCAAACCGCTGCGGTGCGATAGCAGCATGCGGATGGTGATACCACGGTAAGGAAGCTGCGGAAAATATTGCTGCAGTGTATCGTTCAACGATAAGCGACCTTGTTCCCAAAGCCGCATCACTTCAGTGCCGGTAAAGGTTTTAGAAATGGAAGCCAGGTGGAACGGCGTGTTGGGCGTAACCGAATCCTTGGTTTTAAAATTGGCGAAACCAGTATAATCTTCAAACACAATCTGACCGTTCTTGGCAACCAGAATATCTCCGTTGAAGCCCGTTCTTTTCAGGTGGGTTTCATAGTAAAATTTAGCTTCGTTGCCATAGCGGGATACCTCTTCCGGTGTAAGCGCACGGAAAGTAAAATCGGGACTTAGCGAAACTTTCTTTTTTTCTTTAGCGATGTTTTTTTCTGCCTTCGAGCTGCAGCCCAAAATATATAGAAAGAGACAACAAATGGTTGTGAGCGAGAATAAAGATTTCATAACTGTAAAAACAAAAATAAGCGGATTGACGGTTACTGCTTTTTCAATTCTTGTTATGGTGATAATAACTTTACTTTACCTTATTGATTCACAGAAATTGTTCTGTATTTTTTTATCAATTTTAAGTTTTATATGGCTGTTGTTTTATTCGATACAGAGGCAAGAGTCAGGCTGTTTCCCTTTACTTACACCAAAGCGGTTGCCGATCTTCGCTTTGGCATTTTTTCCATCAAAGAACGCTGGCAACGCCTGCTCAACGATACCGTTTATGTGCACACGGCTGCTTATTTGCAAGCGTTGTATCCTGTTATTCCAACGGGCATTCACACCTGGATTAATGCTGCTGTTTTACCCAGCGATAATATTATTGATCAAATAAAAAACATGCGGCAGGGCGAGGTACTGGAAGACGAAAACGAAGTGATTGCCTGCAAAGGTCTTGGCATCAGCATCAATGATTTGATGGACAATGCTGCCATGGATTTTAAGGTGGTGAACGAAGTGCAGTGGCTGCTTTATCCCTTCGAGATTTTATCCTTAAACAAGAGCTTTATTGCCTTAGATTTTGCTTTGCAAACAACGGGTAGAACGTCTCTGCCTTTATCCACAACCAACCAGTGTTTGCAAAAGGAAAATGTTTTTATAGAAGAAGGCGCTTCCGTTGAATTTTCTATTATCAATGCTTCTGAAGGACCGGTATATATTGGCAGCAATGCCACGGTTATGGAAGGCAGTTTGCTAAAAGGACCGTTGGTAATTGGCGACAATGCCGTCGTTAAAATGGGAACCAAAATGTATGGCGCTACCACGCTTGGGCCGAACTGCACTGCAGGCGGAGAAATAAAGAATGTAGTGATGCAAGCCAACAGCAATAAAGCGCACGACGGCTATCTTGGCGATTCGATTATTGGCGACTGGTGCAACCTGGGTGCAGGTGTAAGCAACAGCAATGTAAAGAACACGGCTGGCGATATAAAACTCTGGAGCGGGTACGACGGTTCATTCATCAGCGCAGGAAACAAATGCGGTGTGATGATGGGCGATTATACTCGTGTTGCCATCAATTCATCCATCAATACCGGCAGTGTATATGGCGTAAGTTGTAATGTTTTTGGAGATGGATTGCTGCCCCGGCAACTTCGCAATTTTTCGTGGGGTGCTTATGGTGTAGGATATGCAATAGACAAAGCGGTAAAGCACATCGGGCAGTGGAAAAATTTTAAAAACCAGAGCTTGTCCGCAGAAGAAGAGTCTGTTCTGACCTATATCTTTGACAACTTTATCAATCAGTGAAAACATTCGAGTACAAAATCTTAGAAGTGCCGGCAACCGGCTGGTTCTGGGGAGGCAAGGTAGATTCGCAAGCCTTAACCAACAAACTGAATGAATTGGGCAAAGAAGGCTGGCAGGTAGTTGCAATGAACGAGACAAACATGTGGCGGGGCGCGTCAAGAAGCTTATTCGTGATTTTACAACGGGAAATTTAATCTATAGTATATGAGAAAACAAATTGCTGCGGCTAACTGGAAAATGAATCTTACTTGGCAGAAAGGCGAAGAATTGTTGGCAGCGATCGACAATAGTAAGTACGAGCTTACGGCTAACCAGCTTGCCATTTTTGCGGTACCGTTTCCTTACCTGCATCTTGCGCAGGAACAGCTACAGGACAAGTTTGGTGTGTTTGTGGCTGCGCAAAATTGCAGCAACAAAAAATCGGGTGCTTACACAGGCGAAGTATCAGTAGAAATGCTGCAAAGTTTAAGTGTAAAATATGTAGTAATTGGTCATTCTGAAAGGCGTGAATATTTCCACGAAACGAATGTAATGCTGGCAGAGAAGATTGACCTTGCTTTATCTCACGATATCACTCCCATCTTTTGTTGCGGCGAGCCTTTGCTGGTGAGAGAAGCAGAAACCCAAAACGAATATGTAGCCAAGCAGTTGGAAGAATCTTTGTTTCATTTAAGCGAAGACCAGGTTCAAAAGATTGTAATTGCTTACGAGCCTATCTGGGCAATTGGTACCGGCAAAACAGCCAGCAAAGAACAGGCGCAGGAAATGCATGCGTTCATCCGTAGTGAGTTGTCTAAAAAATATGGACAGGAAGTAGCCGATACTATTTCTATCTTATATGGCGGCAGCGTAAAGGCTAATAACGCGAAAGAAATATTTGCAGAAACTGATGTGGATGG
>CAZZZH010000340.1:0-3830 GCA_964658445.1 Ilyomonas sp.
TGTATCTTATCAATCACTTCAGCAGGCAGATTGCGAAGCGTAGCTGTAGCATCATCACCAAAATATTCTTTACCATCTACTAGTACTTTCTTTACCTGGTCGCCATGTGCAGTTACAGTTCCGTCGCTACCTACGGTAACGCCGGGCAATTTCTTTATCAAATCTTCACTGGTTGCATCAGGGTTTACTTTATATTGGTTGGCGCTGTATTGTATCGTATCTGCCTTCTGGGTAACGGCCGGCGCCGAAGCCGTAACAGTAACCGTGGCTAATGTGCCTGTTGCTTTTTGCAGAACAATATCATCTGTTGTAATGGTCTTTTCTTTTCCGGCAAGGCTTGCACTGTCTGCATTTGCGCTGTCTTTATAAGTAGAATCTCTCGCAACGTTTACAACGGTTGAAGATGTACCGAACCCGATAAACGACACCGTGATAACAAAGCTTCCGCTATCGACATTCGTAAATGCAAAATTGCCGAGACTATCGGTTTCCGCTGTTTGCAATGTTGTGTTTCCGCTTGTCCGGTTTAGCTGAACCGTTGCCGAAGGCAAAGGTCGCCGGCTGCTGTCCAACACCTTTCCGCGAATGGTAGTTTGCGCGAACAGTACCGAACTACAAATAGCAAATAAAAAAAGTAAAAGAGCTTTCATAGCATTTTATTTATAGCTTTCGTTTTTATACAAAGGGTTGCACTTACAATACTAACTTGTATTTTATGTATAACGACCAAATTCTCCGTCAACAGGAATATTACATAGACAAATTCAGCTTTTGCTTCGCTGGTTATTACGATGGTAAAATCAATTTAGTATCCAAACCAGTCTTACCGATATACATCAGGAAATAATGTTTAATCAATAAAGGCAAAGCATATTTTTTATTCGGTAAAACATTATCACTCTTTACAAAGCAGCTTTAAAATAATAGACGCTAACACTTGTTCTGCTTTAACACATACCTATCTTCGCATGAACCACCAATGAAATTTCACATCTCCCATATCTGTCTTACTTCCCTAATGGCAGCAATTCTTTTGACTGCTACTTCTCATATTACAACCCTGTAAAGGGTTATACATTATCATACCATCTTCGGGCTTTGGCTGCTTCTTACAAGGTTTTAATCTTATTATAATCGGGCAAAGCCATCGCGAAACAATGAGCAATTATTTTTCAAATACATTTGAGCAAAATCACTCTTCCGCTTATGAAAGTTGTAAAATTTGGTGGCACATCCGTGGCTAACGCCGCCAACATACAGAAAGTCGTCAGTATCGTTAAGAGCAACAGTGAGCCGCAAATCGTTGTGGTATCTGCTTTTAGTAAAGTCACCGATCTCCTGATCAACGCCGGAACCAAGGCAGAGCAAAATGAGGAAGGTTATATAGATATTTTAAAAGAACTTGAGAACAAGCATCTTGATTCTGTGCGCGAGTTGCTTCCCGTTACCACTCAAAGCAGTTGCTTAAGCATGGTGAAGCAATATTTCAATGAACTGGAAGACATCTGCGAAGGTGTATTTCGGCTGCAGGAATTATCGCTTCGCACCAAAGATCGTATCATTAGCTTCGGCGAAATATTGTCGTCTAAAATCATTGCGGCATATATGCAAGCGATAGGCATGAATGTAGAGTGGATAGACTCTCGAAAAGTTATTAAAACCAATAACCACTTCGGTAATGCAAGCGTTCATTTTAGTGAAACGAACGAACGAATTAAGCTTGCTGTTGGCTCACAAACTTTATGCATTGCGCCCGGTTTTATTGCAAGCGATGCTAACCAGCATACTACTACATTGGGTCGTGGTGGCTCCGATTATACCGCAGCCATTTTTGCTGCCGCCCTCAATGCTTCTTCCTTAGAAATCTGGACAGATGTAACCGGCATGATGACTGCCGATCCGCGCTGGGTACCGAATGCTAAAACCATTGCCACCACAAGCTACCAGGCAGCCATGGAACTATCGCATTTCGGTGCAAAAGTTATTTATCCGCCCACAATACAACCAGTGATGCAGAAGAATATTCCAACGTGGGTAAAGAATACATTTTCGCCTGACGAAATGGGAACCGTGATACAAAACGCAGATAACGCAAGCAGTGAAATCATTACCGGTATTTCAAGCATCAACAGCATTGCATTGTTGAGCCTGGAAGGCAGCGGCATGGTAGGCATACCGGGCTTTTCAAAACGCTTGTTCGAAGCGCTGGCAAGCGAGCGTATCAATGTGATTCTTATTACCCAAAGTTCGTCTGAACACTCTATTTGCGTAGCCATAAATATCAGTGATACCGCTAAAGCTAAAACCGCTGTGGATGCGGCTTTCGAGATAGAAATCGGCAATGGAAGCGTAGAAGAATTAGCGATTGAAACCAGCCTGTCGGTGATTGCTTTGGTAGGTGATAAAATGAAAAGCCATCCCGGCATCAGCGGTAGTATGTTTGGTGCACTGGGCAGAAATGGGATTAATGTTCGCGCTATTGCGCAAGGCTCTTCCGAGCGCAATATATCGGCGGTTATTTCTGCAGATGATGTAAAAAAAGCAGTAAACGTTTTACACGAAGCATTCTTTGAAGCCACTACTTACAAACAACTTAATGTGTTTGTTGTGGGCACGGGCAACGTGGGCAAAAAGCTCATTGCACAGATAGAAAAACAGCAGCAGTTTTTATTAGAACATTTTAATGTGCAGGTTCGGATAACAGGCATTGCCAATAGCAAAAAAATGTTGTTTGGTGATAATGGAAGCGCTGTCAATATTGCTACCTGGAAAGAAGATTTAGAGAATGCGGTGACCATGGATTTACCTCAGTTTATCCATACCGTCATCAATAAAAATTTACGCAATTCGGTTTTTGTAGATGTAACAGCAAACAGTAAAGTAGCGGACTCGTATTTGCAGTTGTTGGAGAAAAGCATTTCAGTGGTTGCCTGTAATAAAGTAGCAGCTTCCTCGACCTATAACAATTACATCCGATTAAAATATACAGCGAAGGAATTCAATACACTTTATCTGTTCGAAACCAATGTAGGCGCAGGTTTGCCGGTAATCGGCACATTGAATGACTTGCGAAAAAGTGGTGATGTGGTAAATAAAATTTCAGCCGTATTAAGCGGCACCCTAAACTTTGTTTTTAATCATTATGACGGAACAAAACACTTTGCGCATATTGTAAAGCAGGCACAGGATGAAGGCTATACCGAACCCGATCCGCGTCTGGATTTAGGCGGCACCGATGTGATGCGTAAAATACTCATCTTGGCTCGCGAAGCTGGCGAGACGTTAGAGATGGAAGACATTACCAACCAAGGCTTTTTACCTCCTTCCTGCTTTGAGGGAAGCGTAGATGATTTTTATAACGAAATGAAAAAGCATGAAGCCCATTTTAAAGCTTTGTATAATGAAGCAAAAAGCAAAAACTGCAAGCTGAAGTTTGTAGCGCAGTACGAGAACGGCAAAGCGTCTGTAGGTTTGCAACACATACCTGCTGACTCTGATTTTTATCATCTCTATGGTAAAGACAATGTGGTGTTGTTTTATACCCAGCGCTATCCCGAACAGCCGTTGGTGATTAAGGGTGCCGGCGCGGGTGCCGATGTTACGGCAAGCGGTGTTTTTGCTGATATTATAAGAGTTGCCCAATGAGCGTAAGGAATATAAAACATAAGATGTAAAATGCAGAATATAAAAGTGTATAGTCCGGCTACGGTTGCTAACCTGGTTTGTGGTTTCGATGTGTTGGGCTTGTGTTTGCACCAGCCTTACGACATTATGGACGTTACTTTATTGAACGAAAAAAAAGTGTTGGTAAGAAGTGCTGATGGCTATCC
>CAZZZH010000341.1:0-3774 GCA_964658445.1 Ilyomonas sp.
GCAGGGGCAGGTTGCCGGCGTTTTTATTACGAGTAGCGGATCGCCTAGTGCGCCGGCGACTATCCGGATTCGTGGAGTCGGCACACTGAATGATAATGATCCGCTTTTTATCATTGATGGTGTCCCTACCAAAGCAGGGATGCAGGAGTTGAACTCAAACGATATCGAAAGCATGCAGGTTCTAAAAGATGCCTCTGCCTCCAGTATATATGGTTCGTGCGCTGCTAATGGTGTTATTATTATTACTACAAAACAAGGCAAAGCCGGCAGACTACAGGTTACCGCAAATTCGTATGGTTCCGTGCAGGCGTACACTACGAAACCGAAACTATTAAATGCCGGCGGGTACGGTCAGGCATACTAGCAGTCAGCGGTGAACACGGGAAGAGACCCGAACGTAAATAACATTGCTTATCGCTTTCAATGGCATACTGATGAGAGCGGCACGCCGGTTTTGGATAAAATACTGCTTCCTGAATATTTAGATGCGAATAAAACACAACGGATCTCAAACACCGATTGGTTCGACGAAATCTCTCAAACCGGTTTTATACAATCATATGATGTAGCTGTATCGAACGGGACAGACAAGGGAAATTACATGTTTTCATTAGGCTATTTTGACAACAAAGGATTGCTAAAAACAACCGGTTTTAACCGCATCTCAGCCCGTATGAATGCCAATTACAAACTGGTTGGTGGCAAACTGAATATAGGGGAGAATTTTACCATCAACCGGACCATGGAAGTGAGCGATCCGGGCGTTCTGAACCTTTCTTTACAGGCATTACCCATTATACCGGTCCATACCGTTGACGGTGTAGGCTGGGGCGGACCCATTGGTGGTATTAATGACAGGCAAAATCCCGTTCGTTTACTCGAAGATAATGGCCAGAACAAGTATCATTACCTGCGCATTTTTGGAAATGCGTTTGCCGATTTGTCTATTGTCAAAGGCTTAAATCTTCGTACGAGCATTGGTTTGGACTATGGCAATTATATATCTAATAATTTTCAGAAAACATACCAGTCCGGTTACTTGGTGAATGATGTGAATAAGCTAACGATGACTTATTCCAACAATACGAAACTCACCTGGACAAATACGCTGAACTACAACAAAACGTTTGGTAAACACTTAGTGAACGCAGTTGCCGGAACTGAATTTTACAAAGAAAATGACCAAAGCTTTTATGCCAGCCGCGAAGACTTTGCGATCGAAAATCCGGATTATACCTACCTGGATGCCGGAACCGGAACGAAAGACAATGGCGGCGGTGCCGCTGCCAATGCACTGATGTCTTATTTTGGTAAAGTCAATTACACGTACAGCAATAGGTACTTGGCTTCCTTCACCATTCGGCGCGACGGTTCTTCCCGTTTTGGCAGCAACAACCGCTTTGGAACATTCCCTGCCTTCTCGTTGGGATGGCGTCTCAGCCAGGAAGACTTTTTCAGTAAGTACATAAACCCTGACATCATCAGCGATTTCAAACTTCGTTATGGCTGGGGACAAACCGGCAACCAGGAAATCAGCAATGTCGCTGCCTATACCTTGTACGTTACTGATTATGCAGGTGGCAATCCTTTGAACGGACCTACTACGGGAACAGCGTATGACATCGCAGGTGCCAATTCAGGCACACTGCAATCCGGTTACCGTATCACACAGCGAGGAAATGAGAACCTAAGATGGGAAGCCAGCACGATGAGTAATTATGGAGTTGACTTTGGTTTGTTCAAACAAAAGCTTACCGGCAGTGTCGAATATTTTGTAAAAAACACGAAAGATATTCTTGTCTTTCCACCCTATTTGGCTGTGTTAGGAGAAGGTGGCGGTCAATATGTGAATGGTGCTTCTATGGAAAACAAGGGCTGGGAAGTAACGCTCACTAATAATGGTCATATCGGAAAACTAGATTACCAGCTTTCGGGCAATTTCTCCACTTATCGAAACCGGATTACTGCCTTGCCAGAATCTGTGGTTAACAATTATGGAGGCAATGGATTAAACGATAACATCCTTGGCAGACCCGTCAATTCATTCTACGGTTATGTAGCGGATGGTTTATTTAAAACCCAGAAAGACGTTGATAATTCTGCTACGCAACCCGGTAAAGGTCTAGGCAGAATCCGTTATAAAGATTTAAATAATGATGGTGTCATAGACGCCAACGACCGTACCTGGATTGGAATTCCGCATCCCGATTTCATCTATGGATTTACCATTGCACTACAATATAAAGCATTTGACTTGTCTCTCTTCCTGCAGGGCGTACAGGGTATAGATGAAATCAATGATGTAAAATACAATACCGATTTCTGGAGTGTTGCAGAAACGGGTTCCAATAAAGGTAGTCGCTTGCTGGATGCCTGGTCACCGTCCAATCCCAACTCAAACATCTCTGCCTTGACAACAACAGATGATAATGATGAATCACGTTTTTCGACCTATTTTATTGAAAAAGGCTCTTATCTGAAAATTCGCAATGCGCAAATCGGATATACGCTGCCTAAATCAACCTTGTCAAGACTGAAAATGCAAAACTTGAGGGTGTATGTGGGTGGCGATAACCTGTTGCTCTTGCTGAAAAGCAAAAGCTTTACGGGTATTGATCCCGAGAATCCATCATACGGTTATCCAAACCCGGTGGTATTAACTGCAGGCGTAAACATTACTCTTTAATATTTTAAACGATTACATCTTACTATGAAAAAGATAATTCTTTCACTGATTACGCTGCTGGCGATTTTCAGCAGTTGTAAGAAACAATTAGACATTGCACCAAAAGGTGTGCTGAGCCCTGACCAGGTTGCCAATCCTGATAATATTGACAACTTCGTAATAGCGGCTTATTCAGAGTTAGGCAATGGAGATATCAATGTGTCATTTAGCCTTTGGCAGTATGGAGATGTGCGCTCTGACGATGCTTATAAAGGCGGTCGCGATGAAGGTGACGGACAGGAATTTCACTTCATGGAAACGTTTACCAATACCCGCCCTGATTTGTGGCCGATTGACGGCTTGTGGTACCGTATTTATATCGGTGTGTCAAGAGCCAATGCCGCGCTTGGTTATTTAAACAACATTGATGAAACCGCGTATCCTTTAAAGAAAGCGCGGCAAGGAGAAATGCGGTTCCTGCGCGGCTATTATTATTTCATGCTAAAGGAATTATTTTACCATATTCCTTACATAGATGAAACAGTGCCGCAAGACAATTATGCAAGCATTTCCAACACAACTTATAGCAGTGATAGCTTATGGGAAAAGATAGCTGGTGACTTTCAGTTTGCAGCAGATAATCTGCCTGCTACACAAACAGAAGTAGGTCGTCCAACGCAAGCCGCCGCGTATGGAATGTTAGCAAAAGCTAGGCTGTACCAAGCCTACACGCAAGATGATAAATATAATGTAACCGGCATCGACCTGCAGAAGATGCAGGCTGTAGTAGATGCCACTGATAAAGCAATCGCTTCGCAATTTCATTTAGAAACAGATTATGCCAATAACTTCCTGGCAGGTTCTTTTGAAAATGGTCCTGAGTCCATGTTTGCCATTCAATTTTCTCAGGATGACGGGACGTTATATGGTCGTCTTAATTACGGGGATGCATTGAGCGTGCCACAAGGTTTAGGTTGCTGCGATTTCCACAAACCCAGCCAGAACTTCGTTAACGCATTTCACACAGATGCCAATGGTTTACCCCTGCTTGATAATTTTAATGCCCAGGATGTGAGCCTTTCAACAGATAATGTTGACCCGCGCTTAGA
>CAZZZH010000342.1:0-3724 GCA_964658445.1 Ilyomonas sp.
CTTTGAATTCCTGCAAAGCATACAGGAAGAAGGTTTGGTAAAACACATTGGTCTATCAGAAGTAAGTGTGGAAGATATACAGAAAGCCGAGAAATACATTCCTGTGGCCTCGGTGCAGAATATGTATAGTGTCGACAATCGTAAATGGGAGCCGGTGCTGGAATATTGCCAGGCAAACGATATGGCTTTCATTCCCTGGTACCCCATTGGCGGCGGAAATTTAAAAGCTAACCAGGCTTTGGAAAAAATAGCCGGCAAGCACCAATCTTCATCGCACCAGGTGGCGCTGAGCTGGCTGCTTTATCATTCACCCAATATTTTATTGATACCCGGCACGTCGAACATCAAACATTTGGAAGACAATTTTAATGCAGTAAACGTGGTGCTTGACGAAGAAGATTTGGCAGAATTAGACGACATTGCTAAATAAGGAATGAGATGCCGGCTGTCTTAAGCCGGCATTTTTTTTTCGCTTTCTATCCGATTTTGCTGATTAATAAAACACTTGTTTTGTTTAACCTTTTGGTTCTGAATATTACAATCGCTGGTTCATCAGGAAAATAAATGGTAAAAACAGCAGGCTGCCACTTATTTTTATTCAAATAATAGTAGCAGAGCCAGAGACTGAAAAATAAAGCGATCTATCCCGCGGTTCATTTTACATTTGTTGCCGGTTTCTGTTTACTCACGCAATACATCGTTTACCACATGAAGAATGAAAATGCACAGGTTGTTACACGCTCCATTTTAGCAATAGACATTGGCGGCTCTCACGTAAAGGCAACATTGCTGAACGAAAACGGCGATATGGTTGATGATTATAAAAAGTTGCCAACACCCGTACCTTCCACACCGTCGGCAATATTAAATGCAATCAAGCAGTTGTCAGATCTGTTTACGGGCTTTACGCATATCTCGGCAGGTTTCCCCGGATATGTTCGGAATGGTATTGTGTTTACAGCACCTAACCTGGGCACCGACGACTGGCGGAATACCAACCTGGCAAAGGAGCTTGCTACCAAGTTGGACAAGCCGGCTAAAGTGGTAAACGATGCCGATATGCAAGGATTGGGCATTGTAAGCGGGGTGGGACTGGAGCTAGTAATAACCTTAGGAACAGGGTTCGGTACTGCACTGCTAAACAACGGGCAGTTACTACCACATTTAGAAATTGGGCAACATCCTGTAACCAAATCAAAGACTTATGATAAATACATTGGCGAAAAAGCGTTGGAAGATATTGGTAAAGAAAAATGGAACCTACGCGCACAAAAAGTGATTGGGTTTATGAAAACACTGGTTAATTACGACCGGCTGTACATTAGTGGCGGCAATGCCAGCAAGCTTACCTTTCCATTAGAAAGCAACATAACCATTGCCAATAATAAGCTGGGTATAAAAGGCTGCGCTAAGCTCTGGCAGCAGGATAGCGTGTAGATAAAGCTTTTTGTTCCTCAAGAGCAGATGCAGCGGAAAGTGTACTTAAATACTTTTTCTGCTGTGGAAAAAAATTATCGCCTGCCTGGCTATCGGGCAGGCGAACTGTCGCACAGTGGCTAATCAATTTTAATTATTTTCTTACCCACCTGATGCTAAAGTGCAAGTTATAAAACCCCATTCTTAGACTTTCGTTCCCGTTTTAATTTGCCAAGTAAAACCGCATTAGAATCTTAAAAAACTAGCCGTTATCGGGTTATGTATTGGCTTTATCATCCATAAATATAGGACCAGTTGTCTAATGACTCAATGATGACTGTAATGCCCGCTGGCATTGAGTTTCATCACAATTGCTTATGGCAATATGGCTTGATAGTTGATTTAACTGGCCTTGTTAAGCTGTTTTATATTATCAATGACTATTTTGACATACCGTAGGAAACCCTGTTGCACTAAAAATCCGTAAGTAAAGTCATCCTCAACTTGGTTATTTTTTTTATGAAACAAGCGCTAGCCTGCTTGCTGAAACTCTCAAAAAGTATTGACTACATGAAAGTTGGGATTGTTCACAACCTATATTTAATGAAAGGTGGTGAAGATGTGATGGTAGAGCAAGAATGCCAGTTATTAAGAAAAAACAAAGTGGCGGCAGAAGTGTTGTATTTCAAAAATTCAAGCAGCAAAAGAAAACAGATTGTTCAGTTTTTACTGGCGTTTTATAATCCGTTTTCATCCCGGCTTGTCAGCCGCTGGATAGATGACATTCAGCCCGATCTCATTCATCTTCATAACTGGCATTACGCCGCTTCGCCAGCCGTTGTTCGCGCAGCAAAGAAGAAAGGGGTGCCTGTAGTGCATACCCTGCACAACTTCCGGCTGCTTTGCCCTTCGGGGACCTTGCTTCATAACAATGTTATTTCTACTGAATATCGCACCAATCGCTTTCCGTGGCAGGCCGTGATGTATAAAGTATATCGCAACTCGTTTCTGCAAACTTTCTGGTTGGCACTTACGGTTTGGATTAATAAAATAAACGGCACCTGGAAGAGTATAGATAAATACATTGTACTTACCCAACATGCCGAGCAGGTGTTTCAGTCATCTGATATAATAAGCAGAGAGAAAATAGCTGTGAAGCCAAATTTTATTTCAGATGTTCCGGAAGAGGATTGCGAAAGACAGTCGCATTTCTTATACACCGGCAGGCTTTCGGAAGAAAAAGGAATTGAAGTGCTGCTGAACGCTTTTGCCCACAATGGTCATCAAATAAAAATTGTTGGCGATGGTCCTATGCGAGGCATGGTAGAAGCTTATGCTGAAAAATACAGCAATATTATCTACTTGGGTTTTAAAGATAAGCACTCGATAATAAAAGAGCTGAAAGCCTGTACAGCACTGGTTTTCTCCTCAATCTGGTTCGAAGGAAACCCGCTCACCATTATAGAAGCGCTGGCTTGCGGTACGGTTGTAATCGCTTCTAACTTAGGTGCCATGCAAAGCATGATAACCGACGGCTATAATGGTTTGCACTTTCTGCCTGGCAGCGAAAGCGACCTGGCAGCGAAAGTAGATAGCTGGTATCGTTTATCGGCCTACGAGAAAGCCGATTTTTATAAAAATGCACGACAATCTTACCTTGATAACTATACACCTGCGAAGAACTTTGAAAAGCTCTTCGCAATATACAAATCTGTTGTAAACCATGGAAAGGCTAAACCTGTTGAGCTTGTCTATTAGTACCGGCTCTTATAAAGATATCACCGATAATATATTAGCGCTGGCAGAAACAAAGACCAGCTCTTATACCTGTGTGGCAAATGTGCACATGCTGGTAGAGGCTTATAAAGACAAATCGTTTGCTAATATTGTAAACAATGCTGATGTAATTACAGCCGATGGCAAGCCTATTATCTGGGGCATAAAACTCATGCATCACATGGAACAGGCGAGAGTAGCTGGTATGGATCTTTTGCCCAGCCTGCTAGCAGGCGCCTGCGATAAAGATGTGCCGGTTTACTTTTTAGGAGGCACAGAAAGAATGCTGGAGAGAACGAAAATTTATGCCGCCATGAATTGTCCGGATCTGAAAATAGCCGGCATGTTCAGTCCGCCGTTCCGTCCACTGTCAGCTGAGGAAGAAGAAAACATTGTGCAGAATATCAATAATTCGGGTGCTGGTCTTGTGCTAGTAGCAATGGGTTGCCCCAAACAGGAAAAATGGATGGCATCCATGAAAGGCCGTATTCATGCAAGTATGATTGGGATTGGAGGCGCATTACCCGTAATG
>CAZZZH010000343.1:0-3705 GCA_964658445.1 Ilyomonas sp.
TCGATGCTGGTAGTATCCACGCAAACAATATGATAATGATCGAACGCAGAGCGGTGCTGTGGTATGAGCAAAACATAGTTCTTCCATTTGGCAATGCCGGAAAATTCGAAGTATGAATTATCAATACTATCGGCCAGATAAATGGGATGCTCTACGGGTAAATGAATGGGCTGGGCAGCGAGACGGAGAGTAAATAGTGATACGGATAAAAAGATAAACAGGCGCTTCATAAAGTCGATATCTGCTGTAAAAATAAGCGTATTCCGGCTTGGCAGCGCCGCGCCGCTTTTACAGCAACACAGACTCTGCCACCGGCAACTCTATCACTACCGTGGCACCATTGCCGGGCTGGCTGTGCAGGTGAAACGCGGCGCCAATAAGCTGGCTGCGGTTTGCCATGTTATGAAGACCTAAACCCTGGCTCGCATCGGTTGCAGCGGCATCAAACCCCTGCCCGTCGTCGTGTATAGACAGATGAAACTGATGGGGCTGAAACCGCATCAACACTTCTACGTGTGTGGCTTTGGCATGTTTCATTATGTTGTTGATGGTCTCCTGGAATATTCTGAACAAGATCAGCTCCTTTTGCTCCGGCAGGTTGTAGGGCTCGCCTTCCACCGTGAGCAGCGTAGTGTAGGCGCCGGTTTTTTTCAGCAGGCTAAATTCGTACTCGATGGCTTTTACCAAACCCTTGCTGGCAATGTGGTTGCCATCCAGGCTTTTCGACAGATCGCGCAGGTCCTGTATCACTTTACCCACCAGTTGCCCCACATCGCCAATGCGCTCCTGCAATACGGGTTTCGGCTCATTGCAGTTAATCATGTTCAGGTTCAGCTTTACCACGCTTAGAACCTGCCCGATATTGTCGTGCACTTCCTGCGATATATTTCTCAGTGTTTGCTCCTGTATCTCCAGCCTGCTTTCCAGTATCTCTTTTTCGTAGCGGGCTTTCATCTGCTCTTTATCGCTGGTGTATTGCAGTTGTTTTTTCTGGTACACCAGCACCAGGAAAATAATGCCCGTGGCAACGACAAACAAAAGAATGGTAATAAACAGGATAGACACGTAAGACATACTCATTCTTTTTTCCTTATAATAGCAAGGTAACCCATCAGTGCAATGAGGCTGCTGATGAACAGTACTATGCTCTGAATGCCCCAAAGATCGCCGTGAATGCTAAGCTCGGTATCGTTGTAAATTAAGACAATGATGAACGCGCCTAAAAAGTAAACGAAATTGGCACTCACCAGCCAGAAATCAAACTTATGAAGAATATTTTCTTCGCTTACCTGGTGCAGCACATTGCGGTAATAAAAAAGAGAGTAAACAATGACGCAGATAAAAGCAAAAGCATACACATAGTTGTTGTAGCTCTGAAACTGCCCGTTGATAATATCGAAATAAATAAAGACCAGCACATTCGCCCCGCACGAGTTAAGGATAAACTGCCGCTGGTGCCGGGCTGTGCACAAACCATAATAGTAGTAAGACAGTACACAAATGTTTACCAGGAACATCACATTATAGTTCCAGTCGCTAAGTATCCCGGCATTGTTCTCGGCATTGGCTAAAAAAAGCAGCAGCGTGGCAAAGGCATAATAAAAAGCAAGCGACTTATACGGCAAAGTTTTCTTTACCCGATAAGTCGCCAGTAAAATGATGCAATAAATAAGATAAGCAATAGGCTCTAACAGCTCTTTTAAAAAGTATCTCATGTACCCGTGTTGAAGGCCGCGCCGATCTTGCAGGGAGCTGGGCAGATAGGTTTATCAACCGATACCTGGGCGCCGGAAGCATCGTAGCCCCTTGCCACCAGTGAGCAGTTGAAAAGATCATTTTGAGGGTCATGCTGAATGAGCACTACTTCTGTTCTTACAGCTCCTGCTGCGATTAATTCGGTAAAGGCATTGTTAGTTGGTACTTTGGTTTCTTTGGCCATTGTTTTGCTTTTTAGTTGGTGAACATCTATTGAAAAAATAGATGCTTCAAAAGAAGCCGCTTTATGTGTTAGCCCCTACGGGAAAAACCCCGTTTCCTGCACCGCATTTTCCACGTAAGAAACCGTTGTAATTTTCTAGAAACATTGCCAGATCTTGTTTAGTCTGGGTCAGTTAGCATTGGTTATTCTATAAAGGTCGTTAGCTAAGCGGGTACTAATGTAGGATAATCTTTCTGTACCACAAATAAAGTACGCACGAAAAGAACAAGCGTCAGCAAAATAAAGCAAGCTGTAAAAAAGGATAGAAAAAGGGGCAATCTTATTCGCTAACTCCTTCTAAAAGCTGGTTAGCCGTACCGCAGGAGGCTAATGCGATATAAAATTGCGGTATGCCACGCCGCTTGCGGTAAGCGTTTGGTCGTAATACTGCAGCGGGTACGATGGCGTGTTGGGCACACTATACCACGATACAAAAGAAAGCTTGTTGTTTTTACACGTTTGCAGGGCTGCCGTTACGGTGGCGGGGTCCTGGTCGTATTGCCCCAGCTCGTTGGTCATCACTTTCTTCTTCGTGATTCGTTTTAAATACGAAATGGTTTCGCCCAGGTAGGTAGAGTCGGCAGGGGCTTTTACCCGCCAGTGAAAATTGACATAGTCGAGGTTCATTACCGTAAAATTAGAAATCAGGATACTTACAAAATTGGCGCGGTCTAACGTAAAGGAAGAGGTAAGGGCAATGCCCATATAGGTTTTATAGTCGGCAGCCTGCGTAGTTAAGCCCCGGCTCAGCAAGTCCTGGTACACCCAATAGGCAAGCCCGGTAGAGGTAATGCCGCCATCGGCTACCGGTATGCCATGCGCGTGCATGACGGTAATGGCTGCCTTTAGCTGGTTGATATAATCGGTAGCCGACCCGCTGTAATAACCGGTGTTCGATTCTTCGTTCTCTATTACCGCTACGGCAGGCAACGTGGTAAAAACCGACAGCGTATTCGCCAGGTCGGTTTTATAAGCTGTAGTATCGGTTCTAAAGTTCATGGGCATGGGGTTGGTGCTGGTAAAATTGAGCAGGATATTATAAACCGACCCCAGGGTTTGCACTTTTTTAGTGCCGGGCACGGGCGCTTTATCCCGCAGGCACGAGACGCCAAGCTCGCCCGCTACAGTTGTAATAAAACCATACGCATCGGTCGTGGTATCGGGCGCACCGATTAAGGCGCTGTAGTTGGTGCCCGTTTTCAGCAGCGTTACTTTCGGCACCAGTGCCGGTACATCGGCTAGCGCGGTACTGGCGGTAGCCGCATCGTTGTTTAACCCGGTAGCCGTTATTTCCTTGGTGCAGCCAGACAGTAGCATAGCTATGACAGCCATGAATAATACAAACGTTTTCATAGATGAAACCCTGCAACTTGCCCATACAGCTACCGCCGTCATCGTCGCAACGATTGAAGAACCAGTTAGCCGTAAACGGTTGTTCTTTTAGTAAAGATGAATGTCAGTTAATTTGGAAACAGTGTCAATGTTTGGTTGCTTTTGCACAGCTCAAAATCTCGCGCGCCATTAGCCAAAAGTAAGCCATACTTGCCTTTGGCTGCGGGTTATTTTAAAATAATTTCCGTCCTGTTTCTTTGTGCTCATTGCAGCTTTTGAAGTTGCTGCCATTCGGCATAGCCGGCATAAAAAAGCCGCTGCCCGTCGGCAACGGCTTTTGTTTCTATAATATAGAATTCTACTTCTGCTACGCTGTCTCTTCCGATACTGCCATG
>CAZZZH010000344.1:0-3641 GCA_964658445.1 Ilyomonas sp.
GCTCCAGGCTTTTGCGAGCGTGCCGCCGGGGAACGGCGCGGCCAGCAGCGTGCGCTTGACGACCTGGTGGCGACCGGTTTTGAACGCCCGAAACAAGTGAAAGAAGCGAACCTGGAAGATGTGTTTATTAACCTGACAGGAAAGAGCATACGGGAAGAGTAAGGTAATATTGAATAAGTAAGATTTAATATTGACCGAATAATATTAAATCTTACTTATTCAATATTCAATTCTACAACGTTGCCATATCGATTACAAAACGATACTTCACATCGCCTTTCAACATGCGCTCGTAGGAAGCGGTGATGTCTTTAATATCGATGACTTCAACATCGGACACAATATTGTGTTCGGCGCAATAATCGAGCATCTCCTGGGTTTCGGGCAAGCCGCCGATAGAAGAACCGGCAAAACTTTTTCTACCCCCAATAATGCTGAAAGCCGCAATGGGCGAGGGTTCGGAGGGTACACCCACACAAATCATCACGCCATTGGTCTTTAGCAAACCGAGATACATATTCATATCGTGCTTGGCAGAAACGGTATCGATGATAAAATCGAAATAACCTTTTACTGACTTCACCTGTTCTGCGTCTTTTGTAACCACGAACTTGTGTGCGCCGAGCTTCTTTGCATCGGCTTCTTTATCGGGAGATGTGCTGAGCACGGTGACTTCGGCACCGAACGATGCGCCGAACTTTACCGCCATGTGACCTAAGCCACCAAGACCGACAACGCCGAGTTTATGACCTTTTCCCACCTTCCAGTAACGTAGCGGAGAATACGTGGTGATGCCGGCGCAAAGCAGTGGCGCAACGGCGGCGAGGTTTGCATTGTCGTTGATACGCAGCACAAAATCTTCGTTCACTACAATGGTGTTGGAATAGCCACCGTAGGTGGGTGTTTTGTAATCCTGCTCTAGGCCGTTGTAGGTGGCGGTAGCACCGTTGGCACAATATTGTTCCAAGCCTTGTTTGCATTCATCGCACACGCGACAGCTATCTACAAGGCAGCCGGTGCCGACCAGATCGCCGACTTTGTATTTGGTAACGGCGCTGCCGACTTTAACCACTTTCCCTACAATCTCGTGGCCGGGAACCATTGGGAAAATGCCGGGAAACCAATCGTTCTTGATCTGGTGAAGATCGCTGTGGCAAACGCCGCAATACTGAATGTCGAACTGTACATCGCGCTCGCCCACTTCGCGGCGATCGAAACTCCAGGGAGCTAAATCGGTTTCCGGCGTTTGCGCGGCATAACCTTTTGTTTGTATCATGTTTTTGTTTTCTTTTAAAATAGATGCAAAGGTGTAAAGTTATTACCTAAGAAACGAAAGAAATTGAATGGAAACTTTATAGCAGTATAGTAGTATTATGTTACTGTCTGCTTTGCAAAAGGCATTACATGAAAAGACAGTAATAGAATAAGAATTCCAAACTGCTGCTTGAAGATAAAGCTGCCTGCATCGGAAGGATATTTTGATGGCAAGGCATTAAAATTCCCTCAGCTCTGCTTTGCAACATCTTATCAGACACTATAGTTTTCGTTTATACTTTTCCGTTTTATTCCGAGTCAAATTCCACAATCCATTCAATGCCATATTTGTCTCTGAAACAACCAAAATATGAACCCCAGGGACTATCACCGATAGGCGCTTCTATTTGTCCTCCTACTGAAAGTCCATAAAATAATTTGTCTGCTTCTTCTTTACTTTCTGTAGTTATTACAATTTTACTTCTGTTCTCATTTTCATTTGTTTTTCCCATACTTTCAGGAACATCGTTAGCCATCAACCTATTACTTTTCCCAATAGGCAAAGCAATATGCATAATTTTATTTTCTTCCTTTTCCGCTATCGGGAATTCAGAGCTTGCAATGTCTTTAAAACGAATAACTTTTGTGAACTCTCCGCCAAATACTGACTTATAAAAGGTAAAAGCTTCTTCTGCATTTCCGTTGAAGTTAATGTGAGGATTGATTAGTGCCATAGTTATTATGTTGATTGGTGAGTGTCAAACATACTGTTTAACTAAGAAATAAAAAGATATAATCGCGTCAAAAAAAGAGGTTGATTCCGCCAGGAGTTTTTATGGGTATGTCAGACTAATATTGTGTACGTTTCCAATTTGCAATGAATAATGAATTCGTTTCGTCAGAGATTGTTTTCCCGGCATGATGGTGTAAATTCTTACTGATTATGAAAACCAGGAAGGCTAAATACCTTCTTATCAGGATGAGTAAGATTGAAGGATTAATATTGCAAATTCAAGATAACTTCTTATTTTACTAGTATGCCAACAGACCAGCGTTACCCCATCGGTAAATATGAGCCGCAACCTTTTTCGGAAGAACAGAAAAAGAAATGGCTGCTGACCCTGCAATATCTGCCTTCAGATATAGAACAAGCGGTGCATAATTTAGACGAAGCGCAACTGCAAACGCCCTACCGCGAGGGCGGCTGGACGGTGCATCAACTGGTGCACCATGTAGCTGACAGCCACATGAACGCGTATATCCGCTTTAAACTGGGACTGACGGAAAACAACCCGAGTATCAAACCTTATGAAGAAGCCGAATGGGCGAAGCTGGATGACGTGAAAGCCTTGCCCATCAACATTTCTATTACGTTGCTGTTTGCCCTGCACGAGCGATGGTATGAGGCGCTGAAGAACCTGAGCGAAGAACAATGGATGCGAACGGTGTATCACCCGGAGCATAAAAAAGAAATTACCTTGTGGTTTTTGCTGGGCATGTATGCCTGGCATTGCAGGCATCATACACAACACATTTTATCACTACGAGAAAGAATGCAATGGTAGACCATACGAACGACGATAAGATGAGATGGAAAACATTATCATCGGAGTACCTGTTTAACGATATGTGGCTGCGCGCGCGCAAAGACCGCTGCCTGCGCCCCGATGGAAAGATTGTTGACCCGTATTATGTAATAGAATACCCGCAATGGGCAACCGGCGTGGGCATAACAAAGAATGGTGAGGTGATACTGGTAAAGCAATACCGGCAAGCCCTGCAGATGGTATGCATCGAAATACCTGGCGGTTGTATAGATTCGACCGACAGCGACCCGGAAGAAGCGGTGCGCAGGGAGTTTGTAGAGGAGACGGGCTATACGTTTGATACGGTGGAGTATTTGGGTAGAACATCGCCCAACCCCAGCACGAACACCAACTGGATGCACATGTTCTTACTGACCGGCGGCGAGAAAACGCACGACCAGGCGTTTGATGAGAACGAAGATATTGAAGTGCACGTGGTGCCGATGAGTGAGTTTATAGAGATGGCATTGGGTGGTGAGATGATTCAGAGCATGCACATGACGACTATCTTTTTTGCGCTGCATAAACTGGGCAGGCTAAGCATTCATTTTTAAAGAAATGTGGATTGAAGAGATAAATAAAGAGGCGCCGGATAGCTATCCGGCGCCTCTTTATTTATAGAACTTTTTTGAAACCAATTTATACTTCTTCCCCGATTAATACCTTTTCCTTTACGTGTACGACAATAGGAATATGCTTTTCGGGTTTTGCCATTTTAATAACCCCTGTATAATTCAGGAACCTGATGATGGGATAGCAAGGATCGAATTCACCTTTTTCAGAAGCAAAATTGCTATTGGA
>CAZZZH010000345.1:0-3636 GCA_964658445.1 Ilyomonas sp.
ATTTTGTCTAAAACCTTAAGGATTTTGTTTGGAACCTCAAGGTCTTCAGGAAAAACCTTAAGGTTTTCGGCAAGAAGTAACTGCTTTTTGTGAATTCATTTTTCCTAATAAAAACAGCCCGCTATTCTGACAACATTTCGGAAATGCGCATTATGCTTTTCAATCCCTCCTTCTATCTTCCCATTAACGTTTGCACGCGTATTTTTGCAACCGGAAAAAAGAAGATATGGAGTTAGCAGGCTTATATGATAAAGCATTAAACTTTGAATTTTTATCGGTAGAGGAAGGTGTGCATTTGTTTCATCATGCCCCGCTTACCGAGCTGATGTACATTGCTGATACGCTTCGCAAAAAGCAGGTGCCGCATGGCAAAGTAACCTGGCAGATAGACCGCAATGTAAACACAACCAACGTGTGCATTGCCAACTGTAAGTTCTGCAATTTTTACCGCATTCCTGGCAGTCCCGACGCTTATATAACCGACATGGACACCTATCGCCGGAAAATTCATGAAACCTTCAGATATGGCGGCGAACAACTACTGTTGCAAGGCGGTCATCATCCGGGTTTAAGATTGGATTTTTATACCAAAACATTTAGCCAGTTAAAAGCTGAGTTTCCCAACTTAAAGCTGCATACGCTCGGGCCACCGGAGATTGCACACATCTGCAAGCTTGAGAAAATGAGCCATCACGATGTGATAAAAGCCCTGCGCGAAGCTGGCATGGATTCATTGCCCGGTGCCGGCGCAGAGATATTGGTCGACAGAGTGCGGCGTTTAATCAGCAAAGGAAAATGTGGTGCCGACGAATGGCTTGCCATCATGCACGAAGCGCACGAGCAAAACATTACCACCAGTGCAACCATGATGTTTGGTCATGTAGAAACCATTGAAGAGCGCTTTATTCACCTCGTTCGCCTGCGCGATACGCAAGCCATCAAACCCGCTACGGCAAAGGGTTTCCTCGCTTTCATCCCATGGACGTTTCAGGATGTTGACACCTTGCTTACGCGCATCCGCGGCATTCATAATTTAGTTACCTCAGAAGAATATATCCGGATGATTGCGCTTAGCCGCATTATGCTTCCCAATGTGTTGAATGTACAGGCAAGCTGGCTTACCGTGGGTAAACAAACAGCACAGTTGTGTTTAAATGCAGGCTCTAACGATTGGGGCAGCATCATGATAGAAGAGAATGTAGTAAGCGCTGCCGGTGCGCCGCACAGGTTTACATCAACTACTATTCAGCAGGCCATTAAAGAAGCCGGTTTCGAGCCACAGCTACGCAACCAGCAATACGAGTGGCGCAAAATACCAGATGCCATTGTAGAGCAGGTGATTGATTATTAACTGTCTGCTAATAGCTATCGGAAGTCAGCCAGTAGTTAATACAAAATACAAATAACAGCCATTATGGAACAAGCTTTTGTATTACATGGCATCGCCGGTTGCGTCGCACACTTGTACGTTCGGGGCAATGATTGAACTATTAACACAACTACCATTTCATAAATCTAAAAAAGCTGTAGCTATAGCTGATAGCTCACAACTAAAAATGGCACGTATACAAACCAATAAAGACACATCGCGTAAAGACATCATCGTGCAAGCCGCAGCCAGCCTGTTTTTGGAGAAAGGCTACAAAGCAGCGAGCATGCGCGACCTTGCCGAAAAAGTAGGTGTAGAAGCAGCAAGTTTATACAACCACATCCGTAGCAAAACCGACCTGCTTCACGACATCTGTTTTGTAGTAGCTAACCGTTATTGGGAGGAGATCAGCCGCATTGAAAGTGAAAACATACCTGCTATACAAAAGATAGAAGCCTTGCTGCGTTTCCTCATCAACCAGATGATTTTTAATTTCGATGAAGTGCATGTAAGCGACCGCGAATGGCGGCATTTGGCAGAGCCTTACTTATCCAACTTTCATACGCAGCGAAGAAACTTTCGCAAGCGCTTTGCAGCCATTGTAGAGAAGGGAATTGCAGCTGGTGAAATCAAACCGATCGATGCCTCAACGGCTGTACTAATTATGCTTCATGCTATTAGCGGCATCGAAAGCTGGCACCGCAGCAAGCGGAAAATTGATGATAAAGAGCTGGAAGAAAACATGATTACCATTATGCTGGATGGATTGAGAAATTGATTTTATAGAACGAGGATGATAAAAAATATATATCAATTATCTTTCAAAGCTTTTATCATCGCCTTTACATCTTCTTCATCGGCAATATAAACGTTGCCATAATCGCTTACTTCTTTATTCAAATAAGTAACCGGGTTCGGCGCAATTCTTCTTGCAGAAGAATGAAACTCTTGGGCGCCCGTTTCTTCTCTTAGTTTAGCAATATTGGATGAATTGATACCCGCACCCGGCATGATGATAATACGATCACCAGCCTGCTTAATTAACTGGCTTAACAGTTTACTTCCATCAGGTGCGCCGCTCTTCAATCCTGATGTAAGTATCCGCTCGCAGCCACAATCAATAATCACTTCTAATGCCTCGAACGGATCAGGTGCACAATCAAACACCCGGTTGCAGGTAACACGCATGGGCGAAGCCCATTCCACTATGCGTTTCAGGCGTTCGGTATCTATTGTGCCATTTTTTTTTTGTACGCCAACGGAGATGCCATTGCAGCCTAAACTCTTGCACAGTTCAATGTCATTTTTTATAATGGCAAATTCAACTTCGCTATAAAAATAATTGTTAGCGCGGGGCCGGATAATCGGGTATAATTGAATCGCTATTGTCTCTCTTACTTTCTTTATTGTTCCGTAGCTTGGCGTGGTGCCACCTTCAATTGGGTTATCACACAATTCTACCCTTACTGCGCCGGCTCTTTCAGCGATGATGCACGAATCGGGATGAAATGCACAAACTTCTAAAACCGCTTTTTTGTTTGTTGCCTGCATTGTAGTTTCAAATATTGCTTTCCGTATTGATTCTGCTTATATTTTGTCTTTGCTCACTATTTACGTTACAATCTTTACTTCTGGTCATAATAACTTGTTGCGTTAAAAACATCCTCCACATCA
This sequence comes from Ilyomonas sp., assembly GCA_964658445.1. GTDB lineage: Bacteria > Bacteroidota > Bacteroidia > Chitinophagales > Chitinophagaceae > Ilyomonas. The sequence continues at coordinate 3,044 of CAZZZH010000345.1, forward strand.
TTAGTCTTTACCGCATAAGTGAAGCCGGGCTGCAAGGCATAACCACCGTATTCGCCCGCTTTATTCAATGCAATAAAACCAACCTGAATCTCCTTCGATTTTTGTGGGCTTCTTGCTACAATGCGCTCTACGGCTGCTTTGCAGGCATCTGCCGGCTTCTTTCCTTGCCGCATCAGTTCCACAACGAGATGCGAACCCACAATACGAATCACTTCTTCTCCCACACCGGTTGAAGTGGCTGCGCCAACCTCGTTGTCTACATACAAACCAGCACCAATAACCGGCGAATCGCCCACACGTCCATGCATCTTGAACGCCATGCCGCTGGTAGTGCAGGCGCCGCTTAAATTACCATTGCTGTCCATTGCCATCATGCCGATGGTATCATGGTTATCATGCCCGCCGGGCATTGGGTCTTTGCCTTTTAAAAAAGGCTTGTTTTCAATATTGATTTCGGGTTTGTAATTTGCTTTTTTCAGCCATTCTTTCCAAGCTCTTTTGCTTTCTGGCGTTAATAAATTTTGCTTGTGAAAACCATTCTCCAAAGCGAATTGCAGAGCACCTTCACCTACCAAAATAACATGCGAGATCGG
>CAZZZH010000346.1:0-3579 GCA_964658445.1 Ilyomonas sp.
CAAGCTCCGTGGCAATCTAATTAATTCATTTTTACAACTTTTTGAACATGGCACTTACAAAAAAAAGAAAGCTGGCAGAAACGAAAGTGGACAAAACCAAAGATTATTCTTTGCAGGCCGCTTCCTTGCTGGTTAAAGAAATAAACACTACAAAATTTGATTCTTCGGTTGATATTCACGTTCGTTTAGGCGTTGACCCGAAGAAAGCTGACCAACAGGTTCGCGGCACAGTAACGCTTCCTCATGGCACCGGAAAAACCAAGCGTGTATTGGTTTTGTGTAATCCTGATAAAGAAGCAGAAGCCAAAGGCGCAGGTGCAGATTATGTTGGCTTAGATGAATTTATTACGAAGATAGAAGGCGGCTGGACAGACGTTGACGTTATTGTAGCAACGCCTTCAGTAATGCCTAAAATTGGTCGTCTGGGTAAAATATTAGGTCCTCGCAATTTAATGCCGAACCCGAAAACTGGTACGGTAACTAATAATGTTGCTGACGCAGTAAACGAAGTAAAAGGTGGTAAAATCGCTTTCAAGGTTGATAAGACTGGAATCGTTCATGCATCAATTGGTCGTGTATCTTTTACGCCCGAAAAAATTGCTGCTAACAGTCAGGAATTAATTAATGCTTTAATGAGATTAAAACCCTCAACAGCAAAAGGTATTTACCTGAAAGGTGTAAGCATGGCAAGCAGCATGAGTCCGGGCATTTCGATTGACACCAAATCTGTTCAAAGCTAAATTCATCAAGCTTTTCAGAACGAATTATCGTGCTGAAGCAAAAACAAATCGTTATGACGAAAGAACAAAAGAACGAAGCGATTGAGACTTTGAAAGAGAAGTTCAATCAATACAATAACTTTTATGTTACCAATACCGAAGCACTTAGTGTAGCGCAGGTAAACAAACTGCGCCGTGTGTGTTTCGATAAACAAGTAGAAGTAACCGTTGCAAAGAATACGTTGATCCGTAAAGCACTTGAGCAGATTGATGCAGAACGTTTCAGTGGCGTGTATGATAGCCTGAACGGCGTAACTGCATTGATGTTCAGCGAAAATGGCAAAGAGCCTGCGATGATTATTTCCGATTTCCGCAAAAGCACCAACACCGAAAAACCGGTATTGAAAGCAGCTTATATTGACAGCGCTGTTTTTGTTGGCAACGACCAGCTCGATACGTTGAAAACATTGAAGAGCAAGAACGACTTGATTGGTGAAATCATTGGCTTACTTCAATCTCCTGCTAAGAATGTGATCAGCGGCTTGAATGCTGGTGCAAAACTAGCTGGCATTATCAAAGCTTTGGAAGACAGACAGCCTGCTACAGCAGAATAAAAGTGAATAGGTAATTTTTCAATTAAAATAATTGCCTCAAGCCTGAGAGGTAATACAAAACAAATTTTTTTAAACACTCCGCCGGAGCACAGGCAATGAAGGCGGCAAAAATTTGAAACAATGGCAGATTTAAAAGCATTCGCAGATCAATTGGTTAACCTGACAGTAAAAGAGGTTAACGAATTAGCTAAGATTTTAAAAGATGAGAACGGCATCGAACCGGCTGCTGCTGCAGTAGCTGCGGCTCCTGCTGGTGGTGGTGCGGCTGCGGCTCCGGCTGCTGCTGAACAAACAGCATTTGACGTAATCCTGAAAAGTGGTGGCGCTAACAAACTGCAAGTAGTGAAGATTGTAAAAGACTTGACTGGCTTAGGTTTGAAGGAAGCTAAAGAACTTGTTGATGGTGCTCCAAAGCCTATCAAAGAAGGTGTAGCAAAAGCTGAAGCTGACGACTTAGCTGCGAAACTGAAAGAAGCAGGCGCTGATGTTGAAGTAAAGTAATTTCAATAAACGCATGTTATGAAAAGAGCCACGCATTGCGTGGCTCTTTGTTTTATGTAAGTGAATTTATTATCCTTTCCAGATTACTTCTTCCACGCTCAGTTCTTTGCCAACAAACCTTGCCAGCACAAATAGATAGTCGCTTAGCCGATTTAGATATTTTATGATTAAGGGCTCAACTGATAGCTGATGCTCTTTTAACGAAACACAACCTCTTTCGGCGCGACGGCAAACACTTCGTGCAACATGAATGCACGAAACCAGAATATGACCGCCAGGTAAAATAAAATGTTTGAGTTCGGGCAATGTTTCATTCATGCTATCTATCTCCGTTTCTAATAACGACACGTCTTTATCTTCCAACTGGGGCAGCTTCATTTTGATGTCCTTGTTATCGTCTTTCGCAAGCGAAGAGCCAATGATGAAGAGTTTATTTTGAATGGTTTGAAGAATCGTTTTAATGTCTTTGTCTGTAATATAATCACCCAGCAAACCAATATACGAGTTAAGCTCATCAACGTTACCATAGCTATCAATGCGCAGGGCACTTTTTAAGATTTTGGTGCCGCCAATTAAGCCAGTAAAGCCTTCATCGCCTGTTTTGGTATAAATTTTTTGAGACAAGAAAGCAGATTGATAGTGAGAAAAGAGATGCTTGTAAAACCAGTAATGGCGAAAGCCAATAATGAACTAATCTTTACCTCATTGCAGACGGCTGATAGCTCTCTGCTTTTTTCGTTGTATCGGTTTCGACATGACCATCCCGAAGCCGGATCACCCGTTTTGCATAGGCTGCAATATCTTCTTCATGCGTTACCAAAACAACCGTATTTCCTGCAGCTTGTATGTTGCCAAAAATTTCCATTACTTCAACTGATGTTTTGCTGTCGAGGTTACCCGTTGGTTCATCAGCCAATAATAAAGAAGGGTTGTTGACAATAGCGCGTGCAATGGCAACTCGTTGAATTTGCCCGCCACTCATTTCATTACTTTTATGATGCCCCCTATCTGCCAGCGCTACTTTTCGTAAGGCTTCAACAGCACGCTCCGTACGCTCTTTTTTACTTACCCCTGCATATACTAACGGTAATGCAACATTCTCGATGGCCGTAAGACGTGGTAATAGGTTGAACTGCTGAAACACAAACCCGATTTCCACATTGCGCACATCTGCTAGTTCATCATCGGTCATTTTACTGACGTCTTTTCCATTTAAAACATAACTGCCGCCAGTGGGCGTGTCGAGGCAGCCAAGGATGTTCATCAATGTGCTTTTGCCACTGCCGGACGGACCCATTAAGGCAACATATTCGTTTTTGAAAATATCGAGCGAGATGCCTTTCAGAACAGGTATGGCCTGGGTACCCATGAAGTAGCTTTTCTGAATATGGTCGAGGTGAATGATACCTTGCATTGCAGTTAATTTTTATTTTTTGATGACTTTGGGAACCAGGAAGAACTGTTCGTTTTTTTCGGGAGCATTGAGCAGAGCCTCTTCGCGGGTGATGGAACCTTCTACGATATCTTCACGGAAGACGTTGGAACGTGGACTCATGTGGAGCAGGGGTTCTACACCTTCGGTATCCAGCTCATCGAGTTTGTTGATAAAACCGATCATTTGGGTAAGATCTTTTTTTAGTTCTTCTTTCTCCTCGCCGGTAAATTGCAAGCGGGCAAGTTTGGCGAGATTGTCGATCATTTCGGTGGTGACGGTCATGGAAACAAAAATAGAGGAATTGGGGTGA
>CAZZZH010000347.1:0-3568 GCA_964658445.1 Ilyomonas sp.
TTTTATTGGAGTTACTTTTCGATGTTTTAAAAGTCAAGCCCTAAAGCTAAATAAGCGGTTGGCTTGCCTGAAAACAATCCTTTCATGGGCCAGCCTACGTCGAATTTTATAAAGTAGCCAAGCAGAGTACTTCTTGCACCAAAGCCATAACCACCGGCTAATGGACCAATACCACCAGCTTTAATGCGTACTGAAAGAACGTCATCTGTATAATTTTCCGTTGGGCGGGCAATGTTTTTCACCGTTCCATCCCATGCTGTGCCAAGATCTATAAATTGTATCAACTGGAAATTGCGTATAAAAGCATTGTTGATAGGCTTATCAAAAAAGGTTGTAAATACCGGCAGCCTGAACTCACTGTTGATGACTAAATCGTTGTTGCCATTGGCTAGGTTTTGATTGTAGCCACGCATATTCACTGCTAACGTTTGAAACGCATACGGCACGGTTGGGTTCGGCGGGTTCGTATTAAATTTGGGATTGATAGCACCATCTGTACCACCCAGATAATAAATCACTTTCGCATCGCCCATAGAGAAATCTGCTGCTGCACGCCCCGCCCAGATAAAGTTGCGATAGATAGGAACATAGTACCGCGCATCCGCTCCTACATTGAAGATGTGCTTACCCTTTAAAGACGTTTTGCCCATCGGCGCCCAGAAGTCGGTATATACTTTCCAGCGCAGCCCGCTCCAGATGTTTTGTGCAGGCGATATGGTGTTATCATATACATATTCAAGACGGGCGATTAAGGTTTTAGCAACCGAGTCTTTTAGCTTAAAAGCATCTGGGTAAGGGAAAGGTTTCAGAATGCCCTTATCGGTTCTTACACCGGCTGTAACCCGCACGCTTCTTACTTCATCAATCGGGAAAGAAGCGTTTGCCTGATATAGGTTCGTAACCAGATTGTTCGACAAAAGACTTTTGTCAAAACCTGTTGAATCTGTTTGCCCCGAATGGTAAAAGCCCTGAAAATTATTCACATTACTGCGATAATATGTTATCCCCCAATCGATGCGCTTACGATAATTCTGGAAGGAGATAAATGCATCTTTATCGCGGATGCTAGTGCCAAAGCGGAACCCACCAATCAGTTTGATATCTTCCATCACATCACTTACGCCTACGCGGAAAGCCCAGCTTATATCCTGACCATTGTTCAGTTGTATGGGGCCGCCACCGCCGCCATAAGGCTGGTAACGGTTAATGATAACGTTATTGGTAAAACCTGCCAGCACATAATCGGCGCTGAATTTTAAACCATAATTAAACAAGCCTGCATCTGCCAGGATGCCTTTATTCTCTGGTAACACAGTTGCCGGCGTTGGTGTTGATGAAGATGCTGAAGAAGCCGTATCATGCTTGTCGTTATCAAACTCGTTTTGAAAGAGATCATTCTTATTACCCTGAGAAGTATCTGTTGGCTGAACAATGGTAGAAGCTCCTTTTGCCAGCCGTTCCTGTATCAGCAATTGCTTGATATAAGCCGTTGGTTTTGGGTTCACATTGCGGCGGCGCAAAGCAAGTGAATCGGGCTTTAATTTATATAAAAACTTATAGTCGCCTTCCCGTCTTATCTCGCTTACCTGCCCGTTATTTCCCGAAATGCGCGTCTCCAGCAAACTACTCTGGTAGTTGGTAATCGGGAAGGTGTAGGTGGAATCTTTATACACCTGAAAATAGCTTACGCTATCGGGCTTTTCTTTTTGCCAGGCAGATAAAGTAGAGTCTAATTCTTTTAAGCTTGGGTTGCGAAGAATCTGGTCGCCTACATACCACAAAGTATCCAAACCATTGCGTTGCGTGGTAAAGAAACCTGCCCATCGGTTGGCAATGCCGTTCTCGTCATTTACATAGGTAAAGTGGTTTACGTTGTATTGCATCGGGTATTTGGCGTCGCCAAATTTTACATTGGTCAACTGGCTGATTTGCTTCAGCTCACTGTTGTTGTTAATGTCAACCAAAAATACATTAAAGTGATTGCGGCTGGGTATTGCGGTATCGCTGTTGGCGGCAGTAGGTCCGGGCCGATTTGACGAAAAGATAATGCCCACGCGGTTGGGGAATGCCACCACTGTTGGGTTCAGATCATCATACACATCGTTGGTAATTTGCTTTACCCGTCCGGTCTCTACCTTATAAGTAAAGATGTCTGAATGCCCGTTCTTCACGGCACTTAGCAACAGTGTGCCGGCATCGAGCATAAAGCCCGCGTCCAATATCTGGTCAAAAGCATTTACCTGCTGCTTAAAGCGTTTGATGTTGGCAATAGCATCATACACAAATAAATTGATCTTGCCTTCCTTCCAGTAAATCACCAATAGTCTTGAGCCTTTTCCATCCCATGCAAGGATGGGGTAGTTGGGGTTGATATCACCTTGCTGTGTCTTTACACCATACTTCAGCAGCACGTGTTCATCATACAGGTTATCTACATATTTTACCTGGTAAACACCTTTAGTAAACTCAACTACCGCATAAGAATTATTCCTTGGGTTCGGGTTGCCGTTGAAGCGGAAGTAATCGCTCTTGGTGGTTTCTTCCACCACGCTTAGCTTGCCTTTCGGCGCATTGCGCCTGCCTTTGATATCATCAAAATATTTCTGCGATTCATACTGCATAAAATCGTCCAGCACATCTTTGAATTTCTTCTTGCAGATGCGTTGTGATGCCGTATTCAGGTTCTTGTACAAACGCGCGAGGTAGAGAAAATAAGTAACGTTTTCTTTCTTGTATTTCTCGGCAATGTAATACCAGAAAGCATGTCCTGCAATGTCGGGCTGCTTAAAGGCAAACTGGTAAAATTTGTTGTACTCGCCACTTAGCATGGCGCTCTTCAGTTCATCATCGCGCTTCGTGCTCCAGTTCTCTGCTATATAGCTTACATAACCATCTGTCAGCCACTTTGGCAAGTCTAGCAAGGCTGCATTGCTCGCCACTTCGCCAATGTCGTCTCCAAACAAAATGTTGTCGGTCAATATCCGCGCAATGCCTTGCCGCACCTGCATCCGCAGATCCTGGTGGTCGCCTTTGTAATACAGCACCATTTTGTTGTTTACCAGCTTGGTAAGCCCGCCAGAATTTTGCCAGTCGATGCCCAGCCCGATGTTGCTGGCTTTATAGTCATCATAGGTATTATACACAACGATGTTTGCCTTGCGTTGCAGCGAGTATTCGGTCGCCGTTTCAATCGATTTCAGTTCTTCTTCTGCTACCTGCGCCACAAACTTTCCCAGCTCCAGGCCGCCCTGGTTGGTATATGTGTTGAAATTGTCTGTCTGGTAAAATTTCCAGTGAAACTTTTTATACTGAATGCGGTTCTTACCGTAGTCCACAGTGTTTACCTGTGCAGATAGAAGAAAAGGAAAGCAAGCTGTCAAAAAAATAAATACGCTACTTAATAAGCGATAACTTTGCATATCCGGTCTTTAAAATTTAAAGTTAGGCACAAATCAGGTTGTAAAAATAAGATGTTATGATTCATGTAGAAGTATTCACTTTCAATCCTCTTCAGGAGAATACTTACATTCTCTCCAACGAAAAACGGGAAGCCCTTATTATTGATCCT
>CAZZZH010000348.1:0-2667 GCA_964658445.1 Ilyomonas sp.
ATTTGACGAAATACCACGGTCATTTGAACATTTACAACACGGTACCATGCGTTTCCCACCACCTACCAGGCGATTTCGGCCACCTACCAGGCGTTTTCGACGAGGTACCACCCCCGGCGGAAGGCGGTGGTGCGGGCGGTGTTTTTTCAAATTAACATTCCGGCAGAAGGCTGCGTTTTTGCAGTTTTAAGGTAAATTATACCTTTGTTTTTATGATCAATTTTGTCCCGATATTTCCGTTGGAAATTGTGGTATATCCCGGCGAGCAACTGAACCTGCACATCTTTGAAGAAAGATATAAGCAGTTAATGAACGAATGCATAAAAGAGAAGAAACCGTTTGGCATTCCTGCCGTGTTGAAAAACAATGTAGCCGAGATGGGAACATTGGTAGAGATAACAGAGGTAGCTGCGGTGCATGATGATGGCAGGATGGACCTGAGAACGAAGGGTGTAAGTGTGTTTCGCATACTGGAAGTGATAAAAAATATACCTGACAAGCTGTATAGCGGCGCCATAGTAGACTACCCGGCGAATAACAATGACACTCATGCGAAGCTGATGAAGCGTGTGATAGGCGGCCTGCGCGAGTTGCATAAGTTACTGAAGGTTGAGAAAGACTTCAAAAAGCCGGATGAGGAATTGCATAGCTATGATATTGCGCACCACGCCGGTCTGTCGCTGGAAGAGGAGTATGAGCTGCTGGGCCTGATGCGGGAAGATCAGCGCCTGGAATACCTGAAACGCCACCTGAAGAAAGTGCTGCCTGCCGTGATGGGTACGGAACTGCTGAAGGAAAGAGTGAAACTGAACGGGCATTTTAAAGAGCTGAAAGGCTTTGATTTGAACCTGTAGGATTGCCTACCTTGCGGGCGTCCCGTAAAAAGTTTGTTTCGCTCGAGGTTTTCTCTTTTATACATAACATGAAAACAACACTGTGTTTTGACTTTGGTAATACGCGGCTAAAGTGCGCCATCTTTCATGGAAAGAATTTGCAGGAGGTGATTGTTTTGGAGGATGGCAGTGCAGAGACGGTAGAGAGAACCCTGCAACAATACCATCCTGATAAAACCATTTTGTCTTCCGTTATCCATCATGCCCCGGAGATAGAAGAATTGCTGGCAAAAAGCTCACTGTTTCATAAGCTGTCTTATCAAAGCAAACTACCCTTTACCACCCCGGTTGGCAAGCCGGAAACCATTGGCGCCGACCGGCTGGCGTTGGCGGCTGCCGCAGTGGATTTATACCCCGGTAAACACAACCTTGTTATTGCCTTAGGCTCGTGTATTACGGTTAATTTCATCAATAAGTTTGGAGAGTTCTTAGGGGGCTCTATCTCACCCGGTTTAGAGATGCGTTTTAAGGCAATGCACGATCATACTGCGCTGCTTCCGATGGTGGAACCCGACTGGAATTTTCCACTCATTGGCTACGATACCCGGACCAATTTATTAAGCGGTGTGATACTTGGGATGAGCAAGGAAATTGATGGTTTCGTCGATGAATATGCCTTGAAATACAGGAACTTTAACGCGCATTTAACCGGGGGTAATATGCCCTTTTTCCAGCCGCATCTCAAAAACAAGATATTTGCAGACCCTTATTTTTTATATAAAGGTTTATATGCTATCAGTGAAGAAAATCATTAATTATACAGCTCTTTTTGTTTCCCTTATTTTTTCGTTTTCCAAAGCCATTGCACAAGAAAATTCGCCTTATTCAAGATATGGCATTGGCGACCTGTATCCTACGCAAACCATTGCTGCGCGCGGCTTGGCAAGCATGAGTGCTGCTTATGCCGATGGCACTACCATCAACTCAGATAACCCGGCTTCTTACAGCGGTATGGCTTCTTACAAAAACGTAAACGGTGGTTTCTTTACCTTAGACATTGGTGTAAGTATAGATGCCCGAACGCTGCACAACGCGAACCCGGTTTTAAAATACAACTCTGTTAATTTCATTCCTTCGTACATTTTGGTGGGCTTCCCGCTTAATAAGAAACACTTTGGGCTTGCAGCAGGGTTAAAACCTCTTTCCCGCATTAATTATAGCATTGAAAGTTTTACCCGCGGGCCCGATAGTCTGCACACCATCTACAACGGTAGCGGCGGACTGAACGAAGCGTTTGTAGGTCTTGGCAAACGCTGGGGCGGCTTTAGTCTGGGTGCCAACGGCGGCTACCTCTTTGGCAGAAAGGAAATTACGACCAACATAATCCTGATTAACGATTCGATAGGCTACCACAACGGAAGCGTTGCCAGCACCGGCAATTTCAACAGCTTGTTTGCCAACGCCGGCTTTCAATGGAACATTAAACTGAAGGAAATAAAAGACAGCCTGAACAAGTCGCTTACCTATGTATACGGCGTTACCATTGGTGCCGATGCCATGCTGAAGCAGAACCTGAATGTGAACTCGAGCGTGCTGAACGAAACTTATTTTTACAATGCTGACGGTGCGGTACTTCCTTATGACACGGTAAAGTATCAAACCAACCCAAAAGATAAGGTGGTGCTGCCAACTACTTTCAACGCCGGCATTATGTTTACCAAAAACTTGAAAGTGGGCGAAGTACTCATCAACAAATGGATGGTAGGTGCCGAACTATCCGCCGGCAACTGGGGAAGCCAGTACCGCTATAACGGGCTGCAAGACCAGGTGACCA
>CAZZZH010000348.1:2677-3562 GCA_964658445.1 Ilyomonas sp.
CCGTAATACTTACCGGCTGGGCATTTACACCGGCAAAGATTATATAGATGCCGATGGCAATGGTTTAAAAACAACAGCCGTAACACTGGGCATGGGTATACGCCTAAAGGTGCAGCGCTACTCTAACCAGCAAACAATGGTTAACCTAGCTGCCGAAATAGGCAAGCGTGGTACAAACGTTAATAATATAACGGAGAATTTCTTCAAGCTTTCGCTGGGTTTATCTTTGAGCGATCTCTGGTTTCAGAAGCGTAAATATGATTAGCTTTTTTACCTATAAAAATATTCTAAGAGCAGCTTTTACAGGAAGCTGCTTTTTTATGTGCGCCTGCGAAAACGATATTAACGAAGTAAAAGATTTAAGCCGGAAAAAAACCAGCGTAGAGCAGGCTACCGATATTGTAAGCTACCTAAGCCAGGATGCGCTGGTAAAAGCCAAGCTTACCGCGCCCGTGATGCTGCGCATACAGGCAGATACACCACGCACAGAATTTCCTAAAACTCTGCATGTAGATTTTTACAGCGATAGCACTGTGGTAGAAAGCCAGCTTTTTGCCAAATATGGGCGGTATATGGAAAACCAAAGCAAAGTGCTGCTGAGAGACAGCGTGGTGGTGTACAATATAAAAGGCGATACCATGCGCACCAACGAACTGTGGTGGGACCAGATGAAAGGAAACTTTTATACCGATAAACCTGTGTATATACACCAGCCAAACGGCAACATTATCAACTCTATTGGCATGACGGCGAGCCAGGATATGAACAACGTCCGGCTGTTTAAGATTCAGCCCACTACTTTCCTGTATGTGGCCGATAGTACTATGCCGCAGTAAGAATTTCAATTTTAAAACAGAAAATTGTTAGTATAGGCTTTGGGGAAGC
>CAZZZH010000349.1:0-3550 GCA_964658445.1 Ilyomonas sp.
GATAAATGAAGAACTGCATACGATAAATGCCGACTACCAGCTTAAGAATATAGAACTGCAGGACCTGAACGACGATCTGAACAATTATTTCAAAAGCAACGTAACCGGACAACTGGTTGTAAACAAGGATTTACTGCTCATTAAATTTTCGTCGGCTACGGTAACGCTGATTAACCTGTTGCCGACTGATGTAGGAAGACCACTGAGCAATATTTCTACCAACATAAAGTTTGAAACCATATTAGAAGACATCAAACAAGTAATAGCCGGGGGAAATGTAATTACAAAAGAAGTAGAAGCCATTAACAGTAAGTGTTACCAGGTAATAACCATGCCTTATATACAACAGGCGAATAACGAGATCAGTGGCGCTATCATTACGTTTAGCGATATAACGGAACTAAAGAAAATACAAAAAGAGCTGGACAAGCAAAATGAAAACCTGATACGCATTAATGCAGACCTGGACAATTTTGTGCATATTGCCTCTCACGATCTGTTAGCCCCGCTGGGTAATATAGAAGTCAGCATCGACGTAATGAATACGTTGTCATTAAACAGCGAGGAGGCACTTCCTATATTACATGTAATTAAATCATCCATCAAAAAATTCAAGTCGCTCATCAACCAGATAGCGGATGTGGGTAAAGCAGAGAATGGTATGCTGGAAAAAGAAAGGGTAGACATGATGGAGCTGATGCATAACGTAGAATGGAGCCTGGATGACAAGATTAAAATATCGGGTGCTGTCATCAACAAAAAGCTGGAGGTACTGCATATCCCTTTCTCTAAAAAGAACCTGAGAAGTATTGTGTACAACCTGGTGGCAAACGCCATTAAGTTTAAGGGCAAAAAAACACCAGTCATAGATATTCATACGCTAAAAGAACATAACAATATACTTCTGATTATTCAGGATAATGGCATTGGCGTACACAGCGACCAGTTAGACAGAATCTTTACGATTTATAGCCGGGTAGATGACGATATAGAAGGCACTGGTGTTGGCTTATATCTTGTAAAAAAAATGATAGATGCCTCGGCAGGAAATATTGCGGTGGAAAGCAAACCCGGTGAAGGCACAAAATTTACACTCTATTTTCAAGCCGAACCGGAACATTCCATTATTCATTCTGCCTCTTGATAGTCTTCGTTCTCTGCATGCTTCTTTCCGGCATTGTGCGATGCGCAAGGCAACGCTGCAAGGTTGCTAGGTATCATCAGTGCTCAACCTGCCGTTGCCTGCACCAGCTTATCTTCGCTCCCAGTGCCAGGCGATTCAATGTTTGGCTACAAACAACAATTAGTTGGAAGAACCCAAGCGTTCTAAAAGGAAGTAGCAGATTTACGGATAGATGCGCGGCGAAGTTGCAAACGTTCGCCAAGAAGTTATGAGCTAAGGTCATTTACCGTGCAGTATAGCCGCTCAGTAACGCTAATAAAGCGTAGTGAGTAAAGGGCTCAAAATAAACTCGCAGACCTTGAGACAGCGATGCAGACACTTTCCTTAGCGATACGCTACAGGCGAAGTACGAGGTTGGAAAACAACAACCTATTTCTTCTTCAAAGCCTCTGCAATAGCAGTTTGCACCATCGGTTCCATAATTCTATAGCCTTCCAATGTTGGGTGAATACCATCGGTAGCCAGGTTCTTAGGCAGCCCGCGCTGGTCGTCTGCCATTTTAGAATAATAATCCAGGTACACAATGTTGTTCTTTTGTGCATACGCTTTTAGCAGGGCGTTCAGCTCTCCTACTTTATCTGTAGGTACTATTTCGGAGCGCCAGGGAAAATGGTTCGCCGGCAGTACAGAGCAGAGCACCACTTTAATGCCGGCTTCCTTTGCCAGTATCGCCATAGATTGTAGGTTGCCAAACACATCCTGTATACTGATGGGTCCATTGTTCTGGGCAATATCGTTGATGCCTGCCAGAATGACAACCACAGAAGGTTTCAGGTCAATAACGTCCGGGCGAAAGCGTACCAGCATTTGTGTAGTGGTTTGCCCGCTGATGCCGCGGTCGAGAAAGGGATTCGACGACCAGAAAGAGGAATCATTGGTTATCCATACATCGGTAATGGAATCACCCATAAAAATCACCCCTTTTTGCCCGGGCTTAAAAGTGCCGAACTTTTCATTATCGGCCTGGTACCGCTTACGGTTAGCCCAGTCGGCAGTCTCCCACGGTTTGGGTTGTTCAGGTTGTTTCCTGGTAGAATCGGTTTGTGCGTTTGCACCCAATGTTGCCATCAGTAAGGCAAGTGCCAGCCATCGTTTTTTCATATAACAATAAAAACGCAAAATAATGATCCTTTGCCACATTGTTTGCGGAAAGACTCACAAAGAGGTTGACGGACTTTTTTGCTCGGTAATGTCGAGAAGCAGTACCCAACCGATTCATAACGTGTATTTAGCTAAATGTGAAGTGACTTCGGTTTCAGCCGCTTTAGAGTTGATAATAAATTATGGAGTAAAGAATACAGATTAACAAGATGCTATAGCCGGCAACACCGCGTCATGCCGCAGAGTAGTCTATCACCTGCCATGCACCATCACTCAGACCCAAACTGATCCGCCAGTTGGTTAATGTCCGCGGTAGAAAGCGTACCCATCCCATTCTGTATCACAATCCTATAGCGAAACGTCATCGATTCCCCTTTTTGCAAAGTCAAATTCTTCGCACTCTTACCATTCGTAAAAACAGCTTCTCCAAGCGGGTTCGCCGCAAACAAGCCATATCCCCGCGCATGCCAAAACGTAGGATAATTCACATTGCGCGGATGGTCTATAATAACAATACTCACCGAATCTCCACCCATCTTTCCCCACACCTTACACCACCTGCCTCTCGTGCTCCACGCATCATTTCCCGTCTTTCCTTCACTCGTCAGGTAATTACCCGTCGCCACGCTATCCGCACCTCCTTTTACCGTAGTCACATTTCCCTTATCATCCGTAAATTGCTGGTCGTCCGCCGAAGGTATCTGCAGCTCATGCGCCAGCCGCAACCCCAGCATCCCATCTTTAGCATCTTTGAACAATACCGTTGTATCTGCCGTCAGTGTGGTAATCCGGTCAATGATCCGCTCTTCCTCCTTCCCGCTAAACACGTATTGTGTCACCTCTTCCAGCAACACATCCCTCTTCCCATTCGTCCAGTTCGCATGGTAAGAAAATCCGCCCTTTTGCCCGCTGCTCATTCCAAAAACGCTATCCGTCCGAATCCATCCATACCCGCTTTTCTTATCAGCGGGGATTGCATACGAATTATTCCAGAAATCCAGCCCGTTCACATTTTCAAAGTTCAGCCACAACCCCACATGATGCGGATGATCCGTCGGGTCACCCGCCCGTGTTTGCCACGGAAACCCACGCGTCACCGTCGTCCCATTCGCCGCCACCAATGGGTACAGCACCGGCTTCTCCAGTGTATCCGGGTACCAGAACGTTGTAAACGGTTTCCCATCCACTGTCACCTCAATCTTCTTCCCGTCCTGCTCCCGCACTACCCTCACCATCCCCGCCCGTTGTGCAAACGCACAAACCGGC
>CAZZZH010000350.1:0-3527 GCA_964658445.1 Ilyomonas sp.
GTTGCTGTTGTGCTCTAAGAGCTTATCGTTGGTAGCCGTTCCGGGCGTTACCATTTCGGTTACGCCACGCTTTACAATGCCTTTGGCAAGTTTGGGATCTTCCAACTGGTCGCAGATGGCAACGCGATAGCCTGCTTTTACTAATTTATGCAAATAAGTATCGAGGGCATGATGTGGAAAGCCTGCCAGCTCGCTAGAAGAAGGCGCGCTGTTGTTGCGTTTGGTTAAGGTAATGCCCAACACCTGCGAAGCCTTGATAGCATCTTCGCCAAACGTCTCGTAAAAATCGCCCACGCGAAACAACAGGATCGCATCGGGATATTTTTGCTTGATCGCATTGTGCTGCTGCATCAAAGGTGTTTCCGAAACCGCTTTTGCCATAAAGGCAAATATAGTTTGCGCGTGGTGAACAGGGAGAAGCGAAAGAAGCGAAAACGTGTTTTTGCCAGATTAAAAAGAGATAAAAAGAGAAGCCAAAAGCGGCTTATTTTTTAATAAATGATGCCTTTTTTTTAATCCGGATTAAGTTCTGCTTAAAGATGCGGCTGACTGTTTTCTGAACGAATGATTCATTCTATCTTGCTGCTGTTATCGCGTTCAGGATTGTAATTTCAGAACAGATAACCTTACCAAAAAATAGTTCTCATGTGTTATAAACCGGATGCAGTTTCTACTGTGTCCTTTTTTATTTTATGCAAAAGTGAACAATAAATGTAGATACTACAATTTATAAAGAAGCCCTACTTTTAAGCCGAAAATCTTAACGATATGCGGCTATACATCCTGCTGATTTGCTGTTGCTTTTGTACACTGATAAGCGTGGCGCAAAATGAAAATAAACTGTGGTATGCGCAGCCTGCTTCGGTGTGGACGGAAGCCTTGCCCATAGGCAATGGCAGGCTTGGCGCGATGGTGTTTGGCGGTGTGAAAGAAGAGCTGCTGCAATTGAATGATGCCACGCTTTGGTCGGGCGGACCGGTGAAGCATAACATTAACCCAGAAGCCAAAACGTATTTACCGAAAGCTCGCGCAGCCCTGTTCAAAAATGAATTTGACAGTGCCGACTTTTATACGCGAAAAATGCAAGGCTTTTTTTCAGAAAGCTACCTGCCGCTGGGTGATGTGATGATACACCAGCAACTGCCGGAAGCCGCATCCACAGCGTATTACAGAGACCTGAACCTGCAGGATGCAGTATCGGTTACAACCTTTACGGTGGGTGGCATTACTTACAAAAGAGAAACGTTTGTATCGGCCCCGGCGCAGGTGATAGTGATGCGCATAACGGCCGACCAGCCGAAGCAGTTAACGCTTACCATCAGCCTGAAAAGCCAGCTTCATTACACACTAAAGAATGAAGGCAGTGATGAGATGATTTTGCATGGGAAAGCGCCGGCGCACTCGGATCCATCGTATTACAACGATAACAAAGAACCAACCATTTACGAAGATACCAGCGGATGCAACGGGATGCGTTTTGAACTACAGGTAAAAGCGATGCACAACGAGGGAACCGTTACTGCCGACAGCAGCGGGCTGCACATAGAAAATGCCACGGATGTAACCTTGTTTTTTTCGGCGGCAACCTCGTTTAACGGTTATGATAAATGCCCGGACAAAGAAGGTAAAGATGAACACGCCATCGCTTCGAGCTACTTAGCAAAAGCCGTTGTGAAAACGTACCCGCAACTGCTGAGTGAACACCTTGCTGACTACCATCGCTTCTATAACCGGGTATCGCTGCGCATTAACGACAGCACACTTAACTCTTCTGCATTGCCCACGGACAAAAGGATTGAGGCGTATGACAAACCCGACAGCAAAGACAACGGGCTGGAAGTGCTATACTTTAACTACGGGCGATACCTGCTTATTTCTTCTTCGCGCACACCGCAGGCACCGGCTAACCTGCAGGGCATCTGGAACAAGGATGTGCGACCGCCGTGGAGCTCGAACTACACCACGAATATTAACGTGCAGATGAACTACTGGCCGGCAGAGGAATGCAACCTTTCGGAACTGCACCAGCCGCTGATAAACCTGACAGAAGAACTGTACAAAACAGGCAAGGCAACCGCCAAAGAATTTTATGGCGCCAGAGGCTGGGTAGTGCACCACAACTCGGATATCTGGGCTATGTCGAACCCGGTGGGAGACAGAGGCAAGGGCGACCCGAAATGGGCAGCCTGGAGTATGGGCGCCGACTGGCTTTCGCGCGATTTGTGGGAGCATTATTTATATACACAGGATAAACCGTTTCTTCGTGATACGGCTTACCCGCTGATGAAGGAAGCGGCGCGCTTCACCTTTGACTGGCTGATACCCGACAGCAGCGGCCACCTGGTAACAGCGCCTTCGGTTTCGCCTGAAAATGTGTATTACTACGGCGATAAAAAAGTAGCCGGTATATCGGTAGCAACGACGATGGATATGAGCATCATCCGCGACTTGTTCCACCATCTTTCTGAAGCTTCTACCCTACTGAATGTGGATGTGGCTTTGCGCGATACATTGGCACAAAAAGAAAAAAAACTGTACCCGCTGCAGGTAGGCAAAAAAGGAAACCTGCAGGAATGGTATAAGGACTACGAAGATGTGGAACCGCACCACCGTCATACCTCGCACCTATATGGTTTGTATCCCGGCAACGAAATATCGCCGATACGGACGCCACAACTGGCGGACGCGGCGAAGCAAACGCTGGTGATGCGGGGTGATGAAAGCACGGGCTGGGCGCTGGCATGGCGGGTAAACTTTTGGGCGCGCCTGCTGGATGGCAACCATGCTTACCTATTGTATAAAAAACTGCTGCGGCTGACGCAGGAAGGCAAGACGAACTATGGCGAAGGCGGGGGGGCTTACCCGAATTTGTTTGACGCGCACCCGCCCTTCCAGATTGACGGAAACTTTGGCGGAACGGCAGGCGTGGCAGAGATGCTGCTGCAAAGCCAGGACAAGGAACTGTTATTGCTGCCGGCGCTGCCCGATGCGTGGAAAAGCGGGATGGTAAAGGGTTTGCGCGCGCGGGGCGGCTTTGAAGTGGCGATGAACTGGAAGGACAATGACCTGACGAAAGCAACGATTGTTTCGCTAACGGGCAATGCCTGCACGGTAAGAACGCGGCTGCCGGTATCGGTGCCGGCACTACATGTGCACTCGCTGGCTTCTACGGTGGGCTACACGCTGTCTTTTTCGACACAAAAGGGAAAAACGTATGAGGTGGTGGCGGATGAGTGAGTGATTGTTGGGGGATAGTAATGGCGGAAGAACGGGAAAATGAGAAAAGTTTCGACACATGAACGAAATGAGTTCTGTTTATTAAAGAACAGCGCCTTGCGAAAATGGATGAGAGCGAAATGGAGATAGAATAGAGCGGGACGGTGTTAGATGAAAGCGAAATGATAATAGAATTGCAAGAAATGATGTTGGATGAAAGCGAAATGGTGATAGATGAGGTGCTTTTGGTGATGGATGAAAGCGAAATGATAATAGAATTGAAAGAAATGAATATAGATGAGCCCGAAATG
>CAZZZH010000351.1:0-3513 GCA_964658445.1 Ilyomonas sp.
GTACTGCGACGTTAATTCGCTGTAGTTCCTGGTACACAATGCGGCCGGCGCCGAGATTTAAGTGACCCACTTCGCTGTTGCCCATTTGCCCATCGGGCAAGCCAACATCCTCACCGCAAGTAACCAGTGTGGTGTTTGGATATTTACTATACAATGATGAAACAAAAGGCACGTTTGCATGTTGTATTGCGTCTGATGATGGAGCTTTGCCCAATCCCCATCCATCCATAATAATGAGTATGACTTTCTTTTCCATTTGTTAAATCTAAAGGAATTTATAAACGCAAAGTAACGATTGTTCTGTCTTTACATCTAATCATCGTTCAGTTATCGTAACTTCATATAGTAACTGTATAATTAGAATAAAATGAAACGATATTTTTACTTATTAATAGTCAGTCTGGCTTTGTTTTCTTTTACGGTTTTACAAGCCGGTAAAGAAGATATGGTGAACGCTTTAAAAACAGCAAATGCAACGGAGTTTTCAAAATATTTTGATAACACGATTGACATAAAGCTTCCCAATAGCAATGAAATGAAAAATGTACCGAAGGCTCAAGCAGGCGCTTCCTTAAAAAGCTTTTTTGCCAGCAATACAATCAGTGCCTGCACCATTACTTCGCAGCGCGAAAATGGCGGTACTATGTATGTAGCCGGCAAACTAAACGGCTCAGGAAATTACAATATAACGGTGATGATAAAAGTAAGCGGAGACAAATTTTCGGTGATAACTTTGCGCGTGAATAATTAGTATTCGATTTATAAACAACGCCACAAAATATTGAAGATATTTTGTGGCGTTTTTGTGTAAAGTTCAATATGATTACTCTTCCCAGAAGCCCATTTTATTAAACTTTTCAATCCGGTTTTTTATCCGTTCTTCGGCAGGAATGGTTTTTATTTCGCTTAATGTTTTAATAATAGATTGTTTCAACAACCGGGCAGCTTCATCGTAGTCCCAATGCGCGCCGCCAATGGGTTCCGGCACAATTTCGTCAACTAGTCCAAATCCTTTCATGTCTTTAGAAGTAAGATGAAGTTGCTCGGCAGCTACTTCCTTTTTCTCCCAGCTACGCCAAAGAATAGAACTACAATTTTCGGGTGAAATAACAGTGTACCAAGTGTTCTCCATCATCAGTACTTTATCGCCTACACCAATGCCCAAAGCACCGCCGCTGGCACCTTCGCCAATGATGATGCAAATGACCGGCACTTTCAGGCGTATCATTTCATAAATATTCCTGGCAATAGCTTCGCCTTGCCCGCGCTCTTCTGCCTCCGCACCGGGAAAAGCGCCTGGCGTATCAATCATGGTAATAACAGGCTTGCCAAATTTTTCAGCCAGTTTCATTAAGCGCAAAGCTTTTCGATAACCTTCCGGGTTTGCCATACCAAAGTTGCGCATCTGACGCAGCTTGGTGTTAGCGCCTTTCTGATGCCCGATCACCATTACTGTCTCACCATCCAGTTCGGCAAAACCACCCACCATAGCTTTATCATCTTTCACGTTTCTGTCGCCATGCAATTCTATGAAATTAGTCATCATTTTTTCTACATACTTCAGCGTATATGGGCGGTCGGGATGGCGGCTCAGTTGCACACGCTGCCAGGGTGTTAGGTGTTCGGTAATATCGGTGCGCTTTTCTAAAATGGAGTGTTCAAGTTGCAGAAGCGTTGACTCGTAATTAATTTTTGGATTTTTGGCGGCCAGTTTTTTTGTCTGGTCTATCTGCTCATATAAATCTTTGATTGGCTGCTCAAAGTCGATAAACTGTCTGTTAGGATATTGCGGCATACTTAATTTTCGATAAAAAGAACGTAAAAATAAAGGTAGAAAAGATTTGCGGATAAAAAATGTTTGCACTTATATTTGCAGCCCCGAAAGGGTAGGTATGGATCGGTAGTTCAGTTGGTTAGAATGCTGCCCTGTCACGGCAGAGGTCGCGGGTTCGAGTCCCGTCCGGTCCGCAAAAAGAAGAGCTTTGCAATCTGCAAGGCTCTTCTTTTTTACTGCTACTGATGGTGTAGTTGCACCGAACTAGTGCTGTTTGTTTTTAGTGTTTTTCGTGATGTTTATGTTTTCAGGGTGAGGGTTATACTTATTTTGCCAAAAATGTCAATGGAGAGAAGAAGGGAATTGTAGCAGTAAATGGTTGAAGCTGAAATGAGATGGTTTGAGCCTGAATTCTACTTTGGCAAATTAAGTTTTGAAATAAGTAAAGCCTGTAATAAGGAATGCCGGTACCAGAGAAACAAAACTATGTGCAAGCGATGCTAATGACAGAAGCCGCCCGCCACCTATGCTGCCTAACCGGGATAGGTACCGGGCTGCCCGGCTGCTTACTGTTGTATCCTATTGAAACGGCTGTTGCTATTACCTGATTTGGCTCTATGGTTACCAGAGTGGTAATGATCTCTTCTTTTCTCCGTTTACTGATGTAAGGAATTTCTACTGTTTGGTGGAAGACAGATGTTATTTTCTTTTGACCTAAATGGTAGCTGCCTGAAGCTATTTCCAATTGTATTGTTTTTGTACCCTGCGGGGCTTTGCAATCTTGTTTGGGTGTAAAGGCAGGCAGGTGAATGGTTAGCTCTTTTCCAAGGGAAATGTAAACGCTGATATTGATGTGTAATAATTGCTGCAACGTTGTTTGTGGCACGAATTGAAAGCCCTGCAGCTCCTGCACCTGACAGGGAAACTGGCAAGCCTGATACGCATCTGAGCGAAGCCATTGGAGTACTGCGTTGGAGAAACGGTTTTGCGCCTCTTTACTTGTTGGGTTGGGAATAGCGGGAAGGAGGATGCGGCGGAGATTAGCGGCTACCGTGGCTGCCATACCAAAGGGCTGCTGGCAGGCTTTGGTGGCTTCTGTTTGTACACCGCCGGGCGACTTGGTGCGGACATAATACTGGTTGTATAATTTATAAAACGTGAGGTTGCCGACGGTGCCGGTGAATGATGATTGGAGCTGCATTGCCATACAGACGTGTAAGGTAAAATATTTTTTTATATAGTGGTATTGTGTATAGATAAATTTTTTACTTTTACGCTGCCCGAGTACCTGATGCCTCAATTCTGCGCTTGCCCCATTTTTTCTTTTTATTTACTAAGTTGTTGATTTTTAGCAGGAAGTGCTGTTTGGCGGACTTGCTCTGAAGGAGGTACGGCTAAGGTATGGAGGAAGGTGGGAGGAGGTTGGTATTTATGACTTGCCTGGACAAAAGCAGATGTAAGCTTCCTTTTTTAGGCTTCGCTTTGTTAGAAGGCTTGGCAGACTAATTTATTTAGTAATTATTTTGCATTAGTCATTTCCTGTATTTACTTTAGTGGCAGAATTGCTTGCTTTTGTGAAAAAGATTGCAGATTGACTCGGTGAGATGCCCTTTTGAAATTTTGGTTGCTGCTGTGCTGTTGAGAAAGCCTTTTGCAAAAAAAAATAAAATTTTTATAAACCAATTAACCAATTGTTTGACTCTTACATCTATTGTATGCGGATATACCTTAAACTGACC
>CAZZZH010000352.1:0-3480 GCA_964658445.1 Ilyomonas sp.
CACTTTAGCTTTTGTTACAAAACCGAAAGAAACTGTTAAAATCACCTTAGCTTTTGTCACAAAACCCAACCAAACAGTCACAATTTGCTTAGGTTTTGTTAGAGAACCTAACGCAACGCTAACAATCTGCTTACCTATCGTTATAAAACCTAACGGAATTGTTACTCTCACTTAAGGTTTTCATAAGTTGGTTCTAAAATATTGTTTCGCTATGATGGATGCTACCTGATTTTCAAGTTCTGCCGGAAACAAAAGCAAAAAGAAACGATGAATTCGAAACAAGGCATTCCGCAAAACCCGATTCTTTTTTTCCATAACAATTCGCAGCTTATTTTGCGTGAATCATAATCGGTGTTCATGCAATCTTTCCAGGACTTACTAGTTGGGTTTAAGAATTTTTTTGAAACGGAACATTTCCCTTCGCATCCCGCCTCGTTGTACGAGCCGGGACGTTACTTTTTAAACATCGGCGGCAAGCGCATTCGGCCGGTCTTGTGTTTAATGGGTAATGAACTGTTCGACGATATTAAACCCGATGCCTGGCAGGTAGCCACTGCCATTGAACTCTTTCACAACTTTACTCTGATCCACGATGATATTATGGACAAAGCATCGCTGCGTCGTGGCATGCAAACGGTGCATTATAAATACGGCGAAAGCACCGCTTTGCTTAGCGGCGATGTGATGCTGATTGTGGCTTATGAGTACTTAAATAAAATTAATTCTTCTTACCTGCACCGCATCATCAGCCTGTTTAACCTAACGGCGAAACAAGTGTGCGAAGGACAGCAGCTTGACATGGATTTTGAAAAGCAGGATGCCGTTAAGCTCGACGATTATTTAATGATGATTGAGCTAAAAACATCGGTGCTGCTGGCGGCTTCTTTGCAATTGGGCGCGATGATCGGCGGGGCAAGTGCGCACAACTGCGATCACCTCTATGCATTTGGTAAAAACCTCGGCATTGCTTTTCAGATTCAGGATGATTATTTAGATGCTTTCGGCGACCCGGAAAAGTTTGGAAAAGATGTAGGTGGCGATATTCGCCAGAATAAAAAAACATTTTTATTACTGCAGGCAATGGGGGTTGCCAATGAAGAACAGAAGAAAGAAATTGATGACTTGCTCAATAACAATGCGCCCGATAAAGTAGAGCGGATGCTGCGCATTTATAAAGACTGCAATGTAGATGCCTGGGCAAAGGAACTGAAGGAAACCTACATGGATAAAGCCATGCAGCATCTCGAAGATATTGCCGTCGTATCTGTCCGCAAGAAGCCGCTGATTGAATTAGCGGGCTATCTCGTAAGCCGCGATTCATAATTACAGCCTGTTACTGCAATCATTTTTTCTATAACTTCCGCAATCAAAACCAACACATGTCGAATCCGCTGTTCCGGAAAAAAAATATAGATAAAATACTCTCCGACGCTGCCACCAGCGAAGAAGCTGCCCATGCCGGTGGCGGTGGTTTAAAGCGCGTACTTACGCTGCGCGATCTTACTTTTTTTGGTATCGCCGCCATCATTGGTGCAGGCAGTTTTAGCAGCCTGGGTGAAGCTTGTTTTAAAGGGGGTCCGGGCGTAGTGTTTTTGTTTATTATCTGCGCGGTGGCTTGTGGTTTTACGGCGCTTTGCTATGCCGAATTTGCCAGCCGTATTCCGGTGGCAGGCAGTGCCTACACGTATGCGTATGCTTCGTTTGGAGAGCTGTTCGCGTGGGTCATCGGCTGGGCGCTCATCATGGAATATTCCATCGGTAATATCTACGTAGCTTTCTCCTGGAGCGATTATTTTACTTCCTTTCTACAAAAGATTCACATTCATATTCCCGACTATCTTACCTGCAGTTATATGGAAGCGCACGAGGCGTTCCTGGCGCATTCTTCTAACGCAGAATTGCTTCACGCGTGGAGCAGTGCGCCGGTGCTGGGTTCGCTCAAAATTATTTTCGATTTGCCTGCACTGATTATTAATATCCTCATTACGGCGCTGGTTTATATTGGTGTGAAAGAATCGCGCAACTTCAGCAATGTAATGGTGATCTTAAAGCTTTGCGCCGTGGTGCTCGTGATTGCGGTGGGTGCTTATTACGTTCACCCCGGAAACTGGTATCCTCTGAATGATGCGGGCGTGCCTTCGTTTATGCCCAATGGTTTTGGTGGTGTAATGAGCGCCGTAAGCGGTGTATTCTTTGCCTACATTGGTTTTGATGCCATCAGCGTGATGGCAGAAGAAAGCAAAAACCCGCAGCGAGATTTACCCCGCAGCATGATTCTATCGCTTGTTATCTGCACGGTTGTTTACATTCTTCTTACACTTGTGTTAACCGGCGTTCTCAACTATAAAGGCTTTGAAGGTGTGGGCGATCCGCTGGCGAAAATATTCGAGGTTACGCATGTAGGCTGGATGCAATTTCTGATTTCCATTATCGCTGTTGTTGCCATGACGAGCGTGCTGCTCGTATTCCAGATGGGGCAGCCGCGCATCTGGATGAGCATGAGCCGCGACGGTTTACTCCCGCCCGTTTTCCAAACCATTCACCCGAAATTTCAAACCCCTTCTTTCTCCACTATTATTACCGGTTTGCTGGTGGCCATTCCGCTTATTTTTACCGACAAAACCTTCGTGCTCGACTTTACCAGCATTGCTACTTTGTTTGCCTTTGTGCTGGTCTGTGGTGGTGTATTATTAATTCCGCGCAAGGAAAAAACGGCTGGTAAATTCAACATGCCTTTTGTGAACGGCAAATATATCTTTGGGTTAATTGTTTTAATTGCCATTGCTGCAATTGAGTATTACAACAGAGGCTATTTCACCGGCTTGTTTCACATTAATGAGGAGAATGCTTCGCTCAATATTTCCAGCATTATTTTCTGGGTTACCATGATTATCATTTCCGTTGTTACTTATCTGCAAAATTTCTCGCTCATTCCCTTGCTTGGGCTTTCCTCCTGCATGTATCTATTAACCGGCATGACGGGCGCTAACTGGGCTTGGTTTGCTTCCTGGTTAGTACTCGGCCTAATTATTTACTTTCTCTATGGCTATCACAAAAGCAAACTGAACAGCCGCACCGCGCATATTATGGATGTGATTGGGAATAAATAAGGAGCAATCTAACATAGTGAAACTGCTATGTTCGCTATTTTACTATTCAATGATCATCTGCTGATCGTCACTTATCATCACTCCATTGTTTACCCGTACAACTTAGTTGACTGAACGAATGCTATTATATCCATACTCAACTCTTGTTTTGAGGGCTGCAAACCTGTTTGTACCCTCATTACGGCTGCATTTTAAGTAGCCAATGATAAAAAAATTGATGTTTCTTTTGCTGATATTGATTTCTCCGCCATAAAAAAGGAGGCTAACGGAGTGTTCGTTGCACTCAACCGAAAGTGTGTTGCCTTCTTTGTCGAAAAAAAGGACGATAACACGCACAATATTATTGATAACGCGGTCAGTGTTATTGTTA
>CAZZZH010000353.1:0-3469 GCA_964658445.1 Ilyomonas sp.
CGGTGTGATGGTAACGTTTGCGTTAGCTACATCCAGTTTGCCGGCAATGGTTAAGCTGGCAGCTGTAGCAGCTGTTGTGCGGTTAGCTACAATAAAGGTATGCTCGTCTCTTGTAAAGTCAACCGGTGAGCTGCCGCTTCCGTCTGTGGCTACGCCCCAGGTAGCAGGCAGGTTCAGGTTGCCGGTAGATTTAGAATAAAGAACGATAGAAGTTTTCAATACAGCCGCGTTGCTGGTACAAGTGCCACCGCTGTAAGAAACTGATACCGTATAATTTCCAGAATCGGCATAATTTACTACGGGCATTGCATAGCTAACTGAAGTAGCGCCAGAGATGTTGCTACCATTTTTTTGCCATTGCCATGCGGTAGCACCAGAAGTTTTAATAGTAAAAGAAGTAGCATTGCCGGTAGCTAAGAATTGAGTTAACGGCGTGGGTTGGGAAATGATAATATATTTTACAGAAGCACTGCTGCTGGTTGTAGTACCGGCTGAGTTGGTAACACCTACTGTATAAGCGTTGGCGGTATCGGCTAAAGTAAGGCCTGAGGCAGTGTAGGAGCTAGACGTAGCACCAGAGATAGCAGTACCGTTTTTATACCACTGGTACGTAGGCGTACTGCTGCTGGTAACCGTTACGCTGAAAGTTGCTGAAGTGGTAGAAGAACTGCAGAAGGTTTGGGTAGAAGGCTGCACTGTGATAACGGGTGCAGATACATCTGAGCAGGATGTGAAGATAGTAGCAACGATAGCTACTACAACATTTTTTGTAATGTTGGTAGGTGTTGTATTTTGAACGTCAAAATAATTAGATGATAAATTAGAAGCGTCGTAGAAATTGATTTTATGAGAAGCGTTCGTACCATCAAAAGGTCCCTGGTTAATTGTAGTGCCGGTGAAGAGGAAGTTACCACTGCCGGTTATGGTGCTGTTGTTAGTAAAATTCGTGCCCTGAACCTGAGCAGTATTGCCATTGGTAAACGTTCCCTGGTTTGTGAAGGAGCCGGTTAAGATAAGATTACCCGTGTTGCTCATTGTGCCGTTGTTACCAAAGCTTCCGTTTTCTTTTATAGTACAGCTGTTATTGAAAGTGCTGCCCGTGTTGACAATAGTAGAACCCGCAATATATAATACACCACTATTAGTGAATGTAGCGCCGCTAAAAGATAGATCGCCGCTTAGGTTTACATATCCTTTGTTAGTAATGACAGATGAGCTCTGTAAGGTTGCAGAACCGCTACAATTAATTGTACCAGAATTGAGAATTGTTGTGTTAGATAAAGTAAGATTGCTACTGAAAGAAATAACACCCGAAGCGGTATTTGTTACAGCAAATGTTCCATTGTTATAATTTAAAGAAGTGCTCAGGCTTAATGTGCCGCTATTAGTAAAAGATACAGCACCACTATTAAGCGTAGCTATTGCACTAATAGTATAAGAACCTGTATTATTTATGGTAGCACCATCTGTATAGGTTATAAGAGCCGACTGAGTGGTTGTGCCATTGTTATTGATTGTAAGCGGGAAATTATTGATACCGCTGCCGCTCAGGGTTAAACTTGCATTTCTGTCTACATTAATAAAACCACCTTTACCCATGTTGTTTACATTCTGAAAGCTCAGGGTAAGTTTAGACCCGTTCAGGATGCAGATAGAAGAAGTTGAGGAAAAATCATTTTGAATGGTAATCTGGTAAGTTCCACCATTGTTTAAAACGATGGATTTGCCGGTAGTCAAATCAAATGTACCCGACTGGTTGCTATAAGTAGCACTGGTAGGGCAAGTCTGGGCGTTTGTTAATTGAGCAGCCAAAATTGAGAGTGTCAGAAGAATAACTGTGATTCTTTTCATGATTGGATTTTTTACTGAATTTTATGTTTGACTGTTTGATACTGAATAATGTCGGACTTAACAATCTAGAACAATACTTAGCAGAATATCTTACAGCGTACCTCAATAAATGAAATATGATGCCATCAACCAAATGTTTTATTTTCAGTATTATGAGAATTTTGATTTAAATAATCTGTTCCCATTCTGAAAAAATGTATTTCCGATTGGAAATAAAATCAATTATTGGATTAAAAGAAGAAAGACAAGTATCTGGTGATCGAGTAATTGTCTATACGCTAAGAAATTATTTTGATAGATGTGAAAGAGGTAGTAATATTATCTTTAATTACCTTACTTCATAAATCAAAGCGGTTATGCCTGCTCATTCTGTTTACACTATTTCGCAAAAGCTTGCCCTGATTAATAAAGCGCGTGATGTGCTAAGAGGTGAGTACATGGAAAGCGGCGATTTGAAAAAGCTGCTGAAAGAGTTAGAGATTAACGACCAGTTTGCTTACGCCACAGAGATTTTGCTTCGCAAAATGAAAGAAGATGAAGCGAATAAAATAAACATTAGCGTCAAAGACTATCAAACGCTTGCTAAATACCTTTATAAAGACACTTCTCTGCCATCTTCCTTCCGGTTTGAAAAAGCTCTACAACAACTACATGCACATCTCGATTTAAAAGAAACGCTTAACTGTGAGACATTGGGGCTGGCAGGCGCCGTTTATAAACGTAAATGGCAATATGACCATCAATTTAAAAACCTGATTTTATCACGCTTTTATTATAAGCAAGGATATATTAATTGGCGGGCGTTTTTGCAGGGAAAAAAGAGAACGGATAATGATGTAAGAAACGATTCTGGTTTTACGGCTATCAACTATGCTTATATGTGCGAGTTGATGGCGACCGACAAACTGGAAGAATGGGGACAAGACACAGGGTTCACAGTGAAGATGGAAGAAGACTTAAAGGAAGCTGTAGCAGCGCGAACGTTTATCCTGAATTATTTTATTGACTTTACTAAAAAAGACTGGTTTTCGTCGGTTAGAGAAAAACTTGTCCGGTTTCTGGTTGGCGAAAAAGAGGCAGACTATCCTAAACTGAAAAACGATAAATGGGCAACGGCTACCGTAGCAGAAGCTTGTTTTGGCTTGGGCTTATACCAGATGGCGCAACCGTTTATTCGCCGGTTCATAGAAGATAAAACCACGCAGCCTTGGGAGATAAGAACCTTTAATCAACAATTGCTTTCCATTGCTTATCTGCAGGTCATCCGCAAAAAATGGTACAGTGATTACAAAACCCGGCAGCATACAAAAGAATTAAAAGAAGGAAAAAACGAGGCTGATATTGATTATGCAAACATCAGCGGGCTGGAGGCTTATGTTTCTTTTGTAAACAACGTGGAACTAAATAAGTGTTTAGGCCTGTTTAAAGAAAGCTCTGCAGGATCTGGCGCCGATGTTTGCAGCGACAGCGAGCGCCGCAATAATAAATGGGGACTGGCTTTGTCGGGCGGCGGCTTCCGGGCTTCTTTATTTCACATTGGCGTGTTGGCTGCACTGGCAGAAGAAGACCAATTGAAGCACATAGAGGTGCTGTCGTGTGTATCCGGTGGGTCTATCAT
>CAZZZH010000354.1:0-3466 GCA_964658445.1 Ilyomonas sp.
ACTTTACAATATTATTTATCAAACGAAAAACTGACGCCTGTTCAGCTTATCAATACGCATTGCCATCTCGATCATATTTTTGGCAATGCCTTCGTTGCTGCCACTTACGGGCTTGAGTTGAATATTCATCCTGCCGAAGAAATAGTTTTGCAATACCAGCCTCAGTTTGCGGCTCAGTTCGGGCTTTCGTTTACCAGTGTTTACAAAGGCAAACTTCATTTTCTTAAGGGCGGCGATGTCATTGATTTTGGAGCCAACCAACTGAAAGTATTAGACACGCCCGGTCATTCGCCCGGCTCGCTTTCGTTCTATTGCGAAGCGCAGCATTTTATTATCTCCGGCGATGTATTGTTTAAAGAAAGCGTGGGTCGAACCGATTTCCCGCTTAGCAATGCACAACAATTGATGCAAAGCATCCGGACGCAGCTTTATACCTTGCCGGATAAAACGCTGGTCTATCCGGGGCACTACGGCACCACAACCATCGGGCACGAAAAGAGGCACAACCCATATTGCAAAGCATAAAAAAAGGACGAGAAGTGAAAAAGGTAATCATCTTTTTCACGCCTCAATTTTTACCTTCTCTTATTCCTTAACTATCTCTACCGTTTTTGCATCTTTTCCATCACTCACAGTCACCAAATAATTACCCGGGTTTAGCCGGCTCGCATCTAAGCTGATTGCCGTTTGTCGGCGGCTGTTAGCTGTCATCCATACATACCCGCTTATATCGGCAATTGTAATTTTCAGTTCTTTCTTAGCATCTAATCCACGCACCCAAACTATTCCCCGTGCAGGGTTGGGAGCGATAGAAGGCTTTAAATCTGTCTTTGATGTTGGCAATGCATAATGAAATGTATCCGTTTTCAATATCAGGTTCTTAACAATCGAGTTGGTGATTTTTGCATAATAAATACCACTTACCATTGGTTGAAAAGTAGAATCTCCTGTAAGGGTAACTGGCTCCGTTTGTCCAGTGCGAAACCATTGGTATGTATTGTTGCTCAGCGTTCCCCCCGCCGAAACGGCCAACTTGTTGTGATAATTGTGAATCGTTAACCTGGCTTGGGGATTATATGAAACGAACTTGAATCGCTGCACCAGAAATTCTAAACCATCAAACGTAAGATCGTTATTTTCTAAAAAATAGTCGGCATAGCTGAATTTATTATGACCTGAAAAATGAAGGTTGTTGTGATAAGTAAGATGGTTATTGTTCAATTGCATTGAATAAATATTGAACAGCTGAAAGAAATTATCAGGAATATCACCTGTTAGTTCATTATACGATAAATCCAGGTAGCCAAGATTATGTAAGCTGGCCATTTCTGCCGGTATCGGTCCGGTAAAATGATTGTTCTCCATATATAGCTCGTATAACATTCCGAACCTGCCTAAAAAAGCGGAAATAGAACCCGAAAAATTATTAAAGCTAAGAGACAATAACTGCAGCGGGCAATGATCTGCAAATACATCCTGTAGTTCACCACTCAAAAAATTCTGATCCAACTCTAGGGTGCTTAAAAAAACGAGATTCTTAAACGATGAAGGAATATTGCCGGTCAGTTTATTGTTATACAATAAGATTCCTGATAGTTTTGGACAATTCGCCAAAGAGGGGGGAAGCTCTCCGCTGAATTGATTATCGCCCATTGATATCGTCTGAAGGCTCGTCATATTCCCCATAGAAGAGGGAATCTCTCCACTCAGCATATTATCCGCCAAATAAATATCCTGCAGTGTTTTCAATTCACCAATGGATGAAGGGATGCTTCCTGTCAGTTCATTCCCGTTCATCTGAAGGTCAACAATACTATCAAAATCTCCGATCGTTTCCGGTATCTTACCGGTAAGATGGTTAAAGTTCAAATCAAGCTGAACCACTTTGCCGTTTTTTACACCCACATCATACCACGTGCTTACAGGGTTGCTCGTCAGCCAGTTTGTATGCCGGTTCCACCTTTCTCCGTTCGTGCTATGAAACAAAGCCACCAATGTCAGCGAGTCTTTTACACTCACCTGCGCTTTTAATCCATTCGATAAAAAAGAACACATAACAAGGGCAGCTACAAAAAGTAAAATTCTGGGTTTCATAATTGTTAGTTTATCGTAACGAAAGAAAGTGCTTCCTTGGAAGTTTACAAATTGCCGGAGGATAACCCGTTGATACAACACGCAGGCATACACAAAAGAGATAGCGCAGTAGCTGCTTCCTTAAGCCTGCGCGGTCAGTCTGCCTGCTTCTGATTCATCCGGCAAAGTACAAAATTCTGCACTGGGCTCACTGCATACTTGTTTTGCTCGGGTAACTGTCCAAACGTTTGCTCTGTCAATCATCACGGATAAGGTCCAGTGTGAAAGGAAGATGCTATTTGAGATGTGATGCGGCTGGCAATGCTTGTAGATTGGCGAATGGAAATACATGCTTTTTAGCATGTATTTCCATTCGCGAGTAGACATGTTGGGTACGGATAATATATTTGTCAATAGCAAGCTGTGGCAATATCTAACTATTTATTCGGCAATAGCAAAATTGAACCAGCAACAACTAAGAACATAACTGTATGAGAAAGATATTACGTACAATTCTACTTGGCTTTATTTTAATACAACTGCTTGATACTATGGGTTCAATTCTTTCCCGGCAAATGAATTTCAACTATGGTTATCTTTTTCCCTTTTCTTTTGTAATCTATACTGCTATTCCTTTTGTGATTGCAAAAAGAGCTGACAAGAAAATAGCAGTTATCTCGGGCGGAGTTTTAGCACTTTTTGATGCGACAGTAGGTTGGAAATTGTCAATATTATTACGTGCAAATGCGGGGAATAATAAATTACATCTTACTACACAATTGTTCATTACGACAATAATTTTTGTTACTTTAAGTGGCATTTTATTAGGGCTACTAGGTTCATGGATAGCATTAAAACTATCAGCGAACAAAAAACAGAATGAATGACATCGTTCCTGTTGGCATAAACGCACAACAAAAGACTTTTAGCTTTGCCGACTTAAACTCATCTCATCATTAGGAATTCTATGTATTTCAATTCGGTATTGGGCTGACGAAAAAGAAATGCCAGCCGATCAGAAAAACGAAGCTGTTAGAGGCATCTATTTTCTAACAAACACCACGATTGAACATAAAACAAATGGAACCACAAACAATAACTAAGAAAAGTTTCCGGGAAATTAGCGACAAGGTGGATAAAGCGTATGACAACTTTATTTTCGAAACGGTAAACGATCATTGTCTACGCATGGCGGTGATGCAGGGAGAGTACAAATGGCACTACCACAACTATACCGACGAATTATTCATCGTGCTGGAAGGCGAGCTGAAGATAGAAATAAAGGACAGCGATACCATTTTTTTACAACCGGGCGAGTTTCTAAAAATACCTGCTAAAACCATACATAAAACCAGCGCTGCTACCAGAACCGTAAACCTCTGCTTGGAAAGAA
>CAZZZH010000355.1:0-3431 GCA_964658445.1 Ilyomonas sp.
TTCTACAATCAGCACCTTCATAACTTAATTATTTTTTACGAGTGGAATGATAACTGTAAAGTTGTTGTCTCTTTCCTCTACTATCACTTCATCCTGATTTAATAACCTGTATTTTGCCTTAATATTCTTCAGGCCAATTTTGTTTGATTCAATGGCTGTTGTCTTCTTCTGTATGTTGTTTTGCACAATCAGATGTTCGTGGCTGTCATCCATCATTAACCGGATGTGTAAAGGCGATTTTTCAAGTATCACATTGTGCTTTACCGCATTTTCTATGAGCATCTGAAGCGTAAGCGGTGGTATTAAGTACTGGTGATATTTATCATCGATAGACACCTGCATACTGATGCCGGTTTCATAGCGGGTTTTCAGGAGGTGATAATAGGAATTGATGAAATCGAGCTCTACGCGAAGTGGTGTTAGCTCCTGGTCGTTGTTCTGCAGAAGATAGCGATAGACTTTGCTCATTTCTCTCAGAAATTTTTCGGCTTTATCGGTGTCTTCGTTGATGAGTGAGGACAGGGAATTGATGCTGTTGAACAGGAAATGAGGGTTCACCTGACTCTTGAGGTTATCAAGCTCGCTTTGGAGGTAGGCTTTTTTAAATTCCTCTGTTTCTATTAGAGAACTTTTCCACTTGTTGACAAGGTAAGTGGCTTCGAAAATAGCTGTTGCTATGATATTGAGAACAAGCCCCGCTATGCAGACACTTTTAATACTTTCCGCTGTAACAGTAAAGTGAAGCATGGGAACACCAGAAATAAAATAAACAATCAGAATATTCTGTATCCAGGTAATGGGTATAAAAACGCAAAGCGATAAGATGACCCGTTTAGCCGTTTGCCTGATTTCGGGATAAGAACTTCGCACTTTAAAGCCTGCAATGGTGTGTATGTACCAGGATACCGGCCAAATGGGCAGAACGGCAGCTGTAGCTGTTATCGCAATGGGAAAGCTAGAGAAGTAAAGGGGACCCAGCAATACGTAATTGTAAATGATATAATAGGGAAACACAAAGGCTAAGACCCATATATCATTTTTCGTAAACGCTGTACCGAATATCTTAATTTCTTTCACTGAACTAAAATAAAGACAAGCCGGAACCTGGTGAAAAATATTTGCGCCAACCGATGGCAGGCAATGCGCGAACTGTAGTAAACCGTGCGTGAATTGCATGAATCCTTTTCGCTATTTAATGACTTGTAGCAAGAAACCGGTCTTTTCAAACGGAGGGACATTGTTTGAAAAGACCGGTTCCTGTTTTGCGAAGCTGGCTTACTTCATTTCTTTCTGTATAAAACCATCGAGTATAATTTCGGTTAGGCCATTGTGCCGGGATACTTTGATTTTGGTAGGATAATAACCACTTTTAGAAACGGCCGCTGGCTGCGGTATGCTTCTTTCGAAGGAAGTGGTTGTATCTAAAAATGCCTTGGTCATCATTGGCTCGTAAAAGTTGACTTTACCATTGTAAGAGCCATAGACAAAGGTTTGTGTAAACGCGCCTCCATTCATTTCGGGAGAGGTAACATCTACCCAATGCGTACCCATTTCTGCCTCGCCGCCCGGTATAGGAACATAGTTGGCGGGCAGGTACTGCGGTGCAGGGTACTTCAGGAAGCCGGTGCTGTCGTCTTCGTATGCCGGAATGCTCATTTGCTCTTCTTTAGAAATGGTATAAAAATGAAAATCGAAATGAGGGAAACTATAAACGCCAATTGGAGGATGACCGTGGGGGTTCCAATCGATAACGACGTGATCTAAGACTGTAGCAGATGCCTGCGATGGAAGGGAAACGGGTGTTTCTATTTCATCGTCGCCATCGGTTGGCAAACTGTTCATAGCTGAGTCGTTGATGGAAATGGCTAACTGCTGCGGAACGCCATTGGTAAGCGATACCCATGTCTTTGCTTTGCCACCAAACATAGCGACATCGCTGCTGGTGAATGTGCCGGTAAGGGTGCTGCTGTTGTGGTCGTTGTTTTTGTTGCAGGATGCTAACGTAATAAGGGCTAAGAGCGCCAGAACTGAGATTTGTTTCATAAATGTTTGTTTGTTGTTTGATTTGTGAAACAAAGATTAGCCAGGCGCCACAGCGGAAACGGAGCGCAATGCGCGAACTGCAGAAACCCGTGCGTGAATTGCAGAAACAATGCGGCAACGGCAGGTAAACAAACTCTTTTTGGTATATAGCATATTGGAAAATCGACGGCGACTTACGCCATCGGCAGACAGACAGGTGTTGGAAAAGCGAAAGCCTTACCACTTTGCCGGCGGTAAGGCTTTCGTTTGTTTATTCTTGCCTGTGCTGCTCCGCTACTATGATACGGCAGTGGCGGAATCGGCTTTCTTTACCAAAACTTCGGCACGGCGCATGACGTTGGCGTCGAGCACAACGCTGCCCTGGTAAACCGGATAGTCGGGAACCGTAACCGTGAAATAATAAGTGGCTTTGGGCAGGCGAATATCGTAAACGCCACGCTTGTTGACCGAGAAGGTTCCTTTGACACCTACAATGTTGATGGTAGCGGTATCGAGCGGCATTTTAGTTTCGAGATCGCGGACCACAAAGTGGATGCCGGAGATGCCATCGGTAGTGATGAGACGAAGGATGGCAGCCTTGGTAAACTGAGCGGCAATTTCGGGCTTATCGACAAAGATATTTACGCCATCTGCCAGCATGTATTTTGTGGTTATATAAATGGTGTTGTTTGCCGCGACTTTATCTACGGTGCCATCTTTCGAAGTTCCCTTGGCGGTGCCATAGAGCGCCTGCTGAGCATCGAAAGCGGTTTTGGCTTCGGTGTAGGCCGAGACGAAGCGAGCCGGCATGCCACCCTTCGTGAGTTCATCGATATTGGCATTGATAAATGAAAGACCATCGGACAAGAGAAGCGAGGCCTCGCTGTAATTGGGGGCGGCGGCTTTGTCGTAGTGGGCAATGCCGGCCTGCTTGAGAGCGGCTTGCTGGTCGCCGGGATCGGTGTAGGATTTAATGATAAAGCTTTTTAGCTGTTTCCACATCATTACCCCTTTTTTGGTGGCTTTGGTGAGTTTGTTGCCTACGCTCTGCTGGCTGCCCTGGCGCTGTTCGTTGTCGGGCAAAGCCTGTGCGGCTTCGATGGCTTTTAACTGAGTTTGACCATACTCTTCGGTGTAAACGTCGCTGAGAGCGGAGAATTCTTCCCAATAGTTGAGATACAGATTCCAGGCAAATTTTAAAAAATTGTAGAGGACTGCGATGGAGAGATTGTAAACGGCTTGTGCTGCTTTTTTCATAATTGTAAGTTTGTGTGTGTTTGTAAAATTTAATCTATTTGGTTGTTAATAAGGACTTTGTGAGGCGGTACTAAGCTTTTCTGCCCAAGGCGGATGCCTTTTTTGATGGCGTAGATGAAAAACAGGGAAGCAACGCAACGATTTTGGGAACC
>CAZZZH010000356.1:0-3417 GCA_964658445.1 Ilyomonas sp.
CAGTGAGACAATGAAGCGTTTTTTAAAGATTGAAATAGGTTGACTGTTGATGGACGATGCTAACAATGAATGCCATCAGCAACCAGCTACTAACTATACAGATGCTATACTATTTATTCAATTGGCTGAGTAAGGAATTTCACCTGAGTGGTGCAGGACTGTTTCAGTTCATCACCTTCCGGGCGGTGCTATCCGTGATTCTTTCTCTGCTGATTGCAACGTTGTATGGAAAGCGACTGATCAATCTATTAAAGCGTAATCAGATTGGCGAAACCGTGCGCGACTTAGGGCTGGCCGGTGAGCAGCAAAAGAAAGGCACGCCAACCATGGGCGGCATCATCATCCTGCTGGCCATTTTAATTCCCGTGCTGTTGTTTGCCGACCTTGATAAAGTGTATATCAGGCTGATGATTTTATGCACAATCTGGCTTGGCTTCATTGGTTTTTTAGACGATTATTTTAAACTGAAAGCCAGAAAACAAGCACAGCAGAAAGGCGAGAAATACCAGAAGAAAGACAGTGATGGTCTGGCTGGCTTATCAAAGATTATCGGGCAAATCGGACTGGGAATTATCATCGGGGTTACGCTGTATTTCAACAGCAATGTGGTGGTGGAAAGAGAAATTATAAGTGATAATAATGGCAATGAAATCGGCATTCGCCCCGGCGAAAAAACAGTAAACGAAATCACAAGAGTGCGCGATGGAAAGGAGGTTCGGTTTGCGAGGGTAAAGACGCCCATCACCACGATACCATTTGTAAAAACACACGAGTTTAACTATAGTAAACTGATAAGCTGGATAGGACCTGGTGCTGAAGATTATACATGGATTCCTTACATCATCATCATCACGTTTATCATCACTGCCGTATCGAACGGAGCCAACCTGACGGATGGTTTAGATGGACTCGCTGCCGGCGTAAGTGCCATTATTGCTGCGGGTTTGGGCGTGTTTGTGTATGTAAGCGGCAACTACCTGCTGGCAGATTACCTCAACATCATGTACATACCAAACCTTGCAGAGCTGTCAATATTTGTAGGTGCATTGGTGGGTGCTTGTGTTGGATTTATGTGGTACAACGCTTTTCCGGCGCAGGTGTTTATGGGCGACACAGGAAGCCTTGCACTGGGCGGCATCATTGCTGCTTTAGCAGTGATTGTAAGAAAAGAATTGCTGATACCCATTTTTTGTGGTGTGTTTCTCGTAGAGAACCTAAGTGTGGTAATGCAGGTAAGTTATTTTAAATACACAAAGAAAAAGTATGGTGAAGGCAAGCGTATCTTTTTGATGAGCCCATTGCATCATCATTATCAAAAGAAAGGATTTCACGAAAGTAAGATTGCTATACGCTTCTGGATTATTACAATTCTATGCGTGTTGCTCTCGATAGTAACATTGAAAATCAGATGATTTAAAACAGTAACAAGATGAACTGTGTGCAATGCATTTCATAAATAAGAATTGTACGCGTAGAATAGTTCCGGAATTAAAATTTTCTTGATCTATGTACAAAATCTGTATGTCTGTGTTTTATAAAAATGGTTTATGACTGACATCAAAATAGATACTGAAGTACAGGCTGCCATCTCTCAAAACATTGTATGGTCGGTGGTGATATTGGGTGCCGGGGAAAGCGGTGTGGGCGCAGCTTTATTGGGCAAACAACAAGGCTATCATGTGTTCGTTAGCGATGCAGGAAGCATAAAAGAAAAATATAAAAAAGAGCTGGCCGACAATGGCATCGAATGGGAAGAAGGCAGTCACTCAGAAGCTAGAATACTGATGGCTGATGAAATAATTAAGAGTCCTGGTATTCCTGAAAAAAACGAGCTGGTAAAGAAGATACGAAGCAAAGGCATCCCGCTCATCAGCGAGATAGAACTGGCGTTCCGCTTTACCGGCGACAGTAAGATTGTAGCCATCACGGGAAGCAATGGCAAGAGCACAACCACTTCTATGCTGTATCACATCTGCAAAACAGCGGGTCTGGACTGTGCGATTGTCGGAAACATCGGTTACTCATTTGCGAAGCAGGTAGCAGAAAACCCGAAGCCGCTTTACATAGCCGAGATCAGTTCTTTCCAGCTGGATGACATTGTAGATTTCAGGGCGCACATTGCCATTTTATTAAATATTACAGAAGATCATTTAGACAGGTATAACTATAGCTTCGATAACTATATCAACAGCAAATTCAGAATCATTAATAAACAAACAAACGATGATTATTTCATCTATAATATGGATGATGAAATCATCATGAAAAAACTAAACAATATTTTATTAACCAGTCAATCTCTGCCATTTTCTATGAAATATGAACCAAAGAAAGGAGCCTATGTAAAGGGCGACCAGCTAATGCTGAAAGTAAACGAAGAGCGCGTGAGTATGAACATTTACGACTTTGCGGCTAAAGGAAAACACAATCAATCAAACACAATGGCAGCGGGCATTGCAGCGCTTACGATGGACATTCGTAAGGAAAAGATCAGAGAAGCGGTGGAAAGTTTTGAAACGCTGGAACATCGCATGGAGCCGGTAGCCGTGGTTCGTGGCATCGAGTTTATAAACGACAGTAAAGCCACCAATGTAAACAGCACTTGGTTTGCCCTCGAAAGCATGTCGAAACCAACTGTTTTGATTCTGGGCGGTGTAGACAAAGGCAATGATTATGCTGCCATTGAAGACTTGGTTCGAGAAAAAGTGAAAGCGATTGTATGCTTAGGTTTGGAGAATAAAAAAATCCATGAAGCGTTCGATAAAATAGTTCCCGTGTTCGACACGGCATCTGCCGCTGATGCTGTAAAAAAATCGTTTGAAGTAGCGCAAAAAGGATACGTGGTATTATTAAGCCCCGCCTGCGCAAGCTTCGATTTGTTTAAAAACTATGAAGACAGAGGCAAGCAGTTTAAAGATGCGGTGAAAGCTTTATAATTCTGTTTTTTTATGGCGAATTCAATCGGTTTACGACAACCATTTCAACAGCTAAGCAGCAAAGCAAAAGGTGACAAATACATCTGGAGCTGTGTGCTGCTGCTGGCTTTGGCGTCGGTGTTGGTGGTGTATAGTGCTACCGGCTCGCTGGCGTATAAAATGTACAGAGGCAATACCGAAATCTACCTCTTTAAGCAGCTTTCGTTTATACTCGTTGGTCTACTAGTCATCTTTTTTTTACATCGCATCAACTATACTATTTTTTCAAGAGTTGCACTGATATTGTACCTCATTTCGATACCCCTTCTAATTTATACTTTATTCTTTGGTGCCGAAATCAATGAAGGTAGCCGCTGGATAAAATTGCCCGTTATTAACATGACTTTTCAGACAAGCGACTTTGCAAAAGTCGCTTTGTTTATGTACCTCTCGAGGCAGCTTAGCCGTAAGCAGGAAGTGATTAAGGATTTCAAAAACGGAT
>CAZZZH010000357.1:0-3413 GCA_964658445.1 Ilyomonas sp.
TTGATGTGTGGAAACGTGATGGAAATTTATACACGATGAATAACACTCGTTGATGCTGAGATAAGAATATGGCTCAAGAATTCACGAGGATTTACAATCGGCGTTGTAGAATATGCTTAGACCGCCCAATTACCGATCTGAAGGCTGTACTTTATTGCGATTGTACTAAAAAGAAGCTTCTGTTTTATATGACAACAAAGCTTGAAACCATCACTGAGGTATGTATTAATTGAGAAGATGACAAGAACTTTGGATTCAAGAATTTTATAAAAAGTATAGTGATTAATTCATCATTAACTTGAAGATAAAACCTCCTTTTGCTCTTGCTACGTAAAAGAGATTGTTTAAAACAATAGTATAAATAAAAAGAGGTTACTAAATCTATATGATAGCCGTAACTTACTCTGCGAGTAAGTAAATCACAGACAAATCAAAAGCAATAAATCGAAAATAATTTTACAGCAGCAAGAAAGCACTACGCACTCTTCTTGCTGCTCTTCTTTCCAGTTTTCTTTGGTGGGTTCGCTTTCAGGTTTTCGATGATGGCTTGCACTTCTTCTATAGTTAGTGTAGCAGCGCGTTCCTGCTGGTCTTTTGTTAGCTTATAATTGCGCAAGCCTTGTTTGATATAAGGCCCGTAAGGTCCTTTCAGAATTTGTATCTTTTCTTTGGTAAAACTCTGTATGGTGCGATCATCTTTTGCCTTTCTTTTTTCTTCAATAAAAGGCGCCGCTTCTTCTAAAGAAATGCTATACGGATCCTGCTCTTTATTCAACGAATAGAACTTTTTGTCGTGGGCAATGTAAGGTCCGAAACGCCCAATGCTTACCGTAACCTCGCTGCCCTCAAACAAACCCAACTGTCGTGGCAAACGGAACAGTTCCATGGCATCTTCCAGCGTGATGGTTTCGATGCTTTGCGAGGCTTTTAGCTTGGCAAAACGCGGCTTCTCTTCTTCGTTAGAATCGCCGATCTGTACCATCGGTCCATATCTTCCCATACGGGCTATCACCTTCTTCCCGCTTTCTGAATCAACACCCAGTTCGCGCTCACCTTTCGCCCGTTGCGCCGTCTCAAGCGTATTGGCAATATCGAGTTTGAACGGCTGATAAAAATCGTCCACCATCTTGGTCCACTTCTCTTTTCCACTGGCTATTTCATCAAACTCGCCTTCTATCTTGGCAGTAAAGCCGTAGTCCATCACATCATTAAAATACTGGTTCAGGAAGTCTGTTACCACCAGTCCTAAATCAGTTGGAAAAAGCTTTGACTTTTCTGCACCGGTGTTTTCTTGTTCTACTGTTTTGTGTATCTCATTGTTCTTTAATACCAGAATACGAAAGTCTCTTTTTGCACCTTCTTTATCGCGTTTTTCTACATAGCCACGTTTTAAAATCGTAGAGATGGTCGGTGCATACGTAGATGGCCGACCAATGCCGAGTTCTTCCAGTTTTTTTACCAGCGAGGCCTCGGTGTATCTGGGAGCCGCGCGGGTAAAGCGTTCCAGGGCTTTCATCTCTCTAAAGGCAAGCTTCATATCTTTCTTTAATGGTGGAAGGCTGCCTTCTTCCTGCTCTTCCTCATTCTCATCCTCATCGTCTCTTCCTTCCATGTACACTTTCAAAAAACCATCAAACTTCATCACTTCACCTTCTGCAGTCAGCTCAGCTTTGTTAGTAGAAATGCCAATCTTAGCAATTGTTTTTTCCAACTGCGCATCTGCCATTTGCGAAGCCATTGTACGCTTCCAGATCAGTTCATACAAACGCCGGGCATCTGCATCATTCACCGTTGTGTTGTTCATGTAAGTAGGGCGAATGGCTTCGTGCGCTTCCTGCGCGTTTTCGTTTTTGTTTTTATAAGCCCGCTTCTGCACATAATTATTTCCGTACTGGCTGCTGATTCTGCCTTCAATATCTTCTATTGCGGTCTCACTTAAACTTACGCTATCTGTACGCATATAAGTGATGTGGCCATTCTCATACAATTTTTGCGCAAGCAACATGGTTTTACTTACTCCATAGCCCAATTTGCGGCTGGCTTCCTGTTGTAAAGTAGATGTTGTAAAAGGCGCAGCAGGAGATCTTTTCGTTGGCTTTACCTGCACATCGTTAACGGTGTATACTGCACCAGCACAGCTTTGCAGGAAAGCCTGCGCGCCGGCTTCATCTTTTTGCCGGCTGCCTTCTGCTGTAAACGTTACGGTCTTTCCATTGGCATCGGGCGATGCAAAGACGGCTTCTATTTTAAAAGAACTAACCGCTTTGAAAGCATTGATTTCTCTTTCTCGTTCCGCAATTAACCTGACTGCTACACTCTGCACACGGCCTGCACTCAGCGAGTTGCGCATACTGATTTTGCGCCACAAAACCGGGCTTAATTCAAAGCCTACAATACGATCTAATACACGCCTTGCCTGCTGTGCGTTTACAAGATTCATGTCGAGCAAACGAGGCTGCGACACTGCTTTTTTTATTGCAGGTTTTGTTATCTCGTGAAACACTATTCTTTTCGTGGTTAACGGGTCGAGACCTAAGACTTCGCAAAGATGCCAGCTTATGGCTTCACCTTCGCGGTCCTCATCCGTTGCCAGCCATACTTCACCTGATTTTTTAGCGACCTGCTTTAGTTCTTTCACCACTTTCTGCTTGTCTTCAGGTACAATATATCGAGGCTTATAATTGTGCTTGATGTCGATGCCCATATCATCTTTTTCAAGATCTCGGATATGGCCATAACAGCTCTTTACTTCAAAGTCATCACCCAAAATCTTCTCAATGGTTTTCGCCTTTGCCGGAGATTCTACTATCAATAAATTCTTTGCCATCAGGTATTCACTCTCTGTTTTGTTTTCTCTCTCAATATACTATCTAAAGCCGTAAACTAGTTGTAAGATCGTAAACTTTATACTTCTATTAAGTTTGCAAACAAGCCGGTTTTTCTGTTGTTGATATCCCTTCTCTTATCCATCTCGTCACTTGTTTTTTGTTGCCGTTTTTCTTTTTTATACAGCAATACATACTTTGCAAATGCCTTGCCTGTTGTATAAAAAAACAAGATGCAAGTAATGCAATATTAAGCAAGTGAAATAAACTGTAAAAATGTTAAACCCATATCAACGCTTTTACCACGTCTTTCCAGGGAAGTCTGTATAAGCAAATAAACAGTTTAAATTATGAAACAGATTTTTTACATCACGGCTTTTATGGCAGCAAGTTTTTTCATTAGCCATACTGCTTCTGCCCAGTACGATCAACGCTGGAATGGCGGCTACCAAAGAGGCAATGAGAATTGTAACGACAACCGCCAGCAATCGTTTTTTTATTACCCGCAAAGCAATGTGTATTTCAGCATTAGCACGCAGCAATACATTTATCCCGATCGCGGCTCGTGGGTGGTAGCAGAACGGCTTC
>CAZZZH010000358.1:0-3393 GCA_964658445.1 Ilyomonas sp.
TGCCATCTTAGCCAGCACTTTGGTATGAGCCGCGCCCACACTCACTTTCACGCCGGTCCATTGTTCAACGGTGTTCTTAAATGATTCACAAATGGCGCGTACATCTTCTACATCGCCTAAGTTTACAAACGCTTCATCAACCGAATAGACTTCTACATTGTCTTTACCTGCCAGAACGCGCAGGGTTTCCATCACGCGCCAGCTCATGTCACCATACAGATTGTAGTTGGAAGAAAACACTTCCATTTTGTTTTGCTCTGCCAGGTCTTTCACCTGGAAGAAGGGAACGGCCATCTTTACACCCATCGCAACAGCCTCATCGGTACGAGATACTACGCAGCCATCATTGTTGCTCAACACTACCACAGGCTTGTTGTTCAGGTCGGGCCGAAATACGCGCTCGCACGAGCAATAAAAGCTGTTGCAATCGACAATTGCGATCATGCTTTTTGTTTTTAGTTGTTATCAATAGTAAGTATAACATGCGATGCAGATAAATTGTTTATCCATGCCCGCTATTTTATCAGCAAATAAATTGCTAAAAAAGTTAGTAAAGATAAGCGTAAAAATATTTTACAAAATTCTGATGCCGGTTATGTGTAT
The DNA here is from genome assembly GCA_964658445.1 of Ilyomonas sp. Taxonomy (GTDB): domain Bacteria; phylum Bacteroidota; class Bacteroidia; order Chitinophagales; family Chitinophagaceae; genus Ilyomonas. The sequence goes on from CAZZZH010000358.1 coordinate 604, forward strand.
AAACTGTAGGTATAACTGCGGAAGCGGCGGTGATTATAACACCACTTTGAGGCAAAACAATTTACTTTGCAGGCTCAATGAAACAACCATGACGATGCACAATTTTAATTCAGGACCTTCTATTTTGCCAAAGGAAGTATTGCAGCAGGCAGCTGATGCAATACATGATTTCAATGGCATTGGTTTGTCCATTTTAGAGATTGGTCATCGCACATCGTGGTTTCAGGAAGTGATGGATGAAGCACAGGCATTGGTAAAAGAGCTGATGCAACTGGATGATGAGTATGCAGTGTTGTTTCTTCATGGTGGCGCTTCTACACAGTTTATGCAGGTGCCGATGAACTTATTGGACAATGATAAAACTGCGGCTTACATCAACAACGGCATTTGGGGAACTAAAGCTATAAAAGAAGCAAAGTTTTTCGGAAACGTTGCAGAAGTATCTTCTACAAAAGATAAAAATCATTCTTACATCAGCAAACAATTTAGCGTTCCTGACGATGCCGTATATCTGCATTACACCACCAACAATACGGTTGAAGGCACGCAATGGCACCAGTTACCCGATACAACCGCACCATTGGTTGCCGACATGAGCAGCGATCTGTTTAGTCGCCCAATGCCATGGAACAAATTCGGTTTGCTTTATGCCGGCGCACAAAAGAATGCTGGTGCGGCAGGCACCATTTTGTTGGTGGTAAAGAAAGAGTTATTAGGTAAAATCAAACGCCCGATACCAACCATCATGGATTATCGACAGCACATAGAAGCTGGTTCTTTGCTGAACACGCCGCCGGTATTTTCGGTCTATGTTTCGATGCTTACGCTTCGCTGGATAAAGAAGGAAGGAGGGTTGCAGGAGATGGAGCGACGCGCAAAAGAACGGGCTGATTTATTTTACAATTCATTGGATTCGTTGCCCGTGTTTACACCTATTGTTGCCAAAGAAGACCGCAGTTTAATGAACGCTACTTTCACCATTAAAGATGAGAAAAAAGAAAAGCAGTTTTTAGATCTCTGCAAGCAAAACGGAATGATTGGCGTGAAAGGACATCGAAGCGTTGGCGGCTTGCGTGTTTCCATGTACAATGCTATGCCGCTAAGCAGTGTAGAGGCGATGGTAGAACTAATGCAATCTTTTCAGGCAAATCAATAATCAAAATTTATAGAAGGAATTATAAACAATGGCGCATATCAAACCATTCAAAGCTTTACGTCCGCAGGCGCAACTGGCAAAGCAGGTAGCAAGCCGTCCTTATGATGTATTGAACAGTGCAGAAGCAAAGGTGGAGGCGCAGGGCAATCACTGTTCCTTTCTTCACATCACCAAAAGCGAGATAGACTTACCAGAAAGTACAGATGTGTATTCGCAGCAGGTGTATGAAAAAGCAAAAGAAAATCTAACGGCATTCATCAAGCGCGATGTGTTGTTTTTAGAAAGTAAAGAATGTTATTACCTGTATCGCCTTACCATGAATGGCAGAAGCCAGACAGGTTTGGTTTGCGTAAGTTCGATTGATGATTACGACAACGACATTATTAAAAAACATGAACACACGCGGCCGCAGAAAGAGCAGGACAGAATTAACCATATCAAGATAACGGGAGCACAGACTGGCAATGTTTTTATGGCGTACCGAAACGTGCCGGCAATAGATGAAATTGTTGCCAGTTATACTAACAAAAACCCGGTTTATAATTTTGTAGCCGATGACGGTATTGAACATACAATATGGCTTATTAACGATGGCAAAATAGCCAACAGCATTTCTGATTTGTTCGAAACTGCGGTGCCGGCTACTTACATTGCCGATGGTCATCACCGGGCGGCTTCGGCTGCTAAGGTAAGGCTCGCATTAGGCAGCCAGTTAACAGAAGCTGCAGATTATTTTCTAACTACATTATTTCCTGCTTCGCAATTGTCCATCATGGATTATAACCGTTTGGTAAAAGACCTGAACAGCTTTGCGTCAGATGAATTTATAAAAAAAATAGAAGAAGATTTTGCAGTAGAAAAGAAAGGCGAAGAGCCTGTACAACCAAAGGAGTTACACCAGTTTGGTATGTATCTCAACGGTTGCTGGTATTTGCTTACGGCAAAAGAAAACACATATGCTACCGACGAAATCAGTCTGTTGGATGTGAGCATTTTGCAAAATAATATACTTGATAAATGGCTTGGTATAAAAGATGCACGTACTGATAACCGGATTGATTTTGTTGGCGGCATCCGCGGTTTAGAAGAACTTAAAAAAAGGGTAGACAGTGGTGAGATGAAAGTGGCGTTCAGCCTTTTTCCGGTTAGCATTGAACAGTTGTTTTCTGTTGCCGACAGCGGGAATGTAATGCCACCTAAAAGCACTTGGTTTGAGCCGAAATTAAGAGACGGTTTGTTAACGCATCTTATCTACGAGCTATGATGAAATCATTTGTTTTTGTTGCCTTTCTTCTTTCTGTTTCGTGTTTTGTAAATGCACAGGCAAACACGGATACCTTGCGCGCCCGCGCTCAAAAGTTTTTAATACAAGGCGATTACGACAATGCGCTGCTGATCCTGAATCACGCTTCCGAAATGGATGCCAACAACATTGACATTTTGAAAGACGAAGCGTATGTATATTACCTACAGAGAAACTTTGCGAAGGCGATAGAAATTGGCAAAACCATTACCAGCCGCTCTGATGCCGATGTGCAAAGTTATCAGACACTTGGTTTGGCTTACAAGGCAACGGCTGACTATGCCAACTGCGATAAGCTGTATAAAAAAGCGATTAAGCAATATCCTAACAG
>CAZZZH010000359.1:0-2728 GCA_964658445.1 Ilyomonas sp.
TTTTTTCATGGCGCGCCTAATGGATCGATGGGGTTTTTAGCGTTCTCCAAAAGCACAGGCTTCGATAGTTATTTCGGTAAAGACGAGTATAACAACAATAAAGATTTTGATGGCATCTGGGGCATTTGGGATGAGCCATTCCTGCAATTTTTTGCCAAGACTATGAACACGTTTAAGCAACCCTTTCTCTCAGCGGTTTTTACACTTTCCTCGCACGATCCGTTTGCTGTGCCTAACCAATACAAAAATGTTTTTAAAGGCGGTCCTTTGCCAGAAGACAAATGTATCCAGTACACCGATTATGCGCTGCGGCGTTTTTTTGCAACGGCGCAAACCATGCCCTGGTTTAAGAACACATTATTTGTATTCACAGCCGACCATGCTTCATCGCAAAGCTATTATCCCGAATATACCTCCGTGCCCGGCTATTTTTCCATCCCGGTTTTCTTTTATCAACCGGGCAAAGACAGCTCATTCTTTAAACAGGAAACAATCAACCAGATTGATATTATGCCCACCATACTGAGTTACCTGCATTACAATAAACCTTACATTGCTTATGGCAGAGATGTATTAAAAGAAGACACAACGCCTTACAGCTTCAACTATCTGAATGGTACTTACAATTTGTTTTACGGTGATTACTTATTGCTGTATCAAAACGATAAGCCAGTGGGTTTATATAACTATAAAACAGACTTTACACAACAACACAATCTTCAGTCACAACTGCCCGATACAACGCTGGCATTAACAACTAAAATCAAAGCTTTTATACAGCAATACAACAACCGGATTGTAGATAATAACCTTACTACCGAAGGAAGCCAGATATTGCTTCACGGTGCTAAACAGTGAACGGTTCAAACACAGTGTTCATCATAGCTTCACAGCAAAAGATACATACCAGGTTCTGCCATCGGCTGGCAAAATACCAGGACCCGGATACATAGTAATGCGGCGGTTAAAGTAATGCTCATTCGTAAAATTATTTACGCCAGCACTAATGCGATAATTGCGCAAAAACTGCCAGTTAAAAGTAGCATCCCAAACATGATAAGAAGGAATAATGCCCGTGACACCATTAGCACTATAAACAGTATTTAAAGCATCGTTGTATTGCTTGCTGGTATAGCTGTATTGAAAACGAAGGCTGACATTTTTATGCTTACAAGTGACGCCGGCTTTCTCTATCCAGTCCGGCGTATTCTCTATAAAATTGCCATTAATACTGGCGTTCACTCCGGCTTTATTGATAGCTGCATTCTGGTATCGCGCATGCGTGTAAGACAATGAATTAAATACGCGAATGTCATTGCCATTAAAAGCTAAATTGCCTGCTCTTAACAGAGATACTTCTACATAGCTTTCAATACCTTTCGCTACTGCATCGCCAATATTGGTTGTGTATAAATGTTTCATGCTATCGGCACCGGTAAAAGTGGTTAAACCAATACGGTTGCCATAAAAAACATAGAATCCATTTACATCCCAGCTAACAATATTTTTATAGTTGCCCCGATAACCCAAATCCACATCATAGCCCTTTACATCTTTCAGATTCGGGTCTATGGCGTCAAGCCTGTCTGCGGGTGTAACGTTCGCATACAAGTAAGGTCGGTATTCCTGCGCTATATTTCCATACAACTGTGCTGCTTTGTTTATGTTATACTGCAAGCCCGCACCAAACAAGGGGAATGTACGATTGCCGGTATAATTTACAGGACTGGCCGTGTTGTTAATCGCGCCGGTCATTTTCGTATCAATCACTTCATAACGTACGCCCGGCGTAACAGATATGTCTTTTGTAATTTGAAAAATGTTCTCCGCAAAAACAGCATAGTTGTTTGTATGAAAACGAAGGTCAATGCTATAAGGTTGGGTGAGTGATAAATCGAAATCGCTGCCCGATGTGCCTACACCTTTTTGTCTACGTTTGGTAAGCTCGGTGAAATACCGGATACCGCCAGATATAATGCTTCTTCCATTGCCTAACCGATAGATATGCTTTAGCCTTGCTTCGGTGGTAAAGCCATTGTAATAATCCCGGTCCACTTGCCGCGGGTTGTAGTTATTAATCGTTGTATTAATAGTATCGGCAATATTTCCGGCATTCAAAAACTGCACGCTATTTCGCTGGCCAAACAAAAAATGAGAGGTGATGTTCAATTCCGTATTTGCACTTAAGTTAGATTTAAAAATCAAGGCAGCCAGATTAATCTCCGGTTCAAAATAATTCCTTGCCCGCACAGATTGTTTCGGGTTCGCAATAAACTGCGAGTCCGTTAAGCCGCCGGCAATCTGCTGCACATAATCAGTACGCGAATATTGAAGAGAAAGGCTGGTTTGCTTAGTAAAATGATAGTCCAGATTGGCATAATAAGCGTGATAATTAAAATGTGCATTATCGCGCCAGCCATTTCCATTGCGGTTATCGTAGTAGGCATAGTATTGCAGCTTGCCGGCAGTTCCGCCTACGGCATTATAAGAATTGAACAAACTATTAGAACCAACCGATTGTTCACTTTCTATTGCCAATACTTTACTGGTATCTCCTTCCTTCAGAATATAATTCATCATCCCGCCGAACTGCGGACCAAATTGCAATGCAGCCGCGCCGCGCACATATTGTATTTGCTGCACCACTTCCAATGGAAGTGTGTAATGGTTCTCCGGATAGCCAAAGGCATCGCTGTTCGTCATGTAGCCGTTCTGCCGCACATTCATC
>CAZZZH010000359.1:2738-3341 GCA_964658445.1 Ilyomonas sp.
CCGATGCGCATCGGTGCCGCGGGTACCTGCATTCTGCTGTGTGCCTGCTCCATCCATTTCCCACATATTCAACCCAGGTATCTGGGCAAATTGCAGCCTGCCTAAGCTTTGCGGCAAGTTGCCTTTCGAAGCATTTAAAGTAATCAGATCTGTTTTCTTACCCGCATAAATAAAGCTGCCGTACACATCGGGCAGGCTTTGTTTTAACTGGCTTTGCAGGTAACTATTTACGGTAATACTATCCAACACATGCGCGAGTGCTGCCTTCTGCGCCATTACCTTATTTCCAAAAATCAATAGGGTAATAAAAAAAAGAAACTTTCTTTTCATTATTGTATGTCTTCCGGTAAAATAAACTTGATTTTATACCAAGCACATTTGTGGCTTTGTAAAGGTTGAGGGGTATCGCTATTCAAATCAATATAACGTTTCCACTATTTGCATTTCCTATTGTAAAGCAACGATTGGAATTATGCAATGAGCAGATGAGATTCTCAACTCACCATTTCCCAACAGCAAATGGGCAGTTGAGAATCTCATCAAGTCATTTTCTCCGGGGAAGTAAGCAGATTAGATTCTTAACTGGTCACTTCCTCACAGCAA
>CAZZZH010000360.1:0-3332 GCA_964658445.1 Ilyomonas sp.
TGTTGATAATCGCCCACCTCACTAATACTGGTGGCTGCCTTCCCCAGGTTGGTAGCCTGCATCGCCGCATCTCCTATTTCTTTCGCCTGGTCAGCCGATTTCATCGCATACTCATACCCGGTTTCCCAGTTGCGCTTGCTATTCACGTACAGCGCAGCCAGGTTCGAATAGGCATACATCTCTACCAACTGCAAGTGCAGTCTCGACGCAATGTCAATGGATTTCTGGTAAGCGGCTTTGGCTTTCACGGTATCTTCAATATCCTCGTACGTAATGGCTATGTTCAGCAGGGCATACGCCTCGTTGGTTTCGTCATTTCGTTTTTCCGCCAGCCGCAAGGCTTTTTGCTGGTATTGCAGCGCCGTTACAAAATCGCCCTCTTGCTGGTAGCCGACTGAGATGTTGCTATAGGTGCTGCCAAGCTCAGCCGAATCGAGGTTCCTTTCTTTTATGCGCAACGCCTTTTTGTAAAACAAAATGGAGGTGTCATACTTACTCTGCATCCCGTACATCATCCCAAAATTGGCATACACAATTCCCAGTTCATCTGAATCTTTGGAAGGCTTTGCAAACCTCAGCAGCTGGGTAAGCTGATCCATTGCAGCGCTATAATTGCCTTTATAGCAATAATTGGTTGCCAGTTTATTGCGGGCATCAAATTCGCCCTTATAATAGCCGAGCCGGTGCGCTTCTGCAATGTTGCGCAGACCATAAAAGATACCGCTGTCAAGGTTCTGGTTGCTGATAAGTCCTATTTTTTTGTTCATCAGCCTCACGCGCCCGGTGTCTGTTTTTTCGTTGGCAATAAGCCCATTCAGGCTGTCGATCTTTTTGTTTTGCGCCTGCAGCGCAATGGGGAGAAAGCATAGCATCAGCAATACGAAATACGGCAATAAATAAGGCTGGTTCTGTGAACGAAAGTTGTGCTTCATGGTAAAAAGATGCGGGGTTACCGACGGCAGGTAACCGGCGAAAAAAATCGTAATTTAAGAATCGTATGTTATCTGCAAAACAAAAACCTACGTTTCTTCCTTTTCTTTCTTACCCACTCAGCGAAGTGTGTCGAGCAGAAGTTGCCGGACGTTTGCAACTTCGCCACATTTATCCTCAAAAGTCTGTTCCTTTTACAGGCAATCTTATCTGCTAAAAAATGGTTTAGGCCCCGCAAGCAGATACAAATAAGTTCGGCTTCTTCAAGCCATTCCAAAGCAACATCTCTAACCAAAAACAAAGCAATCCCAACCCTCATAATCTTATCTCTTTTCACTAACTATATACCTTCCTTTCACCTCCACCAACCACCTTAAATTTCGATTAAAATCCCCTTTTTACACATATGGGTGTAAAGCATTTCGTTTCCGGCAAATAATTTTGCATGGTCACTAAGGAATCGATATCAGCCATGCATTCAGCAACCGCAAATAAGCTGAGCTCGGGACCTCGGTATCATTTAAAATAGCTTCCTCAGCAACGCTCTTGTAGTGAAAGAAACAAAAATGAAAACAGCAAACACATAAATCTTACATATGGCATTAGATGATTTTTTCAGGAGGCAACGGGAAGAACAGGAACAAAAAAGGGAAGCCGAAAGAATATTGTACGAGCAAATTCGGAAAGAACGGGAAGCCCGGGAAGAATTCGATAAAAAAGTACCTGAGTTTTTCAAAGATGTGATAGATCCTGCCATACAGGCCATCATCGCCAGGTTCGAGAAAGAACACCTCGATGGAATCTATGCACGCCTGGGTCGCGGGTTCCGGGCAGCCCGGCCCAGCCAGCGCATCGACAGGGATTTTCATATCGATTTCCAGAGAAACGCGGTACAGTTCCATATCTTCCCCCGCACCGATAGCCTCACTATCACGGTCGACGTCTCCACCAATCCTTCCTACACGGAACTTAAATCTGTCAACACCAGTATGGATTACGACATGGAAGAACTCAATGAAGAGGCTTTGCTTTCTATGGTAGGCACGGCTCTGGAGACGCTCGAATCCCTCACAAAAAAAGAAGAGGGCGTACTAAGGTTAAAATAACGCGTTAGCTACTTGGGAAGGGTAGGGCATTTTACCCTCCTCCCAACGGCAAACCAACAACAGTGTGACCGGGACAACTTGACCCGGTTCATAATATCTAACCTCAACCGAAGTCATCTGTACGTAGTACCCGGCAAACGTACACAACCACTACCGTTCGAAATCTCTTTACATAACAGACACATTGCAAAAACATCAATCGGCTACACCTAAGGCGCGCCGGCCCGGACGGATGCGCGAAGCGATCATGCCGTCCTTGAACTAAGCGAAGCGTTCTCATGAATACCTATAAAAAAATCATTAGACTTATTCATAGCTTTTTTGCTCCTTTTTTCCATCAAGGGAAAAAAGGAGAAAGTGATTATAGTGTATAGTAAGCCTTCAACATTTCGAACACCAGTGGTTAGCAACTTCATCGCCATCTTCGGCGCAAAATACTACACTCGTTTAAGTCTGGGCATCTCATCTCGCTATCAGTTAGGCATCACCACCATCCAAAAAGCCGACTATGTCGATCTCAATAGCTTTCCCCCGATGTAACTCCCATTAGTGTCAGCGTCCGCAACAATGCATTTACCCTCACCATCGGTTACCACTTTTAAAGCACATAACTCGCAACCCCAACTTTACTGTCCCCGCAATTCCTTTTCTTTACACCATGCAACGCGAACTATATATCGATATCAGCACCGAATCCAGCGGCGGCAGTCTTTACAGGATAACAGACGAGAAAGGCAGCACCACCTTTCGTTACGAGCACAGCACCTACAACGACGACCGCGACGAAATAAAAATATTCGAAACCATCTATCCCACGTTCAGCGACTTTTGGAAGATGCTCACAAAAGACAAAGTCTGGTATTATCAGCACCCCATGTTTGTACACGCCGAGCAGCGCGACTTCATCAAACAACAGCTACAAACCGTAAACTGGAATATCTACCCCGATCCCAAATGGCAGGAAAGCCACCAGCGCCAATGGAGAAAAGTGCTGACCAGCAACGACGACTACTACCGTTCCAAAACCTAAATCCGTCAGCTATCAATACTCAACCAAACACATTACGGCGCCCACATAACACACTCGCACTCTCGCAGCAAATCATCAACGTCCAACTGCCCTTTACCACAGTATTACCCAAACCCCATTGAAATACCGTACACGGACGTGGAGTTTTCGTCCATGCTTGACTTTCTTTCCTTCTTTCTTTTGTCAAGAAAAGAAAGAAGAAATGGATTGAATTGAAACAGTAACTCAAAAAAGCAGTAGCATCACAAACCCACCCCAGCACATCA
>CAZZZH010000361.1:0-3327 GCA_964658445.1 Ilyomonas sp.
TTGCTTGTTAATTGTATCGTTGATGGTTCCCCTGATCTGTGCAAACAAGGACGCACCACAAAGAAGGGGAATGATAAGCAGGAGGTTTTTCATGTTGCTGAAGTTAATGGCTGGTGATGACTCGCAATATCCCGATAGCGATTCTATTATTATTACAGGGGCTTTATAAAAATAAGTTAATGAGTATGAACGGCTTTATATTTGAACCGGGAACAACGGACGGCAACGTGCATCTGTCCGTAACAACGCGTCTCATCATGCACAAACAAAGAAGTGTTTTTGCTGCTTCACCGCTTTCTTTTTTATAACACAAAGATCTCCGCACCATGAAAAAATACGAGGACATTCATTTCGTTGACAGCACCAAACCGGTCTGGAACTATTCTTTGTTTTCCGAAAAAGACATCAGCAACTTCCAGAATGGTACGCACTATAGCCTGTATAATCTTTTTGGCAATAAACAGGTAGAAGTTAATGGCATTGCCGGCACTTACTTCGCCGTATGGGCGCCTAATGCCACGCATGTGTTTGTGAAAGGCAATTTCAACGATTGGCAAACCGATACGCATCCGTTGTTTGTGCGGCTCGACCACAGCGGCATCTGGGAAGGTTTTATACCCCATGTGTTGAAAGGCGAAGTGTATAAATACCAGATTCACGGCTTTGCCGGAATGGTTATGGACAAGGGCGATCCTTTTGCCAACTTCTGGGAACAAAGGCCCTTAACTGCCTCTATCACCTGGGATCTTGCCTACGAATGGAATGATGAAGAATGGATGGAAATACGGGGCGAGAAGAACGCTTTGAATGCTCCTTACTCGGTGTATGAAGTGCACCTCGCCAGTTGGATGCGCCCCGATAAAAACGACGAAGAAAAATACAATACTTATGGTCAGATAGCCGAGCGCTTAGTGCCGTATGTAAAAGAGATGGGCTTTACACACGTAGAGTTTATGCCCGTGATGGAGCACCCGTTCGATGGTAGCTGGGGCTACCAGGGCACCGGCTTTTTCGCACCGACCAGCCGCTTTGGCAACCCGCAGGACTTTATGTGGCTGGTCGAGCAGTTGCACCGTGCAGGCATTGGCGTGTTGCTCGATTGGGTGCCTTCGCATTTTCCCTATGACTCGCACGGCTTGTTTATGTTCGACGGTACGCATACCTACGAATACGCTGATATGCGCAAGGGCTACCATCCTGACTGGAACTCGTATATCTTCAATTATAAACGGGGCGAAGTAAAAAGCTTCCTCATCAGCAGCGGCCGTTTCTGGTGCGATGTATTTCATGCCGATGGCTTGCGTGTAGATGCTGTATCCTCCATGCTGCGGCTCGACTACAGTCGTAAAGAAGGGCAGTGGGAGCCGAATGAGTTTGGCGGAAATGGCAACCTGGAAGCTATCCAGTTTATCACACACCTTAACGAAACCCTGTTTCGCGATTTCAAAGATGTGCAGACCATTGCCGAAGAAGCCACCGATTGGCCCGGCATCAGTCGCCCTACGTTCGCGGGCGGTCTGGGCTTTGGCATGAAGTGGATGATGGGCTGGATGCACGACACACTGGACTTCTTTAAATTCGATCCCCTGTACCGAGGCACTATGCAAAACAAATTCACGTTTAGCATGGCTTATTTTTACGACGAGAACTTTATGCTGCCGCTTAGCCACGATGAAGTAGTGCATGGCAAAAGCCCGATGATCTATAAGATGCCCGGCGACGAGTGGCAGAAGTTTGCCAACCTGCGTTTACTATACACCTATATGTTCACACACCCCGGCAGCAAGCTGCTGTTTATGGGTAATGAATTCGCGCAAACCAAAGAGTGGAATTATAAAAGCGAATTGCAGTGGGACCTGCTGCAACACTTGAGCCATGGCGGCATGAAGTATTGCGTGCAAAAGCTGAACGAATTGTATCGCGCCGAACCCGCATTATACGAGCTGCAGTTTAAACCCGAAGGCTTTGAATGGGTAGATTTAAACCACCGCAACGAAGCCGTAGTGGTGTACAAACGCAAAGGACTAAAGCCGGAAGACGACGTGATTATCATTTTAAATCTCACGCCCGTGGTGCGCCGCGACTGGCACATCACCGCGTATTCCAAACCGGAATGGAAGGAAATTTTCAACAGCGACAGCAAAGAATTCTGGGGCACCGGCGATGTATTTAACCCCGATATTCCCTGTGTGCTGGAAGATGAAGAAGTGGGCAGGTATTCGCTGCGCATTCACCTGCCGGCATTGGGCGGCGTGGTGATTAAGTAAGATGCCGGATGCAGTCATCCATTTATTCTCTTAAAGTAGTTCAAATCGCATATGCTTCTGCGATTTTCTGCCCCGTATAAAATAGCAAACGAGTGTTCCATTCCAGTCCGAAGGAGCGCCGTGTTTGTAGAAAGAACAAGCCATTGGCTAACCAGGCTCCGCAGGAGCCTCATGTTTGTAGAGAAAAGAGGCAGCGTTGCAACGGCTCCGGAGGAGCCGCGTTGTAAGTAGAACTGACTTGCTGCAATGGCTCCGTCAAAACCTTATATTTCGTTTTATTCTTTACACAACTGAACAATATTAAATACACCGTTGCCCAATTGTTAATATGAAATCCTCCACCATTGCAACGCTATCACAATCAACAATGCCATTCTTTCTCCTGCTCCCCCTTTTCTTTGAACCGGATACAATGCAGTGGCTTTATTCTACCCAATCAAATAAATGGCGGTCGTCAAATTCTATTGCAAACTTTTCTAACAAACCTAGGTATTCTTCCCGGAACGTTCGTTTGTGGTGATGTTGTTCCTGGTTCAGGATGTACTGCGCTACCTGGTGAACCTGCGAACGACTGTAGGAGAAAACACCATAGCCTTCCTGCCACGCAAACCTGCCGAGAACCCATTGTTTATTGTTGATGAATTCATTGCTCTGCACTTTAATCTCCTTTACAAAACCAGAAATTAAAACAGCCGGTGGGAAGCCGACCAGCAAATTGGCATGGTCGGGCATGCAATGTATGGCCAATAGCTTTGCGTTACGTGCCTGCACCAGCGAAGTGAGGTAGCGGTGAAGCTCGTCTTTATGTGGTTTGGGAATAAGGCTTTGCCTGCCTTGAACGGCAAAAACAAAGTGCAGGTAGATTTGAGAAAACGTATTTGCCATGGTTACAACTGCGAACGACGATGGGGCTTCATTGCAAATATAATTACCCGCCTGCAAAACACGCGGCTCCTCTGGAGCCATGCTGCGAGATGCCCGGAAAAACTACAAACACGCGGCTCTTTCCGAGCCGGACAGACCGGAAATCTTTTCACTCTACAAACCCATAGTTCTACAA
>CAZZZH010000362.1:0-3320 GCA_964658445.1 Ilyomonas sp.
ATTCAGCATCATTTTATGCGTTTCGCGACCGAAGCCCGATTTTTTATAACCGCCAAACGGTGCATGCGCAGGATAAGCATGATAACAGTTTACCCACACACGTCCTGCCTGTATGGCACGCGGCACCTGGTAAATTTCGTGCGCATCACGCGTCCATACACCGGCGCCCAAACCATACAACGTATCGTTGGCAATCTGTATCGCTTCTTCTGTAGTTTTAAAGGTGGTAACGCAGGTAACCGGTCCAAAAATTTCTTCCTGGAAGATGCGCATTTTGTTATTACCGCGGAAGATAGTGGGCTTTATGTAAAAGCCATGTTCCAGACCACTGTTTTGATGGAAAGCTTCGCCACCTGCCAGCACTTGTGCGCCTTCCTGCTTGCCAATGTCGAGGTAGCTCAATATCTTATTGTATTGATCTTCGCTGGCCTGCGCACCCATCATCACCGTACTATCTAACGGGTTGCCCATTTTAATGGCATTGGTGCGTTTGATAACGCGCTCCATAAACTTATCGTAGATTTTTTCGTGCACCAGAATACGTGATGGACAAGTACATACTTCGCCCTGGTTTAAAGCAAACATCACAGCACCTTCTACGGCTTTGTCGAGAAACTCATCATCTTCATCCATCACACTTTCAAAAAAGATGTTGGGACTCTTTCCACCCAGTTCCATCGTTACTGGAATCAGGTTTTCAGAAGCATATTGCATGATGAGACGACCCGTTGTGGTTTCGCCCGTAAACGCTACCTTATTTACTTTGGAAGAAGAAGCCAGCGGCTTGCCTGCTTCCACACCAAAACCGGTTACAATATTCAATACACCTTTGGGTAATACATCGCCAATTAGCTCCATCAAACACATAATGCTCGTAGGTGTTTGCTCTGCGGGTTTTACTACCACGCAACAGCCTGCAGCCAGCGCCGGTGCTATCTTCCACGCGGCCATCAATAAAGGAAAATTCCAGGGAATGATCTGCCCGACCACACCAATGGGTTCATGTAAATTAATACTGACAGTGGTTTCATCGTGCTCGCTGATGGTGCCTTCCTCGCTGCGGATGGCGCCGGCAAAATAGCGGAAATGATCCACGACTAACGGTAAGTCGGCAGCGCGTGTTTCGCGGATGGCTTTACCGTTATCAATACATTCTACAATGGCGAGATAGTCGAGGTTGTCTTCTATAATCTGTGCAATTTTAAGCAGCAGGTTGCTGCGGTAAGCTGCGGCGGTTTTGCTCCATGTGATGAATGCTTTTTGCGCAGCATCAATGGCTTTGTTAATGTCTTCTGCATTGCCCCGCGCGGCACGGGTAAACACTTTGTTGTCGATGGGCGAAACATTGTCGAAGTATTCGCCGCCCGAAGGTGCTGTCCATTCACCATTGATAAAATGATCGTAGTGATCTTTGAATTGGGGACGTTTGGCTAAGTTGGAAGCAGGCGCTTCCATTGTTGCGGTACTCATGTGCAAGCTTTTTTAAAATCGTTAATGAATACTGCTAAGTTGAGTAAACAAAATGGTATTTGGTTCAGGGTTACAATCTTTTAATATTGGTTTGTGAGGTCAGGCGGTTAATCAATCTGACAGATCTGTTTTGTATGATTGCCCGGCGTTTAAAAAAATGAACCGGCAAAGAGTAAGTCTTCACATTAGCTTGTATAAGTTTCTTATTTTGTGCCTTTGTAGTTTTTGCAATTCCGATTTCTCACTTTATACGATTGCTTTTATGATACGCAGACAATTCATTAAAGACACCGCATTAGCCGCTACCGGCGTTACCATTTTAAACTTCTCCATTTTCGGCAAAAATGCGCCCAGCAATAAAGTAGTGCTGGCAGTATCAGGCGTCAATAGCCGCGGCTCTTATCTCGCCAAATGTTTTTCGCAACTGCCCAATGTAGAAGTTGCCTATATCTGCGATGTAGAAGACAAAGCCATTGCCAATGGTATGGATGCTTTAAAAGATGCTGCGAAGAAACCAACGCTGGTTAAAGACATCCGCAAGCTGGTAGAGCAAAAAGATTTTGATGCATTGGTGATTGCCATGCCCGATCATTGGCACACACCGGCTGCTATACTGGGTGCTGCCCATGGCAAACATGTATATGTGGAAAAGCCCTGCGGGCAAAACCCACACGAAGGAGAATTGATTGTGCAGGCAATGAACAAGTACAACAAACTCATTCAGATGGGCAACCAGCGCCGCTCGATGCCAACGCTTATGCAGGCTGCGAAAGAAGTGCACGAAGGTATTATTGGCAATGCTTATCTCGGCAAAGCCTGGTATGCCAACAACCGCAAAACCATTGGTGTTGGAAAGAAAGTGCCGGTACCGTCAACACTTGATTTTGAATTGTGGCAAGGTCCTGCGCCACGCAAGGACTATGTAGATAATTTAGTGCATTATAACTGGCATTGGCGCTGGCATTGGGGCACCGGCGAAGCTTGCAACAATGGCACGCACGAGATAGATTGTTGTCGTTGGTTTTTAGGGGTTGATTACCCGACAAAAGTTACATCTGCCGGTGGCAGATATGCTTTTAAAGACGATTGGCAAACGCCCGATACGCAGATTGCTTCTTTTGAATTTGGGGACAGCAAAGCCATCACCTGGGAAAGCAGGAGTTGCAATTTATATCCGGTAGAAGGAGCGGGGAGAGGCTTTATTATTTATGGAGATAAAGGCACCCTGGTAAATGACGGCGGCGGCGATTATAAAAT
Source organism: Ilyomonas sp. (assembly GCA_964658445.1). Taxonomy (GTDB): domain Bacteria; phylum Bacteroidota; class Bacteroidia; order Chitinophagales; family Chitinophagaceae; genus Ilyomonas. Next base: position 2,728 of record CAZZZH010000362.1, read on the forward strand.
ATTTGATGCCGACAATAAACTAGTTAAAGAGATTAAGAGCGATACAAAAGCCGATGCTTCCAACACCGTAAGCAGCACCGGCAATCTTGATTTTTTTCACTTTCAGAATTTTGTTGACAGCGTTCGCGGCGATGCTAAGCTAAACTCGCCGGTAAGCGAAGGCAGCAAGAGCGTATTGCTATGCCACCTGGCAAATATTGCACAGCGTACCGGTGCTGCTTTGTATTGCGATACAAACAACGGTCATATCCTGCACAACGATGAAGCGATGAAGCTTTGGCAGCGGGAATATGAAAAAGGCTGGGAGCCAAAAGTGTAACGTCAGATAAGCAACGTTATAATGAAGCGTTTTGATTTCTGACGACGACGTGGTTAATGGTAAGTTTATCTACTTCCAACTCTTTGATTTTAGCTCTGCCCAAGGCAAGTTTGCCAACAGATAATTTGCCAATTGCCAATGCACCTACGGCTAAAGCACTAATGGCAAATGCACCAAAAGCAACAGCTACTAAGGCTAATGCAGACGGAAATTTTTTTATCATTTTTCTGTTCTTCATAGGTGTTGTTTTAACATTAAATCCTGGCAAATTTAA
>CAZZZH010000363.1:0-3311 GCA_964658445.1 Ilyomonas sp.
AAGCGCCGACCACATTCATTTTTATTATAAAAAGGATAGTGCAGGCAACGCGCTGTCTATGTTTGAACCGCATACGCCGAACTCGAAATCGGGTGATTATTACTGGATGGGTGACGGTTTCATCAACCCGGCAATGGACAGCACACTGTATCTTTTCGCTTACCGCATTCGTAATACATCGGGTAGCATTTATCCTTTTGACGATGTGGGCTTGTCACTCATTTCCATTCCTAAAAATGATGCCCCGCCTTTTGTGCATCAGCAGCAACTGGAAGTGCCTTTCTTCCTGAAAGACAGTAAGGGAAAAGGTAAGGTAGTCTTTGGCATCAGCATATTGCCAAATACAGTGGGTGCAGGCGCTTTGCGCCCGGATGGTTATATCTACATCTATGGCATTCGAGGCATAGGAAAAGAATTGCTGGTAGCAAGAGTAAAAGACACTCAGTTTGAAAACTTTGACCAATGGCGCTTTTGGGATGGTAGTGACTGGAACAAAGACATTAACAGCGCAGCCTCACTGACAAATCGTGTTTCAAATGAAATGAGTGTAAGCTTGCTGGATGATGGTCGCGTAGTGGCGGTGTATCAGCAGGATACAGATTCGCCCAATGTCATGATGCAGGTGAGTATGCATCCATGGGGGCCTTTTCAGCCTCCCAAGAAAGTGTGGGAAACACCTGAAATATATGATGGCATTGATTATTACACTTATAATGCGAAAGCGCATTCCAACTTATCAAAGCCCGGCGAGTTGCTTATCAGCTATAATGTAAATTCCTTTCAGTTTGATGAAGACCTAAAAGCGCATCCCGACTTTTATCATTCCCGATTCATAACTATAAAACTGCAGCCATGAGAAACGCCTGTTTTACTATCATCATTCTTTGTGGCTGGTTCGCCATTGGTTGCAGAGATTATAAAATGCCGGCAACACCCGCTGCTTCCGACGGCACTGTTTCTCATGCCCGGTGGTACGAAAAAGATTCGGTGAACCAGATCATCACAAAGCCGGCACCGGAGTGGGCAGAGATGTTCCGGCACGATACCGGTTGGGTGGGCTCGGACGGCATCTATAGCATGGCAACAAACGGCGTGGAAGCGTCAGGACAAATCAGCGGCAAAAACACTTTCTTCTGGTTTAGCGATGGTATTGTAGGTAAAAAAGACGGCGATACTTTGCTTGGCAACTGGCAGTTATTGCACAACTCCGTTGCTTATCTGGATGGTGATAAACCAAGCGCCGACCACATTCATTTTTATTATAAAAAAGATAGTGCCGGCAATGCGTTGTCTATGTTCGAGCCGCATACGCTTAACTCAAAACCGGGCGATTATTACTGGCTTGGCGATGGCGTATTCGATCATGCAATGGACAGTACGATTTATCTTTTTGCCTACCGTGTAAAGAAAGTGGAAGGTGGTATCTATCCGTTTGATGATGTTGGGTTGTCTTTAATTGCCTTGCCAAAAAACAGCCGTCCGCCGTATGTAGACCAACGCCAATTAGATGTGCCTTTCTTTTTAAAAGATAGCAAGGGTAAAGGCAAGGTAGTGTTTGGCATCAGCGTATTGCCCAACACAGTTGGTGCAAGGGCGCCGCACCCGGATGGCTATATTTATGTGTATGGCGTGCGCGGACCTCAGAAGGAGTTATTGGTAGCAAGAGTAAAAGACACGCAATTCGAAAATTTTGACCAATGGCGCTTCTGGGATGGAGGTGATTGGAACAAGGATATTAATAGTGCAGCCTCATTGACCAACCGCATCTCGAATGAAATGAGCGTGAGTTTTATGGATGACGGTCGTGTGATAGCCACGTATGAATTAGACACCAACTCACCTAACGTAATGATACAGGCAGGACGAAATCCGTGGGGACCTTTTCAGCCGCCGAAGAAAGTATGGGAAACGCCTGAAATCTATGATGCGCTTGACTTTTACACGTATAACGCAAAAGCGCATCCGCACCTGTCGAAGCCAGGCGAACTACTAATCAGCTATAATGTAAACGCATTTTATTTTGAAGAAAACATCATCCGGCATCCATACCATTTGCGGCCAAGGTTTATCACAGTAAAGTATAAATAACCCTTTGCCGCAGCACTCTTCTTGATACAGTTATTATTAATATTTTCATTCACCATTTATTTAAAAGCTATGAAAAAAGGTTTACTTCTGATTGCGCTCATCGTGATGAGCTGCCATGTATTTGCTTTTACTACGCAGGGCGTATGGCGCTGGCGTAAAGACGACGGCTCTGAGACTACTGCCACCTGGCGTGCCGCACAAAACACACCCATTACTGTCACTTCTACAGACAGTACGTTGCGGCTTCGCATTGAATTGTACAACAACGGCAGCGGTGGCTTGCTGGATGGCGCCCTGTTTGAAGACTCAAGCAACGAGGCGGGAAGTCACTGGGATACCATCAGAGTGACGCCCGGAGCCAGCGCATTCGCCCTTGCCGGAACAAGCCCGAACGTGACTGACCTGGAACCAACAACGCACCAGCTTAGCGGGCAAACTGCGCCATACACATTTACCCCGGGGAAAATGATTGTAGCAACCGATACATTGCCGAAGCAAACAGTAGCGAAGGGCAACACTACGGAGTTTGAATACGTATTTAAGCCTACGGCTAACATAAAGCCCAGCGTAACTTATTACTTCAGGGTAGATGCTGCCAATTATCTTATCGGGTACCAGTTTCCATCGCTGACTACTTCTGCGGTGCTTCCTGTTACGCTGTCTTCCTTTAAAGTGGAAGCCAATAAGAACCAGGCGATCATTTCATGGACAACGGCAAATGAAATTAACAGTAGCCATTACGATGTAGAAAGAAGCGCCGACGGCAAAACGTATACAAGCATTGCCACTGTAAAAAGCAATGGCGCCCCTACTTCATCGCACAATTACAAGGTTGTAGACAGCCGGCCGCTAAGCGGAAATAATTACTACCGCATTAAAGAATATGATGTAGATGGCAGCTTTAAGATCTCTGAGATACGTTCTGTAAAGTTCGCCCTGCAAAATGCGTTGGTTACGGTGTATCCAAACCCATCGCATGGCGATGTAAACTTCTTACTTCAGAACTATGCCGGCACTTCAGTAAAAGCTGTGCTGACGAATGTATCTGGAAAAAGAGTACACGAAGAAGTGATTGCTGTTACTGCTTCGGGCACTTATAAACTTCACCTTGCCAGCCAACTGCCGGCAGGCATATACATACTGAATCTGGAAGGCGATGGCTTATCGCAAACGGTACGGGTTATGGTTCAATAAACAAAAGTGCTTACTTCAAAAAACAAAAG
>CAZZZH010000364.1:0-3277 GCA_964658445.1 Ilyomonas sp.
AGTGGCACGTGAACTGGGTTCAGAACGTCGCAAGACAGTTCGGTCCCTATCTGTGGTGGGCGCTAGTAAATTGAGAGGACATGACTTTAGTACGAGAGGACCGAGTCGTATGTACCGCTGGTGAATCGGTTGTGGTGCCAACTGCAGTGCCGAGTAGCTACGTACAGCCAGGATAAACGCTGAAAGCATCTAAGCGTGAAACCTTCCTCAAGATGAGTTTACTTTTAAGGGTCGTCAGAGACGATGACGTTGATAGGCTATAGGTCTACAGCTGGTAACAGCAAAGCCGAGTAGTACTAATTACCCGTAAGCTTTAATTTTTTATTATTAATTTATTTTTCGCTTTTCCAATATGACTTTATTAAGTTGACTTCGTCAACTACCTTTTTATGGTGGTTTTGCCGAGGGTGTTCACCTCTTCCCATTCCGAACAGAGAAGTTAAGCCCCTCATGGCCAATGGTACTTGGGTTTTCCTGGGAGAGTAGGTAGCTGCCATATTTATTTAAAAAGCCTTAATGATTTTTTCATTAAGGCTTTTTTGTTTTTGTTAATTGTATTTTGAGAAAACCATTAATTAATCATTTTTTATCCATTCTTTTAATAGAAAAGTCCGGCTTCCGCCAGACTTTTTTTAAATTAAAAATATCTATTAATAAGTCGGTTTTTAATATTTACTGTAACCACCACCGCCTTCGCCTCGGTTGCCTTTATATCCTCCACTGCCTCCAGAGCCGCCTCTATAACCACTACTACCACTGCCTCCGTTTCCGGAACTACCACGAAAACCACCTCCACCACCATATGGTTTTTTCTTATAACCACCGCCTCCACCTGTACTGCCATCGTTTGAAGTCTTTGGTGCAGATTCGTTTACAATAATTTTGCGGCTTAAAACTTCTGTTTCGTTCAGACTGCTGATGGCAGTGCGCGCTGCTTCATCATCACTCATCTCTACAAAACCAAATCCTTTGCTCCGATTATTATTGAATTTGTCGGTAACAATTTTTGCAGACACCACTTCTCCATAAGTAGCAAAAAGATTGTACAGGTCATCACTGGTCATACCCCAGTTAAGGTTTCCAACGTAGATGTTCATTTTTGTAAGATAAAATTTAATGACTATAAAGCAGTGAACCCAAACTGCAAATTACCTTTAATGGTCATGAAACTTGAGGTACTGATTATTGCTTTACGAAGAAAAGTAAATATATTTTATCAGCCAATTTTTTTATAAAATTTATTATTGTTATTCATCGTAAATCTTTTTATCTTATTCTTTTTATACGATGTGCACCTTACTTTTGCCACCCTAATTTAAAACTTATTAAAATGGCAACAACGGCGGATATTAGTCGCGGCATGATTCTAAAACTCGATGGAAGTTTATATTCCATTGTAGACTTTGGCGAAAACAAAACAGCCCGCGCAGCGGCCAAAGTATGGGCAAAGCTGAAAGGCGTTGATAATAATCGGACCATCGAAAAAACATGGAATAGCGGCGAGACAGTATTTCCGGTACGAGTTGAAAAAAAGACGTATCAATATCTCTATAAAGATGAATCGGGCTATAACTTTATGGACAATGAAACTTTCGAACAGATTGCGTTAGCTGAAGCTATGATAGATGCTCCGCAATTTTTAAAAGATGGCGCTGAAGTATTTGTATTTATCAATACCGAAACCGATTTGCCGATTGGTGCTGAATTGCCGGAAAAGATTGTATTGCGCATTACTTACTGCGAGCCGGGATTGCGTGGCGATACGGCGACCCGCGCTTTAAAAACAGCGACAGTTGAAACTGGAACCACTGTTCAGGTTCCTCTTTTTGTAGATGAGAACGAACTTATCCGTATCAACACTAAAACTGGAGAGTATGTAGAAAGAGTAAAAGAATGATGATTTTCTTTTACTCTCTTTAGCTTAAGATACATTGATAGCGATGTACAAAAATTGATTACTTTGCCATCCTTTCACAGATCAGCATTTGCTTACCCATTTAACTAATTTTTCTTATGGATTATAAACAAATTCAGGAACTGATTAAAACAATCAATAAAAGCAATATTGGTGAGTTAAGCATAGAGGATAAAGACTTTAAGATTACAATAAAACAAAAGAAGGAACTTACGCAACAAGTTGTATCCATGCAGCCTGTAAGCACTGCTGTGCCTGCATCGCAGCCGGTAACATCACAACAATTAACTGCTCCTTCTGTGGCTACGCCAACGCCTGATCTTTCAGTAACAACGCCGACAGCAAAAACCGACAATTTAATTACGATTAAAAGCCCGATGATAGGCACATTCTATCGTAAAGCTTCGCCTGATAAACCTTCTTTGGTAGATGTAGGAGATGATGTAGCGCCAGGCAAAGTGGTTTGTATAATTGAAGCTATGAAATTGTTTAATGAAATAGAAAGTGAGGTAAGTGGAAAGATTGTAAAAGTGCTGGTGGAAAACGCCAGCCCGGTTGAGTATGATCAGCCCTTATTTATAGTTGAGCCGGCTTAGTTTGAAAATGAGGCAATTCGAGGATTCGAAGATGCAGTTGTAATGCATTTCGAGTTTTTAATTGCCTTTGTTGTTTTTATCATTTTCAAATTTTCCAATTCTTTAATTTTCAAATCAACATCTGTGTTTAGAAAAGTACTAGTAGCCAATCGTGGCGAAATTGCCTTACGAGTCATTCGTACCTGCCGCGAGATGGGCATTAAAACAGTGGCTGTTTATTCTACTGCCGATAAAGATAGCCTGCACGTAAAGTTTGCCGATGAAGCGGTTTGTATAGGTAAGCCGCAAAGTAGCGAATCGTACCTAAACATTCCACATATCATGGCAGCGGCCGAGATTACCAATGCCGATGCGATTCACCCGGGTTATGGCTTCCTGGCAGAGAACGCAAAGTTTTCAAAGATTTGTAATGACCATGGTATAAAATTTATTGGACCCACCGCTGACATGATCAACAGCATGGGTGATAAAATTACTGCTAAAGAAACCATGATAAAGGCAGGCGTGCCCGTTGTTCCGGGCGGTGAAGGGTTGTTGGACAGTGTTGACCATGCAAATAGCCAGGCAAAAGATGTTGGGTACCCTGTTATATTAAAAGCTACTGCCGGCGGCGGCGGCAAAGGAATGCGTATTGTGTGGGAAGAGAGCGAGATGGAACGGGCTTATAATACGGCTAAAGCTGAGGCTGGCGCTGCATTTAAGAACGATGGTGTTTATATGGAAAAATTTGTGGAAGAGCCCCGGCACATAGAAATACAGGTAGCGG
>CAZZZH010000365.1:0-3263 GCA_964658445.1 Ilyomonas sp.
ATATCGAGATGATGGGTATTAATTATCATTACCAAAGCATCAGTCGTGGCGTAATTGACCTGCGCGATGTGGTTTATTTCGTAGGAATTATTGTATTGTTTTTATTAATCACCCAGCGAAATATTGCGAAGCAATAAAATAGTAAACGGAACTGGGGAAGGTTGATAAGAAGATAAATAAAATACCTGAGATGATTTATGTGAAACATCGGGCAACTCGTAAGCAAGGTTGAATGATTATAGAAAGTGTTTGACTGATTAATAAAAGAATTTGGCAATAGGTAAAAAACAACAAACGTTTAGAAACGGATACAAAGACACATTATTCATGAATAGATTATTGACTGGTAAACTTTGGTGGGTGCTGATTGCTGTAATCTTCGTTACAGTAGTTTTTGTGTCTTCGTTTATTCATTACCGCATAGATCTAACAGCAGAAAAGCGCTTTACGCTGAGTTCATCAACCCAAACATTGCTAAAAAATATTGATACAACGGTAACAATAAAAGTGTTTTTGACGGGAGACTTGCCGGCAGATTATAAAAAGCTGAGCATTGCTACGCAAGACCTGTTGCGGGAATTTTCTGACCTGAGCAATAACAATATTAAAGTAAGTTTTGAAACGCCGGGTAGCGGTTTGGATGATAGTGCAAAAGCGCAGTTGTACGACAGCTTAGCCCGCATGGGCGTTCAGTTTGAGCAGAGTGAAGACGTAAGTGAAAGCAATACGAAACAAACCAATCAATTGATTATTCCATCGGCATTGGTGTATTATAAAAACCAGGTACCCTATGCCATTGATTTGCGCAGCAGCCGAACCATCTTCAAAAATTATAACGTAGTAAATGAAGAGCCTCAGCCCGACAAAGAAGCTACGCGCAACGCCGCCGAAGCGTTGCTGGAATTTAAGTTTGCGAACGCGATAGATAAGCTGACGCGCACCTATGTGCCAACTGTTGCGTACTGTGTAGGCAATGGCGAACAGACCGATTTAAAGGTGAATGACCTGGGTGAAAGCCTGCGCAATGAATACCGGTTAGGAGTTTTTGACCTGAAGCAAGGCTACCCGAACCCTGACCAGATTAATGCCTTATTAATTGTAAAACCAATACAACCCTTTACGGATGAAGATAAGCTGAAGATAGACCAGTACGTGATGCACGGCGGAAAGGTGATGTGGTTTGTGGATAAACTTTATGCTGAACTGGACAGCCTGCTGCGCAGCCATGCCGATTTTATTGCTTACGACCGCAACCTGAACATTGATGATATTTTGTTTAAGTATGGTGTAAGAATTAACGGTGATCTTTTGCAAGACCTGAACTGCTCGAAGATACCGGTGGTGACGGGTTATAACCCGGATAATAGCCCAAGGATGCAGCGCATTCCGTGGCCGTATTACCCGTTTTTGCAGGCGACGAATAACAACCCGATCTCTAAAAACTTAGACAGGGTTTTGTCTGTTTTTCCATCGAGTATGGATACGGTGAAAGCGCCGGGTATAAGGAAAACAATATTGCTGGCGAGCGATACGAACAGCCGCGTGCTGAGCTCGCCGGCAATGGTAAGCCTGAACAGTGTGCGGACGGATGAAGATTTTAACTCGATGAACCGGAGCCATATTCCAGTGGCGGTTTTACTGGAAGGAAAGTTTACCAGCCTATTTGCTAACCGGCTGGATGCGGCAACGCAGGATTCGGTAGCGCGCAACCTCAATGCCGGCGCGGCTTCCGGCGCGGCTAAAAAATTTGAGAGACAGTCTATTACCGATACCAAACAGATTGTGGTATCGGATGCAGATATTGTTACCAATGCGGTAAGCCCTACAACGGGACCGTTGCCGATGGGAGAGCTGCCATTTGAAAACTACCGGTTTGCGAATAGAGAATTCTTTTTGAATAGCTTGGATTACCTGGTGAGTAATAGTGGTATTTTTGAATCGAGGAACAAAGATTTTGTGCTTCGTTTGCTGGATAAGAAGAAAGTGCAGGAGCAAAGAACGGAGTGGCAGTTTATTAATATTGTGCTGCCAATTGTATTGATTGTGCTGTTTGGGTTTGTGTTTCAATACGTGAGGAAACAGAAGTATGCAGGTTCAATCAAGTGATAATTTATCGAAGAAATAAATCAGCAACCCAATGCCTAAAATGCCAATGCCGATGAGGCTTTCCACCGGGCGATCTACCAATGTAAAGACCAGTACATAAGCATTAAACAAGAGAAAAATAATTTGCAGCCAGGGCTTCCACGGGCTTTTAAAAGTAGCGCTGCTGGTAATGCGAAGACGAAGACTGGTGGCAACGGTTAAAGACGACATTAACTGCAACACAAAGCCCGCATACAAAAGTACTTTTTCAAACGAACCAGTGAGCACGAGGGCAATGCTGATGGCAACATGCAGCCAAAGCGCACGAACGGGAATGCTGTGTTTGTTTTGCCTGGCTAAAGGCTTCCACAATTGATATTCATTTGCCATAGCCGCCGTAACGCGCGGACCTACCCATAGATAAGAACTGATGGTAGCGATGAGCTGGATAGCGATGAAAATACTTACCCAATTTCCACCAGTGCTACCTAATAGGTGCGAGAAAGAAATGAAAGTAACTTCTTCTTTGCCCTTTAACTCACTAACCGTTGCATTCTTCAGCAGCACATATTGAAAGAGGATGTACACCACCGCTACAAACAAAGTGCTGATGATCAATGCGCGTGGCAGATTGCGCCGCGGGTCTTTAATTTCATCGGCAATATAGGCTGCTGCATTCCAGCCAGTATAGGCGAAACTTACATAGACCATAGAGACGGCAAAGCCGGATGTCATTATATCTTGTTGCCAGGAAGTACTGAAGTTGAAAGCATTGGCAGGTAGACCGGGCAGGATAAAAGCCAGTACGATTAAGGTAAGAATAAAAACAACTTTAACCAGCGTTGTTACATTCTGAAAGCGGCTGCTGTGCTTGATTGTAAAACTATGCATCAACCCGTTAACAACAATAACGGCAATTGCCAGCCATGTGCTGTTTTGAAAGCCAAAAGGCGTTAGGTATTTAATGAAAGCCATCGCTGCCAAAGCTACGGGTGCCGAGAAACCAACCGTTAAACCTGCCCATGCGGAGAGATAGCCAAGCACCGGGTGAAACACGCGCGAGAGGTAAATATAATCGCCGCCGGACTCTTTAAAATGCGTTCCTAATTCTGCATAGGCAAATGCACCAAACAAAGCCAATAGACCTCCCGCCAACCAGAGGAAAAGGATGCTCCATG
>CAZZZH010000366.1:0-2249 GCA_964658445.1 Ilyomonas sp.
TATTTGACCGATCGATTTCTTTTTAGCCATCCTATGAAAGACTATACTGGATTTAACTAAAGGAAACCGGGCTTATGAACATACGTTTTTTACGTTCGTTGCAATTCACGTTGGCAGTGATAGACTTTATCACGATCAATCTTGTTTTTTTTGCCATTCGTTTTATTTTCGAGTCGCAGGGGTTGATTACTTCGGGCGACCAGTATGATTTTTTTGGTTTGTTTTTGGGGATTGCCTGGCTTAGCATTGTTTTAATTGAAAGCATTTACCAGGATAAGTTTAGCTCTTCTTTCGACCAGTATGTAAGGGTCTTTTTGCAGACTTATATTTACTTCCTGCTCATTACCATTGCATACCTGTTCTTCTTCCGCATGGTGCTTCTTTCGCGGTCTTTTATCTCCCTTATCCTCGTCGTTATTTTTATCGCTTTACTCATTAATCGCTTTGTATTTTCTTCAGTGCAGAAATATATAAAGAAGCGTGAAGGATTTCTGAGCAAAGTGGTGATTATAGGATATAACCCACTTTCAAAAAAACTGGTGGACTATCTAGAGAAAGATGAAGCCAACAAAGAAATTGTAGGGTTTTGCGAGAATGAAGAGAATGTAGATGAGTTGTCGGGTTATCCTATTTTAAGCCGCGTGGCAGATACAATGGAGATCTGTAAAAAATATCAAATCAACGAGATTTATTCTACCATAGCACCGGAGCACAACAAAGATATTTATGCGCTCATGCGCGATGCCGACCAAAACTGTATCCGCTTCAAAATTGTACCCGACCTTGGGTTTTTTATCAATAAAAAGATGCACGTTGATTATGTGGAAGGTTTGCCGGTAATGTCACTGCGGCGCGAGCCTTTGGAAGACATCAACAACATTATAAAGAAGCGAACGCTCGATGTTGTTATTTCTTTTTTGGTTACAGTTCTGGTTCTTTCATGGCTTATACCTATTGTAGGTTTACTAATCTGGCTCGAATCTAAAGGACCTATCTTTTTTATACAACCCCGCAGCGGCAAAAACAATAAAGACTTTATGTGTCTTAAGTTTCGCAGCATGAAAATGAATGATGCTGCCAATACAAAGCAGGCTACGCGTGATGATGACCGCATTACACGCATCGGCAGGTTTTTGCGCCGTACCAGCCTTGATGAGTTTCCTCAGTTCATTAATGTGTTGAAGGGTGATATGAGTATTGTCGGCCCGCGTCCGCACATGCTGAAGCATACTGAAGAATATTCTAACCTGATTGAAGAATACATGGTTCGACAGTTTTTAAAACCGGGTATTACAGGCTGGGCACAGGTAAATGGATACCGTGGCGAAACGACCAATGTATGGCAAATGAAAAAGCGCGTAGAGCATGACCTCTGGTATTTAGAAAACTGGAGCCTACTGTTAGATCTGCGTATCGTTTACCAGACAATTGTTAATACGGTTAAAGGAGAAGAGAACGCGTTTTAGAATCTAATGATATCCTGCAAAGAAAAAGCAAAACCCGCCGGAGCGGGTTTTGCTTTTTTCACAATTTACCACATACTGAAAACCAATAACAAGATGCACCGGCAAGTAATAATGTTGCCTGCCAAAAAACTTTTTTACAGCTAAATAAAATGTTTCAAGCCTTGCACTGCTAAGCTGATAGTGAGTGTCCATTGGCAGGATTAAAATTTTTTAAGGTCGGATTAAAAGATTTTAATTTTTCAACTCAGCACAAGTTGTACTTTTATTCACGAAACGGAAGGTTAGATTGCAACCTTCGATACTATTAACGAATAGCCGGTCAGCAAACGCAAGATTGCTCCAAAAAGGAAACTAATATCAGATAACTACAACTATTTGTATTATGACATTTACACCAGGCACTAAAGTTTACGTGCGTTACTCAACAGGCATTATGCAGCCATTTACAGAATGCCTTACCATCAACAAGTACAAAAATGGTCTTCTTTATTTTAAAGAAAAAACCTCTTACTATGCCGTCGAGTGTCATGCCGCTTCTTTTTACGGTTATAGTTATACCATGGCGGGTAATGTGCTTGTAACCCGGCATAAATGGCAAATACCTTTTGCAGGTCTTACGGAAAAGCTGAAGTTTATTTCTCCGGCCAAACCTGTTAAAAACAATACACAACAGCATGCTATGAAGATGCATATGCCTGCTGAAGCTTCGTAAAAAAAAATTCAATTGAATTTTTATAGAAAAGCCATCACTACATAGCGGTAGTGATGGCTTTTATTGTAAAC
>CAZZZH010000366.1:2259-3259 GCA_964658445.1 Ilyomonas sp.
ACATAAGCCGGGCCGCTCCAATGTGGCAAAGTTTTATTGTAAACAGAAATGATGTGTGCTTGTTGCTTAGTGTGTTCGGTATCCGCGCCAGCCATACCATACAACAACCATAAAGCAAAACAGAGGAATGATATAAGCATGAGCGGTAACCGGCGTTGCAAGCAAACCCATAAAGTAAGGCATGAGGGCACCGCCGGCAATAGACATCACCAGGAACGAAGACCCTCGCTTGGTATGATGACCCAGGTCTTTTACGCCTAACGCAAAAATGGTTGGAAACATAATAGACTCAAAAAAGAAGACTGCCATCAATGCATAAATAGTAAGCGAGCTATGGGCAAATACCACCACTGCACTCAGCAACACATTGATAAGCCCATACACTGCCATCAGCTTGTTTGGGGCTACTACTTTCATTAAGGCAGAACCCGTAAACCGACCTATAGTAAACAATGCCAGGCTAAAGCCAAGTAAACTGGCAGCATACTGGTCGCTGATGGTCTTATCGGCTTCGCGGCAATAATTGATGAACAAAGCAGCAATGCCAACCTGCGCAGCCACGTAGAAGAACTGAGTAACAATGGCACCAATGAAATGCTTGTGCGCAAACAACGGCTTTCTATCCTGCTCGACGGTTGACACTAAAGTGCTTTCTTTAATTTCGGGCAAATGGGTGCGGCTGAACAAAAGCGCAAAGAGTGTGACGACAACGCCTATCACTACATACACAAGCCGCACTGTATTTAACTCGCTACCGGCTTTAGCGTCTACAAAAAAAAGCCAGCCACCTACCAACGGACCGAGAAGCGCTCCAATGCCATTAAAGCTTTGCGAAAGATTAAGCCGGAATTCAGACAATTCGGGCTTGCCCAATATGGCCGAATAAGGATTGGCTGCCGTTTCCAAGAAAGTAAGACCTGATGCCAGCACAAGAAAAGCACCCAGAAAAAGATCGAATTTAACTGCCTTTGTTACCTCTACACCTGCAAAGGCATAAAAT
>CAZZZH010000367.1:0-3218 GCA_964658445.1 Ilyomonas sp.
GTACCTAGACTACCCCCGGAGTAAAGATTTACACCGTCGAGCTGCGCATCTATAAAATGTGAAACTTGCAAAACCACCATTAACTTCTAAAAAGTTTTTTATATACTTTTAGATAAGCAACCGTAAGGGGACCGAATGTTTAGGGTGGAGGGAGGCTCGAGAAAGCGAATGGTGCCACGTGAACTCTGAAAGGAGGATAACAAAGGGGAAATCATAACCCGGCACATATAGGCGCTTGCCTAACCTGAAAAGGGGCCCACTTCGAGCTGGTGGATTTTCCGAAAATAGGCATTGGATTGATTAATTCTGTAGGAGTTTATGATTATGACTAGTTTGTATGCCAAAAAGATGAGCTCCAATAGCTCCTCTGCCGTAGCAACAGCTGCCATAAAGGACACTAGGAGCACTTCACAGCCTTCAACTACCATGGCGAAGGCTAAGAGAAGTGTGCTCAATCTTCAACGGCGAATTTTCGTAGCAAAACAAGAAGGTCGTTTCCGTACAATGCGGAAACTACAAAATCTATTGATAAAGGCGCACTCGAACAGACTGGTATCAGTTCGTCGGGTAAACCAAGTTGACACTGGTCCTTCCACGCCAGGCGTTGACAACAAGGTGCTTCTTTCTCCAAAAGAAGGAATGATTTTGGCAGAGTCTCTAACCAAAATCAACTTACAAAAGAGAAAGGCTGTACCGGTGAAACAGACACATATTCTCAAATCAAATGGTAAGGTAAGTGCATTACATCTATCCACTCTCACAAAGCGTGCTTTACAGTATGTTGTTCAAAACGCGTTGGAAGCAGAATGGGAAGCAGTGTTTGAAGGCTCAAGCTATGCTTTCCGACCAGAACGATCAGCCCAAGATGCATTATGCTCTCTTCATAAAGTGTGTCACTCCCAATCCTCTAAACATTGGATTGTGTCTGCGCGCATTAAAAATTGTTTAGACAAGATCTCTTACAACCACTTGCTTGAACAGTTACATTCTTTTCCATGTAAAAAACTTGTGAAAAGCTGGTTAGAAGATGGTTATATTCATAATAACAGAAGACAGCACACTCACGTCGGAGACGATCAAGGAGCAGGCATTCGTACTTTGCTGGCAAACATAGCTATTCACGGAATAGAATCAGCTTTAGATATTCGGAGAGACAGCAGAGGGCGCGTTATAGGGAAGCGAGCCCTAATTCGTTACGCGGATCACTTTATTGTAGCTTGTGAAAGTAAAGCTGATGCTCTGGTTGTGTTAGAATGCTTAAAAGATTGGCTGAAAGATCGTGGATTAGAACTTTCTGCTGAAAAAACGTGTATAGTACACGCAGAGAAAGGCTTTGATTTCCTTGGTTTTTCTGTCAAGTTGTACCCAACTCCTTCAGGCAAAAAGCTTTTGATCAAGCCAAGCAAAGAATCTATCAAAAAAATTCGTTTCAAATTGAAACAAGCTTGGAACAAGTCACTTGGAAAACCAGCCTCGAAAGTGATTGAAAGCGTTAACCCGATAGTTCGGGGGTGGAGCAGTTACTATCGATACCAAGTTTCTTCAAAAGTTTTTTCTTCCCTTGATTCTTACATGCACAAAAGGGCATGCCGCTTTGTGAAACGAACTCATCCTAACAAACCTTTTAAATGGATTAAAGCCAATTACTGGGGTCAATTTCACTTCGACAGGGATGATTTCTGGGTATTTGGATCTAAAAGTTCAGGTCAGTACATAAATAAATTCGCTTGGACTCCGATAGAACGCCATAAAATGGTTAAAGGATCAAACTCACCGTTTGATCCCAGTCTCCGCGAGTATTGGTCAAAACGTGCGCAAATTCTTAATACAGCCCAAAGCCATTCCAAAGCGATCCCAAAGCAATCGCGTAAAAATTAGTCAAGGATTGGTCAGGAATTGGTTAGGATAGGACAGGGTGTATCAAGAACAAAAATTGCAAGAAAAAAATCACACCTTTGTCCAGTATGTTGCCGATTTTGATAAAATGGTGAATATATTTAAATACACCGTATAATGACAAAAGCAACTAAAGGAGAAAAATATGTACACTAATTTGGCCATTCTCCACATCAAATGCTAGAGAAAGTACACTCCGACTCCGAGAATTGGGACGAGAAATATATGAACGATCACCTACGGGTTTTGAGATGAAATCTGATTAATGAAAGTTAATCGAAAAGATTTCAGAATTATTAAGAATTAAAATTGCCTTCCGAAAATCTGCTTGAGCCGTATGCGGTGAAAGTCGCACGTACGGTTCTTAGGGGGGAAAGAGAGATGAATCTCCGACCTACCCGACTAACAAGTCTTGATAGATACAAAGGGCGCTGTTACGATATTGAGTCGGTTCCTGGCGAAGATAACCAATACATTGCGTATGTTGCTTATCCTCTTGACTTATTCGAAGAAGGATCAGTAACTAACCTATTTACTTCAATTGTAGGTAATGTTTTTGGATTTAAGGCTCTTCGTGCATTACGATTAGAAGATCTTCGTATTTCGACAGCATACGTTAAAACCTTTCAAGGTCCTCCACACGGTATTCAAGTTGAACGCGATAAACTAAACAAATACGGACGTTCACTTTTAGGTTGTACTATCAAACCAAAACTTGGTCTTTCGGCTAAAAATTATGGTCGTGCAGTTTATGAATGTCTACGAGGTGGTCTTGATTTTACTAAAGATGACGAGAACGTGAATTCACAACCATTCATGCGCTGGAGAGATCGTTTCTTATTTGTAGCTGAAGCTATCTATAAATCACAAGCTGAAACAGGTGAAATTAAAGGTCATTACCTGAATGCTACTGCTGGTAACTGTGAAGAAATGTTGAAACGTGCAACAGTAGCAAAAGAACTTGGTGTGCCTATTATTATGCACGATTACCTAACTGGTGGTTTTACTGCCAATACTTCTTTGGCTACTTTTTGCCGTTATGAAGGCTTGTTGCTACATATTCACCGTGCTATGCATGCTGTAATCGATAGACAAAGAAACCATGGTATTCACTTCCGTGTGTTAGCGAAAGCATTACGTTTATCTGGTGGTGATCACCTTCACTCTGGGACTGTAGTTGGTAAACTAGAAGGTGAACGTGAAGTGACTTTAGGCTTTGTAGATTTAATGCGCGATGATTACATCGAAAAAGATCGTAGCCGTGGAGTTTATTTTACACAAGATTGGGTATCTCTTCCTGGTGTTATGCCTGTAGCTTCAGG
>CAZZZH010000368.1:0-3216 GCA_964658445.1 Ilyomonas sp.
GGTTAAAAAAGCAAAGCTGCTAACAGTAGATACAAGTGTAAAAACGGCAACGGTTATCGGCTTTCCATTCGGTTATTCGGCTATTGAAGCCAAGATTGCAGAAGCGCTGCTGGCCATGGTAGACGGAGCTGATGAACTGGATATTGTTATCAATTTAATTGCATTAAAAAATGGCGATTGGCAATATTTAGCTAATGAAATTAATCACCTGATGCCATTGATAAAACAGCAAGAGAAAATAGTAAAAATTATTATTGAAAGCGGTGTACTGACCGACGATGAAATTATCAGATGCTGCGAACTGTATGGAGCCGCTGGCATCGATTATTTGAAAACATCTACCGGCTATGCCGAAAAGGGTGCAACAGTAGAAGCGGTACAGCTAATGCGTAAACACCTGCCGCCAAGTGTTCAAATCAAAGCCTCAGGCGGTATCAGGACTTATGCTTTTGCCAAAGAACTGGCAGAAGCGGGCGCCACCAGGTTGGGCTGCAGTGCCAGCGTTGCCATTGTGCAGGGCGAGCCATCTGGCAGCGATGGTTATTGAGAAAGCTTTGCTATAATCACAATTTAAACTTTGCATCACTAGGCTTGTTTAACCTTGTAAAGGCTATATGAATACTACTATTACTATTATGAAATTCCTTTTTGCCTTTCTTCTAAGTTGCTGGTTAGGTAATGCATTTTCTCAGCATACGGACTCGTCTCAAGCACCATCGGGAATGGTAAACCGAACCAATGTAAATATTCAATCGACTGGTAGTGATACGATCATAATTCGTAAAGATGGCCGGCTCGATATGCTGAATGCCATACAAACCCGGCTGAATAAAAAAGCCGCAAAAATGACTTATAACGGCTTGTATCACGGCTATCGTTTGCAGGTGCTCAGCACGCAGAGCCGCGAGCAGGCATTCGACCTGAAAGCCTCACTATTACAGCGTTTTCCCGAGCAAAAGGCTTATACTATTTTCCAGTCGCCTTATTTTAAAGTGCGCTTTGGCAACTTTATAGACCGCGATGAAGCAGAGCGCTACAAGCGTACTTTGTCTTCCATTTACACGCAGGTCATTTATATTGTTAACGATAATATCGAATACACACCGAAAGACGAAGACATCACGTCAGAATAAGCTTATGCTGAAAGAAAAAATTCAACACCTGGCGAAGCAATACAAAGACGAATTTATAGCGATCCGGCGTCATCTTCATGCTCATCCTGAATTGAGTTACCAGGAATACAATACTTCTGCTTTTATACAGGAAAAATTAAAGCAACAGAACATTCCCTTTACGATAATGGCAACGACAGGTGTAGTGGCTTTGATAGAAGGCAAGAACCCCGGCAGCCGCACAGTTGCCTTGCGAGCTGATATGGATGCGTTGCCTATCTCTGAGCAAAACCAGGTGCTTTACAAGTCGCAGAATGAAGGTGTGATGCATGCATGTGGTCATGATGTTCATACCACATGCCTGTTGGGCGCGGCAGCTATTTTACAACAAACCAAAGACGAGTGGGAAGGAACCGTAAAACTTATTTTTCAGCCGGGCGAAGAGCGTAACCCGGGCGGTGCAAGCCTTATGATTAAAGAAGGTGTTCTTCGCGATCCGTCGCCACTGGGAATTGCAGGGTTGCATGTGCATCCGGGTTTGCCGGTTGGCAAGCTTAGCTTTCGCAAGGGACGAGTGATGGCGAGCGCCGATGAAATTTTTATCACCATTAAAAGCAGCGGCGGTCATGCGGCCGCGCCGCATCTTACGGCTGACACCATACTGATTGCGTCGCACATAATTGTTGCCTTGCAACAAATCATCAGCCGCAACAATAATCCTACGTCGCCTTCCGTATTATCCATCTGTTCTATTCAAGGCGGTCACACTACCAATGTAATACCCAGCGAGGTAAAGCTGATGGGAACCTTTCGTGCTATGGATGAAGCCTGGCGGAAGAAAGCGCATACGCTCATTACAAAACAGGTAAAAGGTATAGCCGAAGCTATGGGTGCCGAAGCTGACGTATGGATTGATATCGGTTATCCTACAGTTGATAATGATCCAGCTTTTACCGAAGAGGCCTGGCAGCTCGCCAAAGAATACATGGGCGAAGAAAATGTATCTGAAACCGAGCTTCGTATGGGTGCTGAAGACTTTGGTTATTACACCCAACACGTGCCAGGTTGCTTTTTTAGATTAGGCGTTCGCAACGAAGCCGAAGGCATTGTTCACAATGTGCATACGCCTTTGTTTAACATTGATGAAAGCGCCATTGAAACTGGTATGGGCATGATGGCATGGCTTGGCGCCAGCCTCTTTTATAAATAAGAATTTAGTAAATTAATTTAATTTTTATCAAGGCTTTTAATCCCTACCTTCACTTCGCGAGAGTGAGATAAATATTGCATGAATAACGAAATAAAAAAACGAGTATTGATTTGCGACGATGATGCCGATATACTTTTTATCTGTAGTTATATTTTCGAAAAACAAGGCATTGAAGTCATTACCCGCACACATTGCAACAACATAGTAGAAACGGTTAAAGATGTTAAGCCAGATGTCATCCTGATGGATAATTGGATACCAGACAGCGGTGGCATTGCAGCATCGCGTTCTATAAAGCAAGACATCGATCTAAACCATATTCCCATTGTTTATTTTTCTGCCAATAACGACATTCAGGCACTAGCCACAGAAGCCGGCGCTGATGCTTATCTTGCCAAACCTTTTGACCTCGAAGACTTGAGAAAAATTACGACCAGCCTTATGGAGTAATCTCGTTTTTTCACGTACAAAGTATAGCAAGAAAAACACGGAGAGCGTTTTCCAAACTCTGTATTCATTAGCGTTACGGTTGTTTGTCTTTCAGTACCGTTTCGTTGCAGGCTTCAATAAAACCAAGTATTTCTTCTCTTCCCAATTTGCTGTTAGCACTGCTTACAAAATGCTGCGGAAGGAATTGCCAGGTTCGGCGCATGGCAGTCAAAAAAGCTTGGACATTTCGTTGCACCGCCAGTGGTTTTTCTTTGTCGGCTTTGGTAAAAACCAAACTAAAAGGCACCTGCCATTTATCTAACTGGCTTACAAATTCAAGGTCTATTTCCTGGGGTTGCAGGCGTACATCAATCAATACAAAAACGTTGATAATATTCTCCCGTTTTCGTAAATAGTTTTCAATCATCTGGTCCCACCTCCGGCGGCTGCTCTGCGATACTTTGG
>CAZZZH010000369.1:0-3214 GCA_964658445.1 Ilyomonas sp.
AGACCGGTGGGCTTGTACGCGCCATGAAACTCAATCATCAAATGATGCGCGGCAGCTTTCTCTAAAATCTCTTCCTGCATGTTTACCATTTGCTGGTCGTCCCTATCCATAAAGTCTACCATCATTCCACTCAGTCCCCATTTCTCAAAAACGCTGAAAGCACTGTCCAGCCTAGGATACAGTGCATAGAAGTGAACCCACACACGCACGTCAACACCTTTGCTGTGTGCATAATCGCAGATCTCTTTCATGTCTAATCCAGGAACAGGCTTCGTTACATCGTTGTGCGGCCCGGGTTGAAAACCTACACCATCATCGGTGTACCACTGGTGCAAACCGTACTCGACTACCGTATGCGATTCGATACCATTTCTGGCGCAGAAATCTATGTAGTATTGGTTGGTTACAAAATTATTTCCGGGCGCATTAATCGTATCCGGAACCACATCGCCGTTCCACCAGGGAAAGGTGGTTTTGCCGGGCTTCAGCCAGCTCCAGTCTTTAATGGGTGATGGCTCGTTCAATGTGGTAATGATGTTGCTTTCTATCAACGCTCCTATCCTATCGCCGATGAGCATCACGCGCCAGGGTGTGTGGTGTGGCAGATCGGCTTTTACCTTAATGCCGTTACCACCCGGTAAGGGCGATAATTTACTCACCAATATGCCATTATATTTGCTCAAATACATTCCGGCATAATTGCGCAACGAGGCTTCGGTGATTGCCATATTGATACCATTCGAAAATTCAAACAAGGCAGGCATATCGAGCAAGGTATCAGGCACCACCTTACTCAACGGCAGGGTTTGATAAATGCCTTCATGAGATGAGGTGTACGTGCCAAACATCAGCGTATGAACTGTAGGATCGCCAACCAGGTTGAAGCTTGTATTCTCATCCAACAAAGTATAAGACAACCAGCCGTTTTGCTGCGGAAATTCGTAGCGAAAAGCAACCCCATCATTAAACACTTTTACATGGATATTCATCCTCTTTCCCGAAGCATCAGACAACGGAATAATGGCTTCTTTGTAATGCTCTTTTACATGACTGCTTTTGCCGGTTAGCAAATCATATTCTTCCACTGTGTCTTTATATACCGGCTTCAATAAGGTGACGTTTTGGGTAAAGGAATGCTCTGCAAAAACAAGACGAAGGGAAGAGTTCTTTATCAATGCCTGATTCTTGTAATCCACGCTGTAGGCGGGTTGCGACTGCAGTAAGGCTAACCGGAAAACCAGGTTGCCATCGGGAGATGACACGGTTATTTTCTTTTGCCCGAACACGAAAAAAGGAAGGAAGCTTAAAAGACAAAGCAAACGTTTCATACAGTGCAATTAAGAGATGAAGGTAAAAGGTTTCTGGACTTGTGTTTCTCTTACGCTATAACAAAAAAGACCAGCAGTATTGCCGGTCTTTTTTTATCATACAAAAACTCATTCTACAAAATCAAGATCAAAACCAGGATAATGATAACAATACCTGCCAGCGAAATGTAGATTCCACCATTGCCTAAGGCTTTTGATTCTTTGTTCATGTCGCGCAATTCATGCCGTAGCGCTCTCCTGTCTTCGCTGGAAAGATTGGACTTATCCATCGCTTGTATTTCCAGCACGCGGGCTTTAATCTCTTCGGCGCGGGCTTCTTTCTGCTCCTGCGTCATCGCTGCTACTTTTTCTTCTATCGTATGCTTATCTGTTTTGGCAAAGGTTTGTACAGATGCAAAAGAGGCCAGCAACACAAGGGAGAACATGATGAATTTGCGTTTCATACCGTAGATAATTTAATTGTTAAGTAATAAGTTTTCAAAAACAAAAATGCTTCCAATTTTTGTATAACGCTAACAATTTCAAAAGATAAAGACTAAAAAAAGAGACCCGCTAACGGCATACTAATACTTTTGCAGACAGTATGCAACAGCTTATCACCAACATCAAAACATTGGTAAATGTGCGCCCGACTTCTTCTCTTTTACGGGGCAAAGCCATGGCAGAACTGCCCACTTTGCAACAGGCTTTTTTACTGATTGAAAATGGCAGCATAAAAGACTACGGGCTGATGGCACATCTGCCGTATGAATCAGACCGGAACACACTGGATGCAAAGGACTCAACGGTGCTGCCGTGCTGGTGCGACAGCCATACTCACCTTGTATTTGCCACTACCCGCGAAGATGAATTTGTAGATAAAATAAAGGGTAAAAGCTATGCTGAAATTGCTGCTAAAGGTGGTGGTATTTTAAACTCGGCAATGAAGGTGGCGCTGTCTACGGAAGAAGAGTTGTACAACAGCGCCTGGCAACGACTGCAACAAGTGATGAGACTGGGAACCGGCGCCATCGAGATAAAAAGCGGGTATGGGCTGGATACGGAAAATGAACTGAAAATACTGCACGTGACACAGAAGATAAAACAGGATGCACCTATACCGGTGAAAGCGACTTTCCTTGGCGCTCATGCAGTGCCTTTGCTATACCAAAACAAGAAAGAAAACTATATCAAGCTCTTGATAGAAGAGATGCTTCCGGCAATTGCAAACGAAGGGCTTGCTGATTATATTGATGTGTTTTGCGAAGCGGGCTTTTATACACAAGAAGAAACCGAACGCATTTGCGAAGCCGGTATCTCTTACGGCTTGAAGCCGAAAATACATGCCAACCAATTAAGCCTTTCCGGCGGGGTGCAGGCAGGTGTAAACGTAAAGGCGATAAGTGTAGACCACCTGGAAATGATGGATGACGAAGCTACGCAATTGCTGGCTTCTTCTAACACGATTGGCACGCTGCTACCTACAGCGGCTTTCTTTTTGCGAATGCCCCTGCAACCCGCAAGAGCCTTGATAGATGCGGGCTGCGCCGTTGCGCTGGCAAGCGATTATAACCCTGGTTCTTCGCCGAGCGGGAACATGAATTTTGTAGTATCGCTGGGTTGCATTGGTATGCGGATGTTGCCGGAAGAAGCCATCAATGCGGCTACGCTGAACGGCGCTTATGCCATGAATGTGGAAGCCGATTGCGGTAGCATTACCGTTGGCAAGAAGGCGAATCTTATTTTTATGAAAGACATTCCTTCGCTGGCGTATATCCCTTATTCTTTTGGCAGCAACCTGATTAAGAAGGTGATGATTGGCGGCAGGTTTTTAGAGTAATGTTTAGCGTTGCTTTTTTACGCAAGGTTATCTTTCTTCCCGTTGAGCAAAAGCTTAATCAACAAAG
>CAZZZH010000370.1:0-3196 GCA_964658445.1 Ilyomonas sp.
CAATTCTATTTGCATTTCGCTCTCATCTTTCATCATTCCGATCAATTCTATTTGCATTTCGCTTTCATCTCTGTCCGTCCGGTGCTTCTAGCTACCGGCAACCTCCATTACGCATTATGAATTTTCATTGTGAAACACCCGCCGTTTATTATCTTTACGACGCCATTGGCAATACATCATTTTTCAAATTATTTGCTGCCGGGGCAAATCAATCATAACTGCTATTCAGGATTGCGATGAATAGACTGTAATCTAATGACTGCCAGTACTTAACTAACTTTCATTCTGGAATTTCTAATGAACGCTAACAAACGAAAACGGCTGCCTTTTTTTCTGTTGTTTCTCTTAGCAATCGGTTGCAGAGAAAAGCCACACAATACCATGTTCACGCCCTTGTCTTCAAAGGAAAGTGGCATTCATTTCAGCAACACTATCGACGAAACAAAAATGCCGGGCGATGCTCTGAATGAGTTCGCTTACATGGGCGGCGGCGTCGGCGTGCTGGACGTAAATAACGATGGCTTGTCCGACCTCTTTTTCTGCGGCAACCAGGTGAGTTCTAAGCTTTATCTGAATAAGGGCAACAACCAATTTGAAGACATCACAGTATCATCGGGATTAACTACAAACGTTTGGTCAACCGGCGTCAGCGTCGTCGATATCAACAACGATGGGTACGATGATATCTACGTTTGCACCTACGGTAAAGATTTATCGAAACGCTCGCCCAACCTGCTCTTCATCAATCAGCACAACAACACGTTTAAAGAAGAAGCCGCGGAGTATGGATTAGCGGACACCAGTTTCTCTTCCCAGGCTGTCTTTTTCGATTATGATAAAGACGGCGACCTCGACATGTTCCTGACCAATTACATGCTCAATGCATCCTATTCCGCCAACTATGTTTTCCCAAAAAATCTCAGCGGATTTTCAGCAGCCAACGACAGGTTGTATCGAAACGATGGCACGCCCAAAGGCAGCAGCCATCCGCATTTCACTGATGTCTCTCTCCAGGCCGGCATCAAAGAAGATGGCTTTGGTTTGGGCGTTGCAGTAAGTGATTTTAATAACGATGGATGGCCCGATTTGTACGTGTCAAACGATTTTGTTTCGAACGATGAGCTATGGTTGAATAATAAGAACGGCACGTTCACCAATGCGCTTGATAGGAGCACCAAACACCAGAGTTATAGCAGCATGGGCTGCGATGCCGCCGACATCAACAACGATGGCAACATTGACTTTGCCACGCTCGATATGATGCCCGAAGACAACCTTCGCAAGAAGCTTACCTTTTCTTTCATGAATTACGACCGGTACGAAGCTGAACGCAACCTCGGCTACTCACCGGAGTTCGCTCGTAACATGCTTCAGTTAAATAATGGCAACTATTTTCACGGCGATACAGCCATTCCTTTCTTCAGCGAGATTGGGCAAATGGCGGGCACCAGCGAGACCGATTGGAGCTGGAGTGTATTGCTTGCCGATTTCAACAACGATGGCTACAAAGACATGCATATCACCAACGGCATTGGTCGCGATTTTATTAATTCCGATTTTATAAAGTTCAGCCGCGACGTAGGTAGCAGCGCCAAAACAACCGACGATGCAAAGAAGCAACTCCGCGACAAACTCATTTCCCTGAACCATGTAGAGCTGCCCGATTACTTATTCCTGAACAATAAAGACTATACATTCACCAATGTGTCCGACTCTTCCGGCGTTAATGAATCATCCATATCAAACGGTGCCGTTTATGTCGATTTAGACAACGATGGAGATCTCGATCTCGTTGTCAATAACATTAATAAAGAAGCGTTTGTTTTTATCAATAACACCATTCAAAAAAACAAGCCGGTAACAAAGCACAGCGTGGGTTTTATCCTGAAAGGCGATAGCGCTAACACAAAAGGCATCGGTGCTAAACTAACTTTGTATGCCGGTGGCAAGATGCAGGTGCAGGAAGAATCGCCGGTTCGCGGTTACCTGTCTTCTGTCGACAAGAAGCTATTGTTTGGTACAGGTACTAATACAAAAATTGATTCCGTAATCATTACTTGGCCAAACGATCGCACACAAAAACTCACAGATCTTCAAGCTGATTCGGTATATACTCTTTTGCAAAAAGATGCTTCGCAAAGGAAGCAACTTCCATCATTATCAAATCCAATTTTTACAGACGTTACAGCCTCTTCAAACATTATTTACAAACACACAGAAGCACCATTTTACGATTATGCCAACCAGCGATTATTGCCACAAAAGTTCTCGCAGTTAGGTCCGTTTATTTCCACCGGCGATGTGAATGGAGATGGTAAAACAGACTTCTATATTGGCGGTGCTTTTAATTTTTCGGGCGAGCTATTTACCCAACAAAACGAAGCTCATTTTACTTCTAAAAAGCTTACAGACAACATGAAGCTTGAAGAAGATGAAGGCAGTGTTTTGTTTGATGCAGATGGCGATGGCGATTTGGATTTATTGGTCACCTATGGCGACATGCGCTACGATGATACTTCTGTTTATTACCAGCCGAAACTTTATTTAAATGATGGCAAAGGCAACTTTTCATTTAGCGCAAACGCAATACCAGCAAGCGTTAGAACCATCGCCGGCTGTGTGTCTGTCGCCGATATCGATGGCGATGGAGACATGGATGTGTTCATCGGCGGCCGTGTGTCCAAGCAATATCCAACATCACCTGCCAGCTATCTTTTGAAAAACAACAAAGGTGTGTTTACCGATGTAACGGCTCAGGTTTGCCCGGCACTTCAGAAAGCCGGGATGGTTACCGCTGCGCAATGGTTCGACATCAACAAAGACAACAAACCCGACCTTGTAATTGCGGGTGAATACATGCCCGTTTGCTTCTTTATCAATGATGGTAAAACACTAAAAGAAACAACCAATACAACAGGTTTGCAAAACACCAACGGCATGTGGCGAAGCCTTATCGCTGTTGATGTTGACGGCGACGGCGACACCGATTTAGTAGCTGGTAATTTAGGTCTAAATTGTCGTTATCACATCACTCCGCAATACCCGATGCAACTCTATGCAAAAGACATCGATAACAACGGCAGTATCGATCCCGTAATGTTCTATTACATCAAAGATGAAGAAGGAAAAAGGCAGTTATATCCTTCCATCAGTCGCGATCAATTGGCAGAACAAGTACCTGCTGTTAAGAAGACAT
>CAZZZH010000371.1:0-3190 GCA_964658445.1 Ilyomonas sp.
AGCCAGTTAGAATATCAAAATATTTTTAAAAGCTCGTAGTTAGGTTACTCCTCTGTATCACGTTCACCGATTTTGTTGATCAATTCTCTATACCTGTCCTGTCGCTTGATAAGACTGTCGCAATCAAATTAAGAAGGAGTATACAATATTATTCTGGTAGCGACTTTAGCAATGGTTTTTGAATCGATGGTGAAAGGATAACCAATTCCAATACATGCGCTTAGAATAATATATTGTCATCTCCTTACCATTGTAGTAACGGATCGCCACCGGCTTTCAAGATAGCCGGAAATACGAATACCGATTTCCTCAGCTTCTTCCTGCCTTCCGGCGGGAATAGATGTCCAATAATATTGCGTACAGGCATCAGTCGCCCTTGTTATCATTAAAGGCCTTCGCTTGTCAGGAAATCCGATTTTAAAAACAATATAATGCTCAATAATGTGTTTTTGGACTGTTATCCGGACATTCTTAAAATTTAATTCGAATTGATCGATTTCCTGGTTATTCATACACTCCATAAAAAT
Organism: Ilyomonas sp.; assembly: GCA_964658445.1. Lineage (GTDB taxonomy): Bacteria > Bacteroidota > Bacteroidia > Chitinophagales > Chitinophagaceae > Ilyomonas. The sequence continues at coordinate 528 of CAZZZH010000371.1, forward strand.
AAAAGAATTAACTGGTCAAATCGACAATATTAGCAGTATCTCAAACAATCATGTCTATTGATCACAAGATATGGCTGATTTATTTTCAATAATAAAAAGACAGGAAAGTTATGAGAGTTCCTCGGTATTTCGGATAATGTTTTTATATCTGTTTTTTGTTGGTTCGGTTGTGCCTTGCCCTGGTAAGAGCGTTACTCAATTGCTGGCAGAGATCAACGATGATAGCAGGCTGATGTAAAGTGCTAATTGTGTTATCCATTGGCAGACCTTTTTTATTGAGATGTATTCGGTATTGGCATGATTCCTTGTATAGGTTAACAAACCTTTATCCTGAATACTTTATTTATAGTTGATGATGATGAGGATATACTATTTGTCTTGCAGTATTGGTTTGTGAAGTCTGGCTTTGCGGTTTATTGTTTTAATAGCTCCGGCACTCTGTTAACTGCCATTGGTGATATACGTCCCGATGTGATCTTGTTAGATGTCAACCTAGGACAGGAAGATGGCAGAACGATATGCACGCACTTAAAGTGTGAACTTCATGTGCAATGTCCGGTTGTCCTGCTATCTGCAAATTTAATGATGAAGCACAATTATAGGAACTGTCTGGCAGATAATTTTATTGAAAGGCTATTTGACTTAAAAATACTCAGGAATCTTATTGATGATTACATAAGGGCTTAGCTTGATGGGTACTGTTTCAAAATAATGATGCCGGAAAAATAAATTTTTATAGTTTTCCTCTGCAATCCAAAAAATATTACAACTCCTTTTCTATGCAAACTGATAGTGAGCAATACGAATTACTCAAGTCACTGTATTTGTCTAATATCACAAAATACATGGAAGCTCTGGCGCGATACCGACTGGAGCATTTCAGCAAAAGCGGCATTAAAGCAGAGATGGCGACGCTGCATCATGACATGGTTATGAGTTGCTTGCCTGTGTATGAAATGATTGGGCAGGTAAGGATCGAATTCTAATCTTTCAATCGATCCTATCTTATGTTGCCCCTTACTCACCGTAGCTTGTTCTCATTCGGCGCATGGCTTTGCCTGCGCCGCACTTCTGTAGTGGCATTCAGCTACATAGTGTTTGTTCGTTTTGTGAGATCTGTTTGCCTGTTATGAAAGGAACAGGCAAAGAAAATGCAGAATCAATACTTCTTCCCGCCACCAGGCCCGCATACTATTTGAACACAACAACCAACTCCCGCATTCTTTTTTTATTTTGCAGTCTCTAATGGCACCGCTATGAAAATTACGCACACCATCCGGTTGTTTGTTGCCTTGCTTGGCTTCTCCCCGTTTGGGCTGCTGGCGCAGAATGGTCACACCTTATCGAACCCAAAAGCCACCAAAGAAGCAGTGGCTTTGTACGCTTATCTAAACGATATGTTTGGAAAAAAAACCTTGTCAGGGCAAATGTTCTCCGGCTGGGGCTTCGATGAAATCAAATACATCAACAGCATTACGGGTAAGTATCCCGCCATCAAAGGGTTCGACTTTATTCAGTCTTCCTTAAACGATTCGGTGGTGAGGGGCGCGATACAGTGGTGGAAATCGGGCGGCATTATTACCCTCATGTGGCACATGGGCGCGCCCGGCATTGGCGAAGGATACGAGAACAGCAAGAAGGAGATAGACATAGACAAATGCTTTGAAAAAGGAACGCCCGAATACGATTCGTTCTGGACGGAGCTGAAAACCAAAGCCGACCTGCTGGAGCGGCTGCAAGCTGCAAATGTGCCGGTGCTGTGGCGGCCGTTTCACGAGCTGAACGGAAACTGGTTTTGGTGGGGAAAGGAAGGACCCGACAAGTTTAAACGCTTGTGGATTGCCATGCATCATTATTTTGTTGACGAAAGAAAGCTGAACAATTTAATCTGGGTGCTTTGCTACACCGGCAAGCCGGATAGCGCGTGGTATCCCGGTGATAAATATGTTGACATTGCCGGCGCAGATACCTACAACGTGGGCAACAATGCCATGCCCGGTATGTACGGGGCGGTGGAGAACATTGTGGGTACGCGTGTGCCCATTACCTACCACGAATGCGGCGTACCGCCAAACCCCGATAGCTGCATCAGTAAAGGCGCGGTGTGGTCGTGGTGGATGGAATGGCATACCAGCTTTATACGAGGTGTAGATACTAGCTATCTGAGCTATGTGTATCACCACGACCTCGTGATTACACGCGATGAAGTGCCCGACATTATGAAAGTGTATGGCAGGAAAAAATAAACGGGCAGGATCGGTTACCATACGTTTTAATAAAAAAGCGGACAGGCGCTCTTAGTAATACCATGAGAAACACAAGAAGTTATTGTAAAAGCGGGTATGCTTTCACAATGGGCATCTTTCTTTTTGCTTCGCCGCAAGGGCTTCGTCAGCAGCTTTTGTGCGTTAGCTATGAGATATTGCATTCTCCCAACTAAGCGAAGTATGTCATTTCGCTTCTTTTACATTCAATTTGCAACTCGCCTTTTATTTCTTACATACACCACAAGTGCCTCCATCCTTTTACAATGATTGCAATACTTGCAAGGACACGCGCTGCAGGATCACCACTGCAGGTCGCTTTCACATCTGGTATCGTCCTGGAGTGGTAAGCAGCAAAGCTGCCAAAGCTCAGGCTGGCGAACAGGAGTACGGGTACAA
>CAZZZH010000372.1:0-3184 GCA_964658445.1 Ilyomonas sp.
AATCGGGCTGCATTGCCGTGCTTGACACACCCGGAAAAATTGCTTACACCTTACAGCAGACTACAGTGAAAGACATCTGGGGAATCGGGCATCGGTACGCAGAAAAAATACAGTTGTATGGCGTTTACACAGCTTACGATTTGCGTAGCCAACCAGAGAAATGGGCATATGACAACCTTGGTGGCATAGTTGGTCTTCGGCTATTGAGAGAACTGAAAGGCGAACCATCTATCATGATGCACAAACCATTAACTAGCAAAAAAAATATTGCGACCACACGTATGTTTGGCTCGCCTGTAAGCAGCCTGCAAGACATTAAAGAAGCGATCGCCACGTATGTATCTACTGCGGCTGAGAAACTGCGCAGGCAAGGCAGTGCTGCCAATGGGCTTGGTGTTTTTATCGTAAAAAAAATGCCGCGCGACGGGAAAGAGTTTCATCACGGCGAAATGGTGAGTAACTACTATACATTGCCACATGCTACTTCCTGCACTAATCAATTAATCAAAGTGGCTGTTGCGCTTGTAGAAGCTATTTATAAGCCCGAATTTTCTTATAAAAAAGCAGGTGTAATGCTAAGCGGGTTGGTGCCGGATGCCTCGGTTCAGGCAAATTTATTTGCACCTGCTTCACTCAATAACAACCGCATGCTGATGAATGTGATTGACAACATTAACGCTTCGATGCGCGACGATAAAGTAAAATTTGCAGCGTCGGGTGTGGCCAAGAACTGGAAAATGCGGCAAGAGATGCGCAGTCCGCGCTACACAACAAGATGGGAAGACCTGTGTAAAGTAAGATAACCGAGCAGCCGTATTTTGCAGCAGCGCTGTGAAGGAAACCGAAACTGATAATGCTTGCATAAAAGCCATGAGTTATGCAAACACGTCTCTGTATCGTTCGGAAGCTTGCTGATGACAGGATAAACGAGGAACACACCAGATAACTTTTCCAATAATTACTTGTTAGTTTTATCAACAAATGAAGGCAGCAGACTGATGCTTTTTTAGTCAGTTCTTTTTAAACTTTCACAAGTGTAAGATGTAGATTTGTTTTGTTGTAGTTTCACTTTTTATCTTTACGATTCATCATTTAATAAAACGATTTGCTATGTCTGACCGTCGAAAATTTATTCAGCAATCTTCTGCCTTGCTGGGCAGTGGGTTGATTGCTTCCGCTTTTACTAACGACACATTAGCTATGTTTAAAAAGGTAGCTGCTGGAGACCAGATTAACATTGCAGCCATTGGTATTAACGGCATGGGCTGGGCAGACTTAACCGCTGCTTCTAAAGTACCGGGCGTGAATGTAGTAGCGCTTTGCGATGTTGATAAAAATGTGCTGGACAAACGCATGAACGATCTGAAAGGTTTGAATGTCGATGCATCGAAAGTGAAAACCTACAGCGACTACCGGAAGCTGTTGGAACAAAAAGATATCGATGCCGTTATCATTGGCACACCTGATCACTGGCATGCTCTGATTATGATAGACGCCTGCATGGCTGGCAAAGATGTGTATTGCGAGAAACCCGTAGGCAATTCTATAGAAGAATGCCACCTGATGCTGAAAGCACAACAGAAGTATAATCGAGCCGTGCAGGTTGGTCAATGGCAGCGTAGCGAGCAGCATTTTAAGAATGCAGTTGATTATGTAAGAAGCGGAAAATTAGGAAATATACGCACTGTAAAAGTTTGGTGCTATCAAGACTGGATGAAGCCGGGTCCAGTAGTTCCTGATAGCGCACCACCTTCCGGTGTAGACTATACCATGTGGCTGGGACCCGCACCCACAAGGGCTTTCAACAGCAGTCGCTTTCATTTTAACTTCCGCTGGTTTTGGGATTATGCAGGTGGTTTAATGACCGATTGGGGTGTTCATCTACTTGATTATGGCTTGCTGGGTATGAACGTAAGCACACCCAAATCGGTGTCGGCTTTAGGTGGCAGATTTGCCTATCCCAATTTATATGAAGAAACGCCCGATACACTAACAACGCTTTATGAGTTTGATAATTTCAATATGGTGTGGGACTCGGCAATGGGCATCGGTAATGGCTCGTATGGAAGAGATCATGGCATTGCTTATATCGGCAATAACGGCACATTGGTACTAAGCCGCGGCGGATGGGAAGTGATAGAAGAAAAGAAAAGTGAAAATAAAGTAAGTATGCCATTTGAGAAGGTAATGGACAATGGCATACAACTGCACATGCAAAACTTTATAGATGTAGTGCGCAGCCGTAAAATGAGTGATCTGCATTGCCCGGTAAGTGAGGCAGTTCACATAGCAACCGTTGCACAGATGGGTAATATTGCCTACCGCAGTGGCAAGAAAGTAGAGTGGGATGCAGCCAAAGAAAAGTTTACTGATGATGAGCTTAACAAACAGTATTTAGCAAAGGAATATCATAACGGATATAAGTTGCCGAAAGTATAAAAGCACAAAGTTGATTGAAACAAAAAGCCTTCTTGTAAGAAGGCTTTTTGTTTATTGCATTGTAAATGTATCTAAGAATTTCGTTGTAAAATTTCCTCGCCGGAAATCTTCATTCTGCATCAACTGCAGATGAAATGGGATGGTAGTTTTTACACCTTCAATTACGTACTCGCTAAGCGCGCGATACATGGTATCAATTGCTTCTTCGCGTGTGCGGGCTTTGGCGATCAGTTTACCAATCATTGAGTCATAATAAGGGGGAATAACATAGCCTGTATAAACATGGCTATCTACACGTACGCCATGACCACCAGGTGTATGAAGAACGGTAATTCTGCCGGGCGAAGGACGGAAGTCGTTGTACGGATCTTCGGCATTGATGCGGCATTCGATAGCACAGCCTTCGGGTTCATAGTTCATACCTGAAATTTTTTCGCCGTAGGCAATCTTTATCTGTTCTTTTACCAAGTCGAAGTTGACCACTTCCTCCGTTACACAATGCTCAACCTGGATGCGGGTGTTCATTTCCATAAAGTAGAAGTTCCGGTGCTTGTCAACTAAGAATTCAATAGTACCCACACTTTCATAGTTGATAGCCCCAGCTGCTTTTACGGCTGCTGCACCCATTCTTTGCCGCAATTCAGGTGTCATAAAAGGCGATGGACTTTCTTCCACCAATTTCTGATGACGACGTTGAATTGAACAGTCGCGTTCACTTAGATGACAAACCGTTCCATACTGGTCA
>CAZZZH010000373.1:0-3173 GCA_964658445.1 Ilyomonas sp.
TTTGGTGATGGATGAGTAAGAAATGAAGATAGATTTTATATCATTACTTATGTAAGAAGGGTGGCTAACCATGATTTGCCCGTATAGCAGCTTTTATATTCATTCACCTGCAATGGTTTTGAAACCGTACTATCTTTATTTAAGCTGAATTGCTAAACCGCCCCTCTTTAGCCAGCAAGGAAAACAACCTGCGTTACTGTAAACCGACACACCATTAAAGAAGAGGCGATGACTATGGAGGATGCCAATGAATATAAACTTGCTGAAGCCGACCCGTCGCTTGCGAATTTTGTCTATTGTTTTTCCTGTATCCAGAATCTATCCCGTATTCAAGAGGGTGTGATTATTCCTAATGGTAGAGTTGATTTGTCTTTCTCCAAAACCAAAGACAACCTGTTCAGGGTGTTGCTGATTGGTTTGGAAACGAAGCCTAAAATTTTGCGGGAACAGGATGTTTCTGCCTTTTTTGCCATTAGCTTTAACCCGCTTGCGGTAGAATATATTTTACACCAACCTGTTGCGGATATATTGAATAACGGGAGAACCTTACCAGATGATTTTTGGGGATTTGGCGCGGATGACCTAACCGATTTTGATGCTTTTTGCGAGAAGGCTTCGAACAAAATCCGGTCCCTTTTGCCCAAAGAAATTGATAACCGAAAGCAGAAATTGTTTGAGTTGATTTTTTCGACGCATGGCGAAATAAGCGTAACAGAACTTTCTAAAAAGGTATTCTGGAGTACGCGGCAAATGAATGAATATTTTAACCAGCAATTCGGGCTTTCGGTAAAAGCCTATTGCAATATTCTCCGTTTCCAGGCTTCGCTTCCGCACATTAAGGAAGGTAAACTGTACCCGCAACTTAACTTTCACGACCAATCGCATTTTATCAAAGAAATCAGGAAGCTGTCGGGCGCATCGCCCAAAGAACTTTACAAGAATAAAAACAGCCGATTTTTACAATTCCTGCCTGCCCGAAGAAGATAGTTTTGCAGCACTATTTTACAATTAGAAAAGAATGTTGCTACACAATAAAAAGGTTGCCGTTATTGGAGCCGGACCCGTTGGGCTGACTATGGCAAAACTGTTACAACAAAACGATATTGACATAACCGTTTACGAACGAGATACCGACCCGCAAGCCAGGATTTGGGGCGGAACGCTTGACCTTCATAAAAGTTCTGGGCAGGAAGCGTTGAAAAAAGCCGGATTGCTGCAAACGTATTATGACCTGGCGCTGCCGATGGGGATACACTTTGCCGACGAAAAAGGAAATATTTTATCGACCCGAAAACCGACAGCCGAAAACCAGTTTGACAACCCGGAAATCAACAGAAATGCTTTGCGCAACATGCTGCTGGACAGCCTGACAAACGACACTGTTTTTTGGAACCGGAAACTGACCGGACTGGAAGCCGTAAACGGACAATGGAAGCTGGACTTTGATCAACAGCCAAGCGTAACTGCCGACGTTGTGATTATAGCCAACGGAGGCATGTCGAAAGCGCGGAAATTTGTTTCGGATAGCGAGGTAGAAGAAACAGGAACGTTTATTATTCAGGGTGATGTTTATGAACCAGAGATAAACTGTCCCGACTTCTTCCGGCTGTGCAATGGTAACCGGCTAATGACGGCACATGAAGGAAATTTGTTAGTTGCGAATCCCTTTAACAACGGTGCATTATCGTATGGCATCATCTTCAAAAAACCAGAAGACTGGAATAACAAAAACAGAATGGATTTTGAAAACACAGATAGCGTTGCTGATTTTCTTTTGCACCGGCTTTTCCACTGGAATGAAGTATACAAACAGCTCGTTTGCGCAACCACCTTTTTTGTTGGTTTGCCTACCCGTAAATTTCCGTTGGATAAGCCATGGAAAAAGGATCGTCCGTTGCCCATAACCCTTATTGGAGACACGGCTCACCTAATGCCGCCCTTTGCAGGACAAGGTGTCAATATCGGACTGCTGGATGCTTTACTTTTGTCTGACAACCTCACCAACGGACAATATGAAACGATAGAAAATGCTATTGAAAATTACGAACAAAACATGTTTGTGTATGCAAAGGAGGCGCAGGAAGAATCGGGCAAGAATGAATTAGCCATGCGCGATCCTGACTTTACTTTTCAACAGCTTATTAATGCCTGATCTGATAAAAATTGACAATCATCAAACGTGTTGAAACGGTTTATTAAAAATAATAAGCAAAGGACAGCATTTACGAGTTGGGCAAGTTGTTGAAAGAAAAAGAACTAAGGTACTGCCAGAAAAGGCACAAGCGTTTTTGTGGTGCAATACAGCTACCCGCTTATCTTCGCCACTGTTATGACAGGTATTGACAGTGTTGTGTTAGAGCAAGCCATCATTCACAAAGTGGGTAACCCATCGCGTGGTGAAGCGTTACAATTATCTACCCGCAAACTCACCCTGAACGATGAGACGGTGAGACGTTTATTGACCCATTATTTTCTTCATCCTTTTAATGCAGAAGACCAGTATCATTTCACGCATATCAGCGACATAGCCCTGAACGAAGTGTACACTTATGCAGGTGCTATTTTCCAGAACCCAAAATCGTTTGAGGCGCAGAGTGCGCTGCTGGCGCAGTTTCTTTACAGCAAAAGCACACACGCTAAAGTAAAAGAAGGCGAGCTGTATGTGGTGCAGTTTGGAGAAGTGCCATTTGGTAATGAATACACCGAAGCGGTTGGCATTTTTAAAAGCGAAAGCCGCGAGACGTTTTTAAAGGTATTTCCGCACGGGCAAAGCTTAGAAGTAGCTGCGGAAGACGGCATCAACATTAACAAGCTTGACAAGGGTTGCCTGGTGTTTAAACAAAACAAAGAGGAAGGCTATGTGGTATGCGTTGTAGATGCGACCAACAAGCAAACCGATGCGCAATACTGGGTAAACGACTTTCTGCAGGTAACACCCTATGCAGACAGCTATCACAATACCAGCGCGGCTTTGGGACTGTGCAAGCTGTTTATTGATAACGAAATGAGCGAGCAGTTTTTGGTGAATAAAAGTGACAAGATAGACATGCTGAACCGAAGCCTCGATTACTTTAAAACCAAAGACCAGTTTAACATCGATGAGTTTGCCGAAGAAGTGATGTATCACCCTGAAGTAGCAGACACATTCCGGCAGTACAAGCAAACATACGAGC
>CAZZZH010000374.1:0-1764 GCA_964658445.1 Ilyomonas sp.
GTTCATGAGACATGAAGTTGGGTTAATGAGTGATGAAGTTAGGCTGGTAAGCCAGGGAGAAAGCAGAGGTGGTTGATTGGCTGTGCTGAGACGGAGAGCGAAAGGAAACCGCCGGGGTGCTGTGGAGAGTGGGGTTGATACTCTCACCCATCATCAGGTTGGAGGGGATGTTTTATTTTAGCCTTCTATAAACCAAGGTATAAAGGAAGAAAAAACCTTACGTCTTGAATGTGCTGAGCACAGGGACAAAAAGTGAAAAAGATTGTGTTTGACTATGACAAAGCTATAAGCGAACCTGTGAAACTGCTGCCAGGCGCACGCTGGAGCCAGACGATAAAGTGTTTTTTTTGGCAAAACGAAGGCTGGTATTGCCAAGATGTGAGCTTTCACTGCCTGCTGCAGCTTTGCAACGCACTTGCCGGAGAACGGCACTGATCTGCGGTATAAACAGGAACTGCCGGGGTATTATCATTTAAAAACGACACTGCGGTATACGCACGTGAGCTGAAAGGAAATGGGTAAAATTGAGAGCCCAATAGATAAGCTTACGCGGAAACAATGAAAGAGCGGCACCCGTTGTATTGGCGACATTTATTGAAAAGGGCGCGTTTTTATTGTTGCTGATTGTGAGGGGCTTGTGATGATAGTAATGAATTTTGCAGCGTAGTTAATGTCGCCTATTTTTGAGTTGTGCGTCATTAATAAAAGACATCAAGCAAGTGATTTAATCGAATGATAATTAATACAACTCCCATATCTCTGCGCACAGCTGCCCTTGTAGCAGGACTTACTATCCTTGTCTTAGCGCTACTCGCTCCTTTTTCTGAATTGTTTGTTTATCCAAAACTCATTAATCCGGCAAGTGCGGCAGAAACAGTAAGAAATATTACAGGTAACAAAACCCTTTTCGTGTTTGCTATTTTGGGATACACATTGACTGCCTGTGGTGACATTATAGTGTCCTGGGCATTATACATTTTGTTGAAACCAGTCAATGCACCTCTTTCGCAATTAGCAGCCTGGTTTCGGTTGGTGTTTTCTGTACTATCGTTAGTTACCATACTTAATCTTGTTGCTGTTTTTCGATTACTGACCAATCATGATTATGTAATCCCGTTTGGACAAACTCAGTTATATGCGCAGGTAATGGTTTATCTTACCACGTTCCGGAGCGGGTATCACTTTGCCATTATATTTTTTAGCATTCATCTTATTCTTCTTGGCTGCCTGATTTTTAAAGCCCGTTATATACCTAATTTCATGGGACTACTGCTCATTATATCAGGCTTAGGCTATTTGACAGATGCTTTAAAACCTTTTTTCTTTCCCAACTTTAATTCAGGATTTATAACTATTACTTTTTTTGGAGAGCTGATATTTATGTTATGGTTATTAATCAAAGGGTCGAGGATTAAGGAAGAACAGGACCAATAAATAACGAGCGCACAACAGAAGGTTTTGTGCTATGCTGGCTGACAGTTCTTATCTCAACAATTGTAATTCTATTTATCTTTAGTAAGTTATTCGGCTTACGGAATTCTACTGCCAGCACAGCAGAAAGCCGGAGCCGTTAGCGCTAATTTATTAGACACATGGCACTTGACTTTCATCGGTTAGACAACAACGAATTTTTGTTTGGATTGGACGACAAGCAGTATAATTATTTGATCGAGATTTTTGACACATTCACACAGTGGACAGGACTTATCGTCGACCAATATGGCGACCTAAAAATGACTTCGGAAAATCAGGAAACTTTGATAA
>CAZZZH010000374.1:1774-3159 GCA_964658445.1 Ilyomonas sp.
TATTGACACGACAGATTTAAACAAAGACAAAAAAAAGACATCTGCTATTTTAGAATTTAAAGGGCTGATAATTTTCTTTTTGAGTAATAAAATAGACTTGAAATTATTGGGTGACTAAGTCTTTTGTGAGACAAATAATACTTTGTCTGACTTAACTCACTTTGATATAAAACTACCGCTAACAAATGCTTGCTGCCATAGCGGCTGATGGAAGCCATTTAGCATTATCTCTCTTTTCATCTTTATTTCTACATTTGAACTGACGAAATGCTATTTCCGCTACAAATAGTAAGCAGTGAGCCGTTATGTGGCATTGCGTGACATAGCTTTAAATTCAAAAGTATCAAAACCACTATTCTTATATTGACATTGTTTGCCGGACAGATAGCGTTTGCTCAAAAGCAAAAGCCTGAAACACAAAACGGTGGTGGCTTCTACTTCTATTATCGCTTGGCTGGACTAGGCTCTAATTTTTTTCTTTTGCAACCGGCGTTAAGAATTTATGACCACAATTTTACTTTCACTAAAGAGCAGTATTGGGTCAAAAGAAATAAAAAAGCAAAGGTAGAGTTCATTAGCAAAGGGTATCTTCAACAAAGTTCTATTGACTCTATTCTTTTGTTGATGCAGTCTCTTAAAGACACAACAATTTATAAGACAAACCCGTGCATTATGAGTGGTGGCATTACTTATATTACAATAGCTCTTGGCGCAGACACAACAAAGTTTACTTTATACAACACGTCCGATCTTACAGCTCTGAAAATAATCAATATCATAAACCCTTACCTGCCTGATGGTAAAAAGCTTTACGGTTCTGAAAAAGATATAAAAGAGGAAGAAGACTGCCGGACTTATTTAAAAGACGAAATCAAAAAGCAAAATAAAGACGGCACAAACACAAGGCCTTGACACGCCACATAACATGGGGTTTTGTGCAAGTGTGGCTCGACGTTGAAAGTATGAGCAGTAGGTTCGCTATTGAGCTGCGGTTTCAGGCTGGACGTCAAGGATTCGACTACAAATCGCTATTTTGCTTTTGTGGTTAATTGAAACTGAGGTTTTTGAAATACCACAACTTCAGAAACACTCTAACGTTGTAAACAATTGCAAAGAGCATAATGAGAAAATGTATATTATATTTTGCATTCGTCTTCATGGTTGGACTTATATCAATTGTTACAACGTTTGGACAAAAAGATTCATCGCCTAAATGGATTGAAGGCACTTGGCATAATTCGTATGAATCTAACTCAAACAACTTCGTATTTTGGACATTTCATAATGACAGTGTTTTTATTGGAAAAGGACTTATGGGATGGAAATCAAAAGAATGTCTAAACCAAAAATTTATTGGGTATAAATGGACATCCATTTCTACGGAC
>CAZZZH010000375.1:0-3101 GCA_964658445.1 Ilyomonas sp.
CTCTTACAAGAAGAGGGTTTTCCTTACTCACAAATCCAAACTTCACTATACTAATTCCGCCGGTTCTACTACCGGGTTAAGACTTTCCGCAAGCCATAAAAACTCAGTAACAAATATGTCAATGCTTTTCTGAAAACCTGCATCAGTAAGGTTTCCGGCTTCATCGAATTTGTTTTGCACCATTGGCACAACCAACATGTAGGGTGATCCAATACCAAACAAAGCGTTAATGAGAAGCTGCATTTGCTGCGCCGCTCTGATGCCGCCCAATGCGCCTGGCGATGCGGTAACGATACCAAAAGCTTTTCGCGTCTGCTTCGGAAAATGATCCATAAGGTTCTTCAAAGCACCGGAATAACTTCCATTGTACTCCGGGCTTACCAAGATAAACGCTTCTGCTGCGAACATGCGCTCTGCCATTGGGCGTAAGCTCTCAGGTGCTTTATCAGGCGATGCCCAGCCAGACTGCAACAATGCCGGTATCTCCCAATCGCGCACGTCAATAATGCCGGTATTGTGCTGCGATTTTTCTGATAAATATTTTTGAAGAAACAACGCTACGCGGAATGTAACGCTGTCTTTACGCGGGCTACCCGCAATGATTTCTATGTTCATAATTCTGTCTCCTCTTCAGGCTTCAATTTTTACGCCTGTTTTACCAACTGCACATTCAGCAGCAACTTCACCTCATCGCTTAGCATTACACCACCTGTTTCCAAGGCAGCATTCCATTCAAGCCCAAAGTCTTTGCGATGTATGCTTCCGCTTATTTCAAAACCTACTTTTGATTGTCCCCACGGATCAGTTGTTACACCACCAAGTTCTGCAGATAGCGTTATGGGTTTGGTTACGCCGTGAACTGTAAGATTCCCGTTTAATTTATAGATATCACCACTTTGCTTTTCAAAAGAAGTTGATTTAAAAACAAGTTTCGGAAATTGTGCAGCATCGAAGAAATCGCCTGTTTTCAGGTGACCATCCCGTTGTTCATTGTTGGTATTAATGCTGTCAATGTCGGCCGAAAAATCAATTTCTGCATCGGTAAAATCATCAGAATTGCTTTCCATTTTACCTTCAAACTTTGTGAAGTTTCCGGTTACGTTGGTAATCATTAAATGCTTTACTTTAAACGTAATTTCTGAATGCGCTGGATCGATGAGGTAAGTTGCCATGTTGTTTGTTTTTAGTTGTGTTGTTAAGAAATGTTTGTGTTTATTTTTTCTAATAATAAATTCAATTGTGTTGCCTCACTGTCGGTGAGGTGAAGGAAATGAGCAGCCTCGTCATTCACTTTAGCCATGCTGTCTTCTACTAGTGCCAAGCCTTTAGTCGTAAGTGCAATAGACGTTTCGCGTTTATCTTTTTCTGATTGAAAGCGCTTTACTAATTTTTTTGCTACCAGCCTATCGACGATGCGAGGCACATTGGAACTGTGCTCTATCATGCGGCTAGTAATATCTTTTACGCACATGCACTGCGGATGCTTGCCCTTTAAAATACGAAGCACATTATATTGCTCTGCCGTAAGGCTAAGAGCTTTCATCAGCTTGCTCATGCCAACTTTCATTTGATAAGCCGTGTACAGCAAGTAAAGACTTGCTTTCTGCTGTTCGCTGGCAAACGTAGTAGATTGTATAGCTTCTTCCAGTTTCACGATGCAAATATATGTACATACATGCAATTGTTAGGCCATAGAATTGTCAATTCTTTTTTTCTAAACTAAGAAAATAGTTGTTAAACTAAATATTTAGTTTATTTTCGACTAAATATTTAGTTGATGAAAAGTTTAACCAAAGCCGAAGAGCAGGTAATGCAAACGCTCTGGAAGATAGACAAAGGGTTTCTAAAAGACATTGTGGATGCGATGCCCGACCCAAAACCGCACTCCAACACCGTAGCGACACTGCTAAAAATACTTGTAGATAAAGAGTTTGTAGGAACGGAAATATATGGGCGTATGAACGAATACAAACCTCTTATTGGAAAGCAGGCCTATTTTAAAAACACAATGAACGGATTGGTAAAAGGATACTTTGACGGTTCGTTTGCGCAGGCAGTATCTTTCTTGGTTGAAGAAAAAAAAATAAGCGTTTCCGACCTTGAATTATTGCTGAAACAAGTAAAGAAAAAATAAAAACATTGTCATGCAAACCATGATTATTTATGCAGCGAAGGCGATTATGTATTCCTGTATTTTTTTCGGGTATTACTGCCTTGCGCTACGCAATAAACGCTTTCATTATTACAACCGTTTTTATTTGCTCATGGCTGTGGCGCTAAGCTTATCACTACCGTTTTTGCATATCAATCTATGGCAATTGAACAGCGGCAATCAACAGGTGATACAACTGTTGTCGGTAACCAATAATAGCCGTTTCGAAACCGATACAACGAGCCAGAACTTGCTGTTTCAATGGAGTAATAGTCCCTTATGGATTTATGCTGCCATAGCTCTGTATCTATTGCTGGCATTGGGTTTCAGGATTATTGCCATCTTTCGGATCAGACAGAATTATAAGATCGAAAAGATTGACGAAATCAACTTTATCAATACCAATCTTGAGCAAGCGCCCTTTTCTTTTTTCAATAATTTATTCTGGAAAACATCGCTCGATATGCACACCAATTCCGGAAAACAAATCTTTAAACATGAGCTTACCCACATCAGGCAAAAACATAGCTGGGATAAGCTTTTCCTGCAGATAGTAACTGCCTTGTTTTGGTTCAATCCAGTCTTTTGGATGATACAAAAAGAGTTGGCTTTGCTGCATGAGTTTATTGCCGATGAAAAAGCCATAGAAGACAAGAGCGCAGAGGCATTTGCGTTGATGATCCTGCAGTCGCACTACACAGAAAACATCTTTTCGCCAGCGCAATCATTTCATTATTCACCAATTAAACGAAGATTACAAATGCTTACCACATCCTCACGCACCAGTTACAATTATGTTAGACGAATTATGGTTTTGCCACTGCTTGTTGTCGCTGTTTTATTTTTTGCCTTTACGTTAAAAAATGATAAGGCAAAGAGCCTTTCAATGCATACAAATACTCCTTTTCTTTTGGTGGTCGATGCCGGTCATGGCGGAACGGACAACGGC
>CAZZZH010000376.1:0-316 GCA_964658445.1 Ilyomonas sp.
ATAGTTGGCAAACAGGTTATTTGCGGTCAGGGCAAGGCTTCCTTTTTTATTCCAGAATTGTTTGCGCACCGCCATGGTATACGAGGTAAAGGATGGATATCTTCCCTGCACTTCATTCCTTGCCGAATTAAAATTGCCAAACACTTCTGCCACCAGCGTTTTAGTTATCTGGTAGGTTGCGTTCAGGTTACAGCGGTAGTTATAACTCGTTCGGTTGCTACCGGTGTCTATACCGTTATCAATGTGCCGTCTGAACAGGAAAATATTGGTTCTGAAGTTTAGCTTGCCGGTGGCTTTCAGTTCCCCAAAAAGATTA
>CAZZZH010000376.1:326-3091 GCA_964658445.1 Ilyomonas sp.
ACCCCCAGGTTCTGTTCCCGCCCGATGTTCTCGGTAGTGCTGAGCGATACATTGCTGTACACTGAATCGCCCACTTGGTAAGAAGAGTAGTAATAAGTGTATGGCTGAATGTCGTGATTGCTTTCGCGGTAGAATACCGAGATCAGGAACGATCCGGCACTGCCATACTCGTGGTTATAAGCCAGTTCCGTACGGTAGCCTACTTCCGGTTTCAGGTAAGGGTTTCCGGTATTGATGTTCTTAGGGTCTGTTGTGTTGATGAATGGGTTCAGGTCATCATATTCCGGTCTGCCGATGCGCTTGGTATAACTCAGCTTTAAGCTCTGGTGTTCGCCAAATTTGTGTAGTAGGTACGCCGAAGGCACCCACGTGTTAAAGCCGGGTATCTGCACCTGTTGCGTAGCTTCCGAGTAGTAAGCTTCAGTTTGCGTACGCTCGTAACGCATCCCGGCTTTTACATCAAACCATTTACCGGCAGGAAAGCTCATTTCAGCATACGCCGCATACACATTCTGGCGGTAGGTTAGGTAGTTCGAAAGAGAAGAATCATAAGCATACAACTTGGTATCGGGCTGTAGAGAGATTACGTCAGCAGTGCTGTTGAGGTTATCCAGGTTAGCATGCAGCCCGGCATCAAATACAACTTTTTTGGTAAAAGGATCGCTGTAGTCTATTGAAACTTCCGTATTGGTTTCGGTGCCGAAGTTGTGGTTGTTTACGCCATAATAAAGGCTATCCATTGGCAACAAGGTTTGAAGATTGTTGCTGCGCCCGATATTGTGTCCCAGACTGGTGCTCGCGTCTATCTCCAGCGATTCATCTTCTTTATCAAATGTTTTTCGGTAAGATAGGCTGGCATCTGTACCATAATACTTCCAGTTAAAACCCGAATTGTTCAAGATATCCGTTTCACTTGCTATACTATCAGTCCCAAAGGGAACAGACTGCTGCGACTGCGTTTGCAAGCCGCTGCCACCGCCGGCAAACAGTTCATGGTTTACGTCCCCCGATAAGGAGTTGTGTTTGTTGATTGTCCAGTCAAAGCCCAGCCCGCCCTGTTCGCTATAACGGTGAGTATGTCGCCCGCTTTGCTGGTTCAGGTAAATATAATCTTTGGAAGCCGTATCCGTAGTCGTCCGGGTCAGGGTAGAAGGCGTAAGCGCCGAAAGTCTGGTATTGCCGCTGATTGAAGCATGCAATCCAAAATTATTATGCCGTACCGTCAGGTTATACGATCCGTTTTCCAGCCGGGTTCCAGCCGTCAGGCTCAGGCTGCTGTTGGTGCCGTTTACTTTCGAGTTTTTAAGGATAATATTAATTACGCCGGCCGTTCCTTCTGCCTCGTATCGAGCGCCGGGGTTGGTTACAACTTCAATGCTCTTTATCTCGCTCGCAGGTATGCTTTGCAGTACGTCGGTAATGTTACTGCCAAATACAGTAGATGGTTTTCCGTTGATTAAAAACCGTACACCGCTGGCACCCGATAGTTCTACATTGCCATCCACATCCACCGTTACCTGCGGCACTTTTTTCAGTACATCGGTCGCTACCCCGCCTTCCGAGCTGACATCATTTTCAGCATTAAAAACAATCTTGTCTATCCGGTTTTCCACCAGCTTTTTAGCCTGCGAGGTTACCACAACACCTTGCAGTGCATTGGCGCTTTTACTCAAATATATTCTGCCTAAGTTATGCGCTTTGCTATCTGCCAAAACGCTAAGGCTGTCTATCGTTTTAGCCAGGTAGTTAATCGATTCCACCTTCACCAGATACAAACCCGCCTTCACCCTGGTTATTGTAAAGTTCCCTAAGCTATCGGTAGTCGCACCATCTGTTACATGGTTACCCGCTGCCGTTGCCAGCGTTACCGTAGCATATTCAATAGGCTTTTTAGAAAGACTGTCTACGATTTTACCACTCAGGGTAGCGCTGTTTTGCGCAAAGGAGGCGAAAGAAAAAAGAACAAAAAACGAAAAGAAAACAAATTTTTGCATCACGCTATACATCCACACGGTATAAAAGCCCGCAAGATAAACCCATAACCCCACCAAACGAAAACCACCCCTCCCGTTACCCCGACGCTTTCCCCCCATTCACCAAATTTCTCACCTATCCACCAGCCAACCAATAACAATCAACTTACCAACTCTCAACTAACAACTTCAAACTCCCACCCTAACCATCAAGGTCCAACATCCCTTCACCACAGCACTACCCAAGCTCAATTGAAATACCGTGCACGGACGTGGAGTTTTCGTCCGTGCTTGAACTTTTTTGCTACTTTTTTCTTTCAAGAGAAAAAAGTAGAAAGTGATTTTATAATCAAGAAAAGAAAGAAAAAATGGATATTGAATTAAAACAGTAACTCAAAACAGATTTCCAACCTCAATCAGCTCCCAAGTCACCCACCCACCACTCAGGCACTCCAATTGCACACCTAACACATAAATGAATCACATGACACCAAACGGACCGCTCTTTCACAAGCCCAAAAGTTTCTTATCTGCCCGGCAGACCCTCTATGCCGGTATCTTCGTCGGCATTCTGGCCATCATCCTCCGCGTCGCTTCCGTAGGCGTGGCCGCTGCCGGCGGCACCACCTTCATTGCCGCCACTGCCGTTTTCGATCTAGTTATTGTAATACTCGTCCGGCAGATGAGCCATTGCAGAAAGTGGGCGCGAACCGCCGTTCTCATTCTCTACATAGGAGCGATATTGGTATACCCCGTCGTCATGGCAAACGAGGTCAAAGCCAGCATGATCGT
>CAZZZH010000377.1:0-3066 GCA_964658445.1 Ilyomonas sp.
AGATATAAGAAAGAAGATACAAGAGGCAATAATCAAGGAACAGGGAGGCAGGAAAAAAGGTTCAGGAAAACAGGGAACCGTAAACAGAACCAAAAGTGGTTGATGTTTTACGCTTTTACCACGTAGTTGCTTTTTATCTTCCTGCAACCCATCTTCTTGTTCTTGGTATTCATTGTATTCTCGTCTGTTGTTTCTTGTTCCTTGATTCTTATATCTTGTTTCTTGTTCTTCCCTCTTGATTCTTCCCCTTTGTTTCTTACCGCCCGTAATTTTTGCGCTTCGTTTACAAAGGCTTCTCTACCTTCCGTTTAAATTTGAAACATATGAAACAACTCCTTCTATCTCTTACCTGCCTGTGTGCGTTGTGTTCATTTGCCCAAACACACACACCTGCCGCCACAGAAACGCTAAGCGATACCGGTGTGCATTTTCAGCACAACCTAAGCTGGCAGCAGACGCTGGCAAAAGCCAAAGCCGAGCACAAATATATTTTTGTAGATGGCTTTACCACCTGGTGCGGACCCTGCCGCTACATGAGTAAAAATATCTTTCCGCAGAAAGCGGTAGGCGATGTGATGAATGCAAAATTCATTGCCGTAAAAATGCAACTGGATACCAGCGATGCCGATAATGCCGAAGTGAAGAAACGCTATGCCGATGCCCACGCCCTGGCTACGGACTATAAGATAAATGTATACCCTACCTACCTGTTCTTCAGCCCCGATGGCAAGCTGGTGCATCGCGCCGTAGGCTCGTCGGAAGCGGGTGCTTTTATAGCCAAGCTAAACGATGCGCTGAACCCCGAAACGCAATACTATACACAGTTGGCTAAGTATAAGGAAGGCAAAAAAGATTCTGCCTTTCTGCACCGTCTTACCACAGCGGCTATGGAAGCATACGATATGCAGAATGCAAGCGCCGTTGCGGGCGATTACCTAACCATGCAGCCCGACCTGTACACACCCGAGAACCTGGCCATCCTGAGCCAGGTAACGCAAAGCAGCCACGACAAGGGCTTCCCCATTCTACTTGAGCACGCCGATAAGGTAGATGCTGTGATGGGCAAAGGCACTGCCGGCAGCATTGTGCAGGGCATTATTCTGCACGAAGAAGTGAACCCGCTATTGTATGTAAACCCAACAGCCGCTGCTAAAGACTGGACGGAACCCAACTGGAACACGATTGAGAAGAACCTGCAAAGCAAATACCCGGCACAGGCGGCGCCCCTGTTAGCCTACAGCAAAGTGGTGTTTTACATGCGAAAAGGCGACTGGAACCAGTTTGGACCCGCCGTGGTAGCTTACCTGAAATCGTATGGCGATGACGTGAGCGACAACCAGTTAAATGAATATGCGTGGAAAGTGTTTCAAAACTGCAACGACGAAACCTGCCTGCAGAACGCGCTGGACTGGAGCAAACGTTCGTTCGACAAAAGCGGCACGCCAGGCTATATGGATACCTATGCCAACATCTTGTATCGCTTAGGTAAAAAAGACGAAGCGCTGCAGTGGGAGCAAAAGGCAATGGACAACTCGCCCGAAGACGAGAAAGCCGGCTACCAGCAAACCATAGATAAGATGAAAGCCGGCGAGAAGACGTGGAACTAAACGGGAAGAACTAACCGATTTTGGGTTGTGGTTCCGTTTACAACATTAGATTCCGCACAAAGCCCTCGCGAGAGTGATTTATAATGAATACTGACGAGGGCAATTGCGGAATGACGCACTTCCTTTTCAAATAGAATCACTATTAAATTTTTATAGTAAAAAAGGCTGGCTCATCTGTTTGAGCCAGCCTTTTTTATTACATTATTTACTACATTACCCTTTAGCCTTTACCCGTCTTTTATTGCCGCTTCTACCCCGGGCTTGCAGCAACCGGTTGGTTCATGTGGGGCTGGTGTAAATGCGTCGCTGTTGCCTCTTTCTGCTTTACACGGCGTCTTGTTCACCGGCGCTGTTGTCGGCTTTCTGTTTGTCTGCTTCGGCTTCTATGTGCATGTCGGCTGCGGGCGCTTCCTTCTTGCTTTTCTTTGACGCAGGCGCTTTCTTGTCTTTTGGCAAACCAGACACCGTAATCTCGTAGTCGCCTGTGTTTACGGCGCTCATGTTTTGTACTCTTAAAAAGGTACCCGACAGGTCGCCAAGGCGGTTGCGGCTTACTTTTTTGGTGGCGCCTGCGGGCAATATAAAGGCGTTTACCGGTGCCGCACCATCGGCTACCGGGCTTGTCCACAGGCACAGGTCAGCGTTTACCGATGTGTTCTGCACCAGGAACGATACCCGCGCCGTCATCCTGCGGTTCATCAGGGTTTGCGTAGCACCCGCTTCCAATGCTCCGGTCAGCTTTACCGTGTGGTTGCGCGAGGGCGCATACAGCATGCTGAAGGGGAATACCTTGCTGCCCAGCACATCGTTGCCGGGGTTTTCGTAGCCAAATTTGTGCACTGCTTTGGTCAGCACCAGTTGCAATTTTGCGTAGGCTGCCGAGTGCTGTGTGCGGTCTATCTGCACGGCGCCCATCTGCTGTTTTTGTTTGCCACGCACGGCATCCCAGCCGTCTTTAAAGCCGTTCAGCGTATCGGCTATCTCTTTGGGCAGCTTGCTGCCATAAGTAGTCGTTACCATTTGCAGGCGCAGCGTTACTTCTGCCATAGCCTTATGCGTTATCTGCCCATATTCCGATTTACCAAAAGGATAATAAGCTTTGTAGCCGGCGCTTTTTTTGCCACCCAGCGCAGCGCCGATGTTCATTTCATTATCATCCATAAAGGCGATAAAATTGTCGATAAACGTTTGTACCGAGCTGGTATCGTCTTTCTGCACTATGAGGTTTACATCCACATCGCCGCCTTCTTTCTGCATGTCATCCAGCGCGGCGCCAATAGCTTCTATCACATCGGCATAAGTAGCCGAATCGGGCAGCGCCGACAGGTTTTTCTGCACTGCCAGCCCAAACTCGCCCAGGCGGCCAGGAATGATTAAAGAAGAAGAAAACAAATTGCCCAGGACGTTGTTTCTGCGTTTCATAAACGGTATTTTTAATAAATAATAAAAAATTTTAAAT
>CAZZZH010000378.1:0-1404 GCA_964658445.1 Ilyomonas sp.
AAGTTTGAAATGCAAGCGGCAATCTCTGAAAGGCAGACGAAAAAGTGTGAAATGCATAAGGAAATGTCTGAAATGCAGACAACAATGCAGGAAAGGCACAAGCAAAAGGGTGAAAGGCGAACAACAGGCATCGAAATGCAGATGGAAAGGAATGAAATGCAGAAGGAAAAGAGGTAAAAGGATAACAAAACAAAGCCAAAAGACAATAAGATCACTAAAAAACAAGTCTTAATAAATTTATTATTTAACCATAACTAAAATTTGCTATTATGTACAGAAGGAATGCCTTATCCATTTTCTCAGGTTCCTACGGTCAAATGTATGCCGTCCCTTATCTCGTTTGGCAGAACTATGCAAACCGCCAAAAAGATTTTGCCAAACGAAATACAAAGTACACGCTCGAGTTGGCGGAAGCCCAGCAAAAAGCCATCGACACTGCCCGCGACATGCCCAATGTCTCCGTCCGCCGGGATTTCGCCAAAGAAGCCCGCCTTACCTTATCTAATGCTGCGCTCAACTGCACCGAAAACTGGCAGTGTCTCAGCAGCCTTATCGAAAAATCGTTTCCCAAAGAACAATGGAGTGTAAAGAAAGGGCAGGCAGGCTACGCCAATTATGCGCCTGCCACCCGCGAACAGTGGAATAAAGTGATGGAACTTACTGCCGCCGCCGTACAGTTTATCAACGACAATATGGAGGCGCTCACCGCCGGTGGCATGTTGCCCGGTTTCCCTGCCGAAACGGAAGGATACAAAGAAACCTACGATGGTCTCTGTACCTCATTTTATGCGGCCAAGCAGGCATTCGAAGCACAAACCACAGCCAAGGTAGAAGCCAGCAATGCCATCTACACCGATGCCATGGCAATGATGGAAGACGGCAAAAAGATTTATAAAAACAATCCGCGCGTCGCCAGCGAGTTTGTTTATTCTGCCCTCATGAAAAAAGTGCGGGGCAAAGGCTTTATCAAAACGGGCATCACTTTCATCCTTCGCGGAGCCGATAAAATGCCGCTTACTACTCCCGCTACGGTCGTATTGTCTAATGGTCAAAAAGAAAGCAATAGCGACCAAAACACCATTCGTTTCGAGGCTCCCGAGGGCGAGTACGGTTTTACTCTTACCGCTACGGGTTACCCAACCGTTACCGGCACGGTAAAGATAAACCCCGGCACCATGCATCAAAAGACCGTCAACCTGCAGCTAAGCTCAGATAAGAGCATCAATTTATAGCCATCCATTGGGGCACTTGCTTTTCCGCACGTGCCCTACCCAAAGGCTTCAATTACTCATTAACTATAATCTATCATCCAATACCAAGACAACAGGGTATTTTACTTTTCCCAAACATCAATGCCTCAAGACTTTTCTTTATAATAAAAAAAGCCCGCTCAACAGGAGCGGG
>CAZZZH010000378.1:1414-3016 GCA_964658445.1 Ilyomonas sp.
TTTATTATAAAGGCTATTTTTACTTACTAACTAAAAACGAAACCTGCGAAACCACGGTTGCATTCTGCTCTACACTCAGCACATAGTTGCCTATGGGCAAAGAAGAAGCACTGGTGAGGCGGTAAGAATATTTACCGGGCTGCACAGCGCCCAGGCTGATGGTCTGTACTGTTCTTGCGCTGTTGAGGCTGGTGATTTTCAGTACGGTGTTGCCGGCATTCGCTATTGAATAATTCACCACGGCAGAAGAACCTACTACGGGGTTAGGCGTTATTTTCAGTTGCGGCTGCGCGGTAGTGCTGGCAACCAGCGGTGTAGATTCCGTGCCGATACCAATGGCATAGAACGCATCTTCTACCGACTTAACGGCTTGCGAAGAAGCGCCATACAAATCGGTGGCTGCGCTGATGCAGGCAGTTCTCCAGTCGGCATATACAGCAGACGGAAACAGGTACACCGTTTCAGTTCTGTAGATGATAAAGGCAGCCTGCTGCAAGCCGATGCCTTTAACCTTGTACGCATTGCCGATATCGTTGGTGCCGGTGCCGCCATTAACCAACAGGTAATACATAAAGTTGCCGATGCCGCTGTTGGTGTGCACGCCGCCATTGTCTAAAGCAGCCAGCAAGCCCTTTGCCCAGTATTTGCCTTTGTACGTATCGGGCTGACTTTCCAGGTTGGGGTTGCTCATGTCGCGGATAATCCAATTCATGTCGTTGCTTAGCTGCCAGTTAATGTCGTTGGGCTTGGTGTAGAACTGAACGTTCTTGCCCATGATGTCGCTCATGCTTTCGTTCATGGCGCCGGATTCGTTTTTATAAATCAGTTCTGAGGTGGTTTGCGTAACGCCGTGCGTCAGCTCGTGACCTGTAACGTCGATGCCGGTAACACCGCCCGCCGCGCCCGTAGAGCGCTTGTTGAAATTCATAGCTGTGCCATCCCAAAAGGCATTGTCGGTATAGGTAGGATCGTTTACATAACTTACCAGCGCTGTACCATTGTTATCGTAACTGTTTCTCTTAAATACTTTGTAATAAAATGTATAGGTAGACGATACGCCGAAGTGCGCATCCAGCGCAGCCTGGTCAAAGCCCGGAAGCGTCCAGTTAGCAGACGTGCTGGTATAGTCGGTACCCCTCTGCCCCGTTTCGCCATGCAGGGTGATGATGCCATTTCCTTTGGTAGAATCTCTTAGTGTATAAATATTATTGTTCTTGGCGCTGTGGATCTTTTGCGTGCCGCTATAGTAGGTAGCTGCATTGCCAACCGCATCAGAAGTGTTGATAATATCATGCTTGTCGAGCACTTTACCGCTCTTGGCATCTACAAAATAGTAAGCGCGGCTCAGTGGCTGGCGTGCATACACATCTACCTTGTAAGCCAGCACCAGGTGCGAGGCATCGAAGCTTTCATCTTCGTCGTTAGCAGCCAGGTTAAACCAAACCAGGTTTGCCTTCGGGGCGTAGCTGGCCGCTTTGTCTTTTAGCTGACTCTTCAGGCTTTGCTCCATCTCTGCATTTTGCCAGGCATACTCTTTAGCGGCTACAAATTTGATGGCGGCATCGATGGCAGACTGTTTAGAAATGGCTTCGCTAAAAGAAG
>CAZZZH010000379.1:0-3008 GCA_964658445.1 Ilyomonas sp.
AGAATCGTAAGTAGAAGCGCCTACGTTTATTAAATTCGTCGCTCTATCGGTAGCTGAGTAATATTCCTGCGGGTAACTAAGTATGGAATCTGTATTCGTGGCATCGTTCATCGCAGCATGCACCAGCAGCACGCCTTTTTTTGCAGCATAGGCTACGGCTTCGCGCACCCATTGTTTTTGAGGTGAATAATATTTACCAAAACTCATGCTGATAACCTGCGCACCATTGTCCACTGCGTAGCGTATAGCATTAGCAACATCTTTATCCCATTCATCGCTCAAGTGCCCCATTGCATTCAGTCGTAGCGGCATAATGGCAACTGAATTAGTTATACCATCGCCACCCCTTCCATTGTTGCGCAAGGCTGCAATTACACCTGCGCATTCAGTGCCGTGTGTATCATCAGGAAATGTATTTCCGTTGCCATACGCTTTGTGCGAATTAGAATAAGGATTGTCTCCTAAATATTCTTTTCTGAAGTAACCGGGGTCGTTCTTTTGCAGGATGGTATCGGCTACGCTCAAAGCCTTATAGGCTTCATCAGAGTAGGGCTTTACCTCGTTCATAATTGCAGTTACAGGTGTGCTGTCTGCCGTTTCTTTTGTCTTCTCCCCGAAGCTTAAAATAAAGTCTCTTGCCTCTAACACAGAAGTATCGGAACCGGTATAAAAAGAGGTATCTTCAGTAATGTGTGCAAAGGAGACCGAATCGGTTAGCAGCTTTTTACTCCAATAGTCCTGCAGCGTTTGAAAGGCAGAAATGACCTTACCTGTCCCTGCTATAGTTCCTTGCAACGTATTAATCTGTTTGTCTTTTGCGGCTACGATGGTTTGCCAGTACGTATATTGCGGGTCAGCTTTCAACGCAACGGAATCGTTACTGTTTTTAAACTTACCCCTCAGCCTTACATATTCGCGTATCTCTTCAAACGTTTCTTTCCGGTCATTGCCTACAAAGTTCCAGCCGTGCACATCATCCGTGTAGCCGTTCTTATCATCATCAATGCCATTACCGGGTATCTCTTTAATATTTGTCCATTGCATACCTGCAAGATCAGGATGTGTGCTATCCAGCCCATCATCAATAACGGCAACAATTACTTTCTTTAGCGGTTTTTTATGAGCTAATAATTCAGCATATGCCTTTTCCACGCTCATGCCGGGATAGCCATCTTTCTGCCAGTCCAGTAGTTGCCAGTTAACAGGTGGAAGTGCAGAAGGGGTAGTTTGACAAAATGCTGTAATGGAAGTAACAAGAAATAGGACACTGAAAAAAAGTCTCATGTAATTGCTTTTAAATAACCTACAACGTTTCAGTGTTTATGAAGTTGCGGCACTTGAAAAAAGTCAGTTTCAATTCACCACAAACGCAAAATAGCAATTTATAGCTGACTGCTTAACGTCCATCCACAATTTTATAAACACACTGTTAGTGGTATACTTAGTATCAAAAGCTATTGTTTGGTTGTTAGGGGTTATCGAACAGTTGCCTATTCTTTTTTCTGCCCTACAAAAATCCACGAAACTCCAAACTTGTCCGTAAATTGTCCATAAGTGCCAAACGGCATTTCATTCAACTCGATAAAAGTTCTTTTGTCTCTTTCTGCTCCTTCTGAAAGTTTATCAAAAACTGTTTTTAACTCGTCGTACGTACTACCGGCAACGTATATACTAAAGGTATTTCCATGTTTTGGGTTTAGTGTGTCCGAGTGCCAGTCTGTTGCAGAGAACTCTATATTACCACTTTTTAAATGAGCATTTATAATCTTGCTATGTTTCTCTGCTGGAAACTGGTCTTTCATTGGAGTATCACCAGTTCTGGTGAGAGTTAATTCTCCGCCGAGACAACTTTTATAAAATGTCATTGCTTCAGAGCAATTGCCGTCAAATAGTAGAAATGGTGTGCAGTATAACATATTAGGTTTTTGTCTTTAAATGTTACTCATTCTTTTTTGCAAATTAGGTATACTAAGAGCGAGTTGCAGCTAACGTTAAAGTGTTTACGAAATTGTGCCAATTGAAAAACGTCTGTTTCAATAACCATAAAAGCAAAATAGTAGTTTATTGCCGAATTCTTACCGTTCAGCCACAATTTTATAAATATCCTCTTAGATACTGGGCTGCGGTGTCACACTCATGTGTGGTTTCTTTCAGTCCTTTTTATTTGAAATAAAGTTATCGACATAACACGGCTTCTTACTTTTAAATATGCCTTTCTCAAATGCAGATTTATGTAATGCAGATAGTTTGTCAAATTGTCTTTTTCTAAGCCTGTCTACCTTTGCTGGCGACTTAAAATCATAAGTCCACATAGGCTGAAGAATGATGTCAAGATTATCACAACTGTCAGATATGTCAAGCCTTTTCCATTCCATACCAACATAGGCAACTATCAACGTTTTTGTGTCGTAAGGAATAGTAATGCCAAAGTTACCAATCATGTCGCTTTTTCCTAAGAGAACGGTATCAACGTTGAAAATACTTACTTGAATACACGGTTGAAAATTATCATCGATTACCTTACCTGTTAAAGTATGTAACTGCGCTGCAACATCCGTCACACAAAGGAGTGTCAAAAAAGAAATGATTGTTCTTAATGTCATTATGGATAACGGAACGCTGTTGCTTTACCTTGCACACAACTCTCAAATATATAAACATCATACTATCAAATTATCATCCCAAGGAAAGTAACTTTCGCTATAATAATCAGTGGTCGGGTAAACAAAGAAACCAAGAATGGGATAGAAAACCATCCGCTCAGCCAGTCAAATCTCATTCATTACGGTTTATATTGTATTCGTAGGATGGAAAGCAACTGGCTGGAAGCAAACACCTTTATCAGCACTATCACATTGGAGCCTAAACCGCAAGGGCCACTCCCTTTTTAGCTTCGTCCGGTAAGAAGGAAATCGCCAAACTATCTCAAACCATCCCAAAAGATGTTCAAAGCATTTCAAAAGATGTTCAAAGCTTCTCCGGAAAAGTTCTAAGCGTCTCGCGAGATG
>CAZZZH010000380.1:0-2997 GCA_964658445.1 Ilyomonas sp.
CCGATGCCGATAAATACTAAGCAAGTAGCCATGATGGTTGCGATGGTCATCCCGCTTATGGGGTTATTGCTCGAACCGATAATGCCTACAATACGTGAAGAAACGGTAACGAAAAAAGCCCCGAACAACACAACCAAAACTCCCAAGAATAATTTACTCAATACACTATCGCCGGGTATCATTGGGATAAAAGCCATCAATAAAATAAGAGCCACGCTGCCAATGAGAACGACGCTGATGGGAAGATCTTTATCTGTCCGTAATACCGCATCTTCGCTGTTTTTATTTTTAAAAGAAGAAACACTTTCCTTGAAAGAAGCAATGATGGTTGGGATAGTTTTCAATAGTGTTATGAAGCCGCCTGCAGCAACAGCACCCGCACCAACCTGCCGCACATACGCACGATAGATCGCATCTGCAGTATCGGAAAATTGATGTGTCGCAGGATTCCAGTCTCCCGGACCACCAGCGGTATGAATATCATGCAGGTAACCCAGTTTGACCAATTGTGAAGCAATAATATTCTGATCGGGAATTAAAGTGGCTAATAAAGGATGAAACACAAGCCATGAAAGCACGCCGCCGGCTACCAAAGTGCCGGCTATTTTTGGTCCGATAATATAACCAACACCGAGGTATTCCGGCGTGATCTCACCACTCACTTTTGCAGCCGGAAAGTACTTATTAGTAAGCTTAGTAACGAACTCCGGCGTTTCTGCAATTACACCAAATATCTTTTGCAGAAAAGCATATACCACCGCTACGCTTACGCCCCAGAATGCAGTCCTGGCAATGTCTCCACCCTTTTCACCCGCTTTTAAAACAGAGGCGCAGGCAGTCCCTTCCGGGTAGGGCAATGTATTGTGCTCTTTTACAATCAGAGAACGACGCAGGGGAATCATCATCAGTGTTCCAAGCAAGCCGCCAAATATGGCAAGAATAAGAATCGTTACATAATTAAAGAAGTCGGCACCAATGCTTTGGCCATTATCAGCCATTGATAAAAACAAAAAACCAGGTAATGTAAAGGCAACGCCTGAGGCAATGCTTTCGCTTGCCGAACCGGTAGTTTGTATAATGTTGTTTTCGAGAATAGTTGTCTTCAAAAGCTTTCTGCCGATGGTGATGGCAATAACAGAAATGGGTATGGAAGCGCTTACAGTAAGTCCCGCTTTTAAAGCAAGATAAACATTGGCCGCGCCAAACAAACAACCCATAATACAGCCAGTAATGATAGCTTTAGGTGTAAATTCTTTAATGTGCGAGCTGGCCGGTATGAACGGCTGAAATGCTTTTTTCTCCTGCATGTAGATGATTAAGTTTTAAAAGTAAGGATTGCAGCGAGATTAGAAGTAGATGCGTAGAATATTGTTGAAGTTAGCTGATTTCTTATGGCAACTGTTACAGCATTTTGGTCTTCCAAAAGCCTGCTGTCATTTCAAATTTGACTTCTTTAGCATTATACAACCCGATAAGCTGCCAACCTTGCTTCAGGTAAAACCGTTCAGCTCTTGTATTGAACGCGGTGCTTAGCCATACTGTCTTATCAGTCTGACTAAAATACCAATTGAGCATAATGTCATGTAAGGTTGTACCAATCCCTCTACCTTCAAAGTCAGGTATTACAAATAGCGCCCAGATATTATTGTTCAATAAATCTGCAATGGCAAAACCGACAATCCTATTTTTTACTTCGCAAACCCATCCTTTGCCGTAAACTATAAGGTGTTTTGCGCAATCTTCATCTGTAACCAAAGCCGGATCAGACAAGACATTCTCCGTAACACAATGCCTTACTTCTTGTATCTGCGAGATATCAGCAACATAGGCTTCTCTGTATAGCATATATATGGCTCATCTGTTCCGGCAATTTTACTTCACAGCATCACATCTTTTTATTCATCGGAAGAATCTTTTTTACCTGCCCGCTTTCTTAATTCACTCAAAGGCATCGAAATCATTCTTCCCATAGGCTTATCGCCACGATACGTAATTACTTTCAGCATCACAGCTTCGTCGGGCGCAATCAACGGCTTCTCATATTTAGGGTAAAAATTATCTGGGAATGAATTATCGAAACTATAATAAATAGTAAGGTCGTTTGCTTCTGTTGCCATGGTTATTTTTAGATGCCCTTCTTTCGTTGTATCGGCACTGAAAGAAGGATCGAACATGGCAGGCGAATACTTTACCTGCGCTTCATCAAAGCGCGGAAGTTGTTGTTCAACACGGTCAGAAAAACTATTCCAGTTCTTATTTTTTTTCAGAGACCAAACGCTTTCGGCTGTTGCCATAGCCCTTGGCCACAGCATGTATTGCATATGGCGGGTCGTGTACAATTGCTCAGACCATAAATTGGCTTGTCCACCTTTGATATATTTTTCATCCGCACCATTCGGTACCGGCTCAAACTCATAAGCTTTTTTCAAACGCAGCGACGCGTAAATATGTGGTTCAATAATCGCGTCGCCCTGCATATAATCAAGATAAGCAAAGGTGGTAGGGCTCATTACCACATCATGTTTTTGCTTAGCGGCTTCTATGCCGCCTTTTATACCGCGCCAGCTCATCACGGCAGCATCCGGCGCTAAGCCACCTTCTAATATCTCATCCCAACCCATAAACTTTTTACCTTTCGATTCAACAATCTTTTCTACCCTTTTTTCAAAATAACTCTGTACTTCTTCCTGGTTTTTCAGGTTTTCTTTTTTCATTAAAGCCTTAATAGAATCGCTGCTTTCCCAGAAGGTTTTAAAAGTCTCATCACCGCCCATGTGTATATATTCAAATGGAAACAGTTGCGCAACTTCTGTTATCACTTTATCAAGAAATACATAAACGTTTTCGTTGGCAGGGCAAAGATTATCATCATATAAAGCAGTATGTGTACTCCAGTCTTTTATTTCTTCTCCCGAAGCAACGCCAATGTTTTTTACACCACCGGAACAAGAAAGGTCCGGGTAGGCAGTTATGGCCGCGAGGCTGTGCCCGGGCCCA
>CAZZZH010000381.1:0-2990 GCA_964658445.1 Ilyomonas sp.
CGATAATAGCATGACGACTGAAAATAAGATGTGAGCGCGGGCGCGAAAAACGACCATAAATAAGACCTGTGGCCAACGCAAATGAAAGAAAGCCGAGCATGGCTTCAAAAGAAGCAACCAGGTTAGCAGCATCGGTAATGGGATTCACACGACCGTAACCTACAGTAGTAAAGGTTTCGGTGCTGAAGAAATAAAGCTCTTTTATTTTACCCCATTCTGTGGCTGCTACAAAACCCTGAAAATTATCTGTACCTATCAGCACGTACAATACCGTAAACCCGATATTGATACAAACAAAGAAAACAATAATGGAGCTAAAGAATTTCCAGCGTGGCATGTTGAGCATGTTAAAATACATGCTGAATCTGTCCCAGATGGGTATACCATCTTTGCGTATATTAAAGCTCCCATCTTTGTTGATGAAACGCCCGCCATAGCTGTTTGGGTTGGTACCAAAACCCGTATCGTTATTGCTTTTAAAGGCTGGGTTTAATTGTTTTACAGATAAAACTGCCATAAGTAGTTTTTGATGTGCGATTATAGTTTATGAAGCACACTAAGATAATGTGTTTACATCTGAAACCGATGCCTTAGGGATGCTTGAGTTGCGTTACCGAAACCACAGAACCTTTGTTCTTTTTAATAAAGTAAAGGTTTTTATTTTCAAGATAATCCGGCACCTGCGAGGTTGCAGTCATCGTTGCAGGCTCAATAAGAAAGTCGTTGGCTACCCGATAACTGGTATCTGAAATATGAGCTGTAAGCTCGGTGCTAAAATCGCTCACCAGGTGCGTATAATGATACATAGCTTCAAAACCTTTAAACACCATATCGCTGGGGCGCGCCGCAAACTTTGCATGGTAAGCATTGGCTATACTTTGCACCAAACTATCATTATTTCCATAGTTAAAAGGCGTTGAGTAAACAATGTCAACATTATCATACGTGTTGTGATAAAGCTTCTTCATTCCATCCCAGTTGGGCATCCCGATAATCGTAGTTCGATATGATGGATTATCGCCCGCCGCATTTACCAACGATGTAGCGATGTCATTATTCAAAGAGCCGCAAATAATCACATTCTGCCGGTTACTGTCGAGATAAGGTTTAATGTCGTCCCAGTTTACCTCGTTGTTCACTTCAAACATCTTATACTGGAAATGATTTCGGACCAATGAATCATTGGCTTTGAAATCCGCTGCTATCCTGCTTTCCAGCGGTGTGGTCTTGGTAACGAACAGTGTTTTGCTGAACGGATAGTTCTGCTGCACATACCGGTAGATACCGTTCACATGCGTCTTTAAGGTAGAGTTTAGCATCACGAAATAAGGGTTCGCATTCAGACCGGCATCATTCGGATAAGTAACAGAAATGACAGGAATATTATTCGCAAACGAAAAATCGGAAACCGCTTTCTGCTCTCCATTGCTGGTAAGCGACGCAATGATAACCGAAAAGTTCAACGCCCTCATACCTTGCAAAATACTATTGATGTCGGTGTTCTTTTTCTTCGTGTCGAAAACCCATACCTCGGCATTGACGTGTTCTTTGTTCAGCGAATCGACCGCCAGCATGATACCATTGTAAAAATCAAGACCGGTAATTATGTACTGTGGCATGTTGTTATTGCCTAGTTTGTAAGTATAGTCCGTGAAAGCCGAATCGAGATAGAGCGGACACAGCACCGCTACTTTTGTTTTTTTCAGACCTAACGATGGCTGCGCAAACAAGCCTGTATAATAGAAAAGAGAGAGGAGCAGAACTATTTTTATCAGTGGCTTGCAATGATTCATGATGCTTGTTTCGTTTAAAATAAATGACCGCTTCTATTCCCACTCTATCGTTGCCGGCGGCTTGCTGCTAATGTCATACACCACGCGGTTGATGCCTCTTACATTGTTGATAATCTCGTTGGAAACATGCGCTAAAAACTCATAGGGAAGGTGCGACCAATCAGCCGTCATGCCGTCTACAGACGACACTGCGCGCAAAGCAACCGTGTTTTCATACGTGCGTTCATCGCCCATTACACCCACGCTTTTTATAGGCAACAAAATAGCGCCTGCCTGCCACACCGCATTGTATAAATTATGAGACTTTAATGCCTTTATATAAATATCGTCTGCCGCCTGTAGCAGCTTCACTCTTTCCTCCGTTATCTCGCCCAGTATGCGTATGGCTAAACCCGGACCGGGAAAAGGATGCCGCTGTATCATTTCTGTCGGGATACCTAATTCAAGACCTACTTTTCTTACTTCGTCTTTAAACAAAGACCGCAGCGGCTCTACTAAGTTTAAGTGCATCTTTTCCGGCAAACCACCTACGTTGTGATGCGACTTGATGGTAACGGAAGGTCCGTGTACGCTGACGCTTTCTATCACGTCGGGGTAAATGGTGCCCTGCCCCAGAAAGCGCGCTTCGGGCACTTTCGCCGCTTCCTGCTGAAACACATCGATAAACAATTTGCCAATCACTTTCCGCTTCGCTTCCGGGTCGGTTTTACCCGCAAGCTCATCATAAAAAACCTGTTTGGCATCAATGCCGGTTACGTTCAGACCAATGGTTTTATAGGTGGTCAGCACCTGTTCAAACTCGTCTTTGCGCAGCACACCATTGTCTACAAAAATGCCGTGCAGCCGGTCGCCAATGGCACGGCTGATCAGCGTTGCCGCCACCGTACTGTCCACACCGCCGCTCAGCGCCATTATCACGTGCGCATCGCCTATCTGCTGTTGCAGTTGCATTACCGATTCGTTTACAAAAGAAGCGGGCGTCCAGTTTTGGGTACAATGGCAAACATTTACCAAAAAATTCCTGAGTATTTTTTTTCCTTCAGTAGAATGATACACTTCCGGGTGAAACTGCAAGCCGTACACCGGTCGTGTATCGTGCGTCTGGTAGCGAAACGCAGCCACCGGTATACTGTCCGTAGTGCCCGTTATATGGAAGCCCTCAGGCAGCGCGCTGATCGAGTCGCGGTGGCTCATCCA
>CAZZZH010000382.1:0-2930 GCA_964658445.1 Ilyomonas sp.
ATACGGACTTTGCTATCATCATTATTCATGCGTACGATCAATTTATCGCTAACTGGGTTAGGCAATAGCAACAGCATATTTTTCTTTAAAGGCAATGTTAATGTAGCTATATTGCTTTTTGATTTTGCACCGGCTTTGTCTGCTGTAACCACGCGGTAATAAATTGATTTTGCACCAGACAGATTAACCACATTCTCATCTGTATACTGATACTTACGCAGGCTGTTGCTGCTACCTGCTGCTGTTACAGTTGCAATAGTGCTGAAGTTTACGCCATCCAAACTTCTTTCTATCGTAAAGTAGGAGGTGTTACTTTCGGTTGCCGTTTGCCATTGCAGCAGCGCATCTTGATTTACTATCGAAGCACTAAAATTCAGCAACGACACTGGCAATATGAGGTCACTGCTTATAATAAATTTACCAACCGCAGCAGGGTTTTTCCCGACTTTAATAGTAGCTTCTATAGCATAGGATTCAGTGTTGATGGCATCCACATTATTAGAGTAAAAATTAGCTTCATACAAGTGTTTTCCATCAGGAGTTACGCTAATGCCCAAAGGCGCGCCACCATTCACTTTTATGCGTTTTATAAGCGTATCGCTTACGCCATCAACAACACAGATAGAAGTATCCGTATAGTTAGAAGCATAGACTTTTGTGCCATCCGGGCTTACACAAACACAGTCTGTAACCGTGGTAGAAAACAACACCCTTGTATCGGTTTTGGTTAATAGGTTAATGATGTGCAGACCACCGCTTAGTTTATCTGCTCCATAAAGTTTTGTATTGTCATTATTTACAGCTAACTGGTAAAAATTAGCACCGGGTGCCGAAATGCTATCTGTTTTAGAAAGCGTTTTTGTATCAATCACAAATACTTTCTGAAAGCCGTTGGCATAAATGGTATTGCCATCAGTTGTTACTGTTATTCCCTGTATCGAATTGCCTTTGCCAAGCGCCACACTTCCTGTAATAGCCAGCGTGCTCGTGTTGATGGCATACACGGTGTCTAAACTTGCTGAATAAAGAGTTTGACCGTTTGGGTTTATGTCTATTATACCACCAAAAGATGCGGCGCCCGGTACAGGTATATCGCCCACTACCGTAAAATTAGTGGCATCAATCACAGTTACATAATTGTTGGTTGTCGTGTAATAGCCAATGTAAGCCCTTGTGCCATCGGCGCTCACCACTACGCCGCTGGGATGTTCGTGTACGGGTATGGTAGCAATCACGCTGTTGGTTTGTGTGTTAATTACAGACACAGAGCTGCCGTTGCGGTTGGTAATAAAAGCATTTTGAGAGAAAACGCAGGTCGTCATCAGCAGCCAGGGCAGCGTCAGAACATAATTAAGTAAGTTTAATTTCATAAAATATTTTGGGCCATAAAAATATAAGGAAAGTTTGGCTCAAAATCGCTGCTGGCTTCACTTTGCCATTTCTTAATCAGATTTTAATTTCGCTCAATACAGATTAAAAAAGTATTAAGAGCAAAAGCACGTTTTGGTTTTGCTATTCGTATAAGTTCATAAAAAATACCTGCCCTATTGAGGCAGGTATTTTTTGTGTTAGATAAATAACTTTAGAAGAATAAATGTCACCTTTATTTACTTTTTGGAATAAAGGCTTTGCAGAGAGATATCAAAACGGCCAAGTAAAACAGGACTATTCTTCTTTAAAGCTGTCTGTTCAGCTTTATTCTTTTCGATAGTTCTTACATCATCCGCTCTTTTATAAAAGCAGTTGCCTTTGCGTTTGCATCATCAGCAGCTTCCTTGTTATACACAGGGTTGCTTGGGTTGGCAAAAGCATGGTCTGCATCATACTCGTAGGTTTTTACATTTTTACCAGCCGCTTTCATGTTGTCTTCAAACTGGCTTACCACCTGTGGGTTTATCCACTGGTCTTTCTTTGCAAAAAAACCAACCACATCACAATTCAATGTTTTCAGTTTGGTTACATCCTTCTCGGGCATTCCATAATACATCACGCAGCCTTTCACCTGTGTGCCGCCCAGTAAGGCCGCCTGCAGGCTCCATCCACCGCCGAAACACCAACCAAGGGTAAACACCTTAGCGTTGCTGCCAACGTAGCCGTACGCACCTTTTATAATGGTTACTGCACGGTCGTTGTTCACGCTCTGCATCAGTTTGCTGGCAGAATCGCGGTTGGCGGTTACTTTATTATCATAGAGGTCCAGCGCTAAAACATTTACACCTAATTGTGCAGACAAAGCTTCGGCGCGTTGTTTTACAAAGTCGTTCAGTCCCCAAAATTCATGCACCATAAAAATGTAGTACGATGTGGTCTTATCTGCCTTCACCTCAAACGCATGTGCGCTGGTGCCATCGGGCAGTTTGTAGCTAATATCTTTTCCTTTAGTCGCTTCGAAAATAAACGGTAACGGCTCGTCGTGGGCATCTACAAATTTTTTGTCCTTACCCAATGCGGCAAACTGATCGGTAGCTTTTGCACAGCAAGCCATCTGCGCCTGTAATAGTGTAGTGCTCATAAGTAAAACGGTAATTAGTAAAACAACTTTCATGGTCATATACTTCTTTTAAATGAAAATAATGGTTTGTAAAATGAAAGACATAGAAGTTGAAAAAATGGTTAGCCATTCTTCAACCTGCGGTGAAGGAGAATGAGCCTGAACTTTATATTATCATAAATTAAGCCGGAGATAAGAAGTGCCGATGCAAAAACAAGCGTGTGAAGTTGTGTATAAGAATAACAAATGCCACCTGCAATTCCGCCCAGGAAAAAGAAGCCAATGATCGTACAGCGCAATTGAATAGATGAATGGAGCCTTTGTTTTTGTTCTGGCTGTTTGTAAAAAAATAGTTGCGAAAGCTCAATACCAAGGTCGGTGAACATACCGGTTAAATGCGTGGTGCGCACGCTGGCTTTGGAAATGGCGGTGACCAATG
>CAZZZH010000383.1:0-2895 GCA_964658445.1 Ilyomonas sp.
GGCACCCAGCTTGGCACCCAGCTTTTTAAAATTCGGTTTGATGGTTTTATGAACCAATCCTTCCGTATCGGTGATGTATTCAACGGCCTTGATATTTACTTCCGATTTAATCAGGTCTTCTACCTTTTGAAGCTGGTGCTTCATATTGGCATTGAGTATCGGAACCAGTATTTTTTGCAAAGGCTGGCGCACTTTGATGTTTACTTTTTTGCGCAGTGATAATACCAGCGAGCAAATGTCTTGCGCAAGCTGCATCCGCTCTTCGAGTTCCTCGTCAACAGCAGAAACGGAAAAGACCGGAAAGTCGGCGTGATGCACAGAAGCGAGGATTTCTTTGCCGGTTACTTCATTCAACTGGTTGTACACTGCATCGCTGAAGAAAGGCGAAATGGGCGCCATCAGTTTCGTCAGCGTTATCAAACATTCATATAAGGTTTGATAGGCACAAATTTTATCGTGTTCATATTCGCCTTTCCAAAACCTGCGGCGGCAGAGGCGCACGTACCAATTGCTCAGTTGCTCATCTACAAATTCTTCTATCGCTCTGCCCGCAATGGTAGGTTCATAGTCATTCATCGCGCTGGTTACTTTTTGCACCAGCGTATTCAACGCCGACAAAATCCAGCGGTCTATTTCCGGTCTTTTATCAATATCAATGTATTCTTCAGAAAACGTGAAGCCATCAACATTAGCGTACAAAGCGAAGAACTGGTATATATTATACAAAGTGCCGAAAAACTTACGTTGCACTTCCTGTATGCCTTTGCTCGTAAATTTCAGATTATCCCAGGGCGATGCATTCGTCATCAGGTACCATCGCGTTGCATCGGCGCCAAAGGTGTTGATGGTAGCAAACGGATCTACCACGTTACCCAGACGCTTACTCATTTTCTCTCCGTTTTCATCGAGCACCAAACCGTTGGAAACAACCGTTTTATATGCCACACTGTCAAACAGCATTACTGCCAATGCATGCAAGGTATAGAACCAGCCACGGGTTTGGTCAACGCCTTCGGCAATGAAGTCGGCAGGAAAAGCTTTTTTATTATCAATCGCTTCTCTATTCTCAAACGGATAATGCCATTGCGCATAAGGCATTGCGCCGCTATCAAACCAGACATCAATTAAATCCGGCACACGCTTCATCTCTTTTCCCTTAGGAGAAACCAGGATTATTTCATCGATAAAAGGTTTGTGCAGGTCAAGGCTTTGCGCGGTTAGTTTCGAACTTTGCGTTAAGCCTAATATCCTGTCTGCTTTTGCCACTTCTTCTTTTAATTCATCTATGCTACCAATGCAGATTTCTTCCCAACTATCTTCGTCATTCTCATCTTTCTCTTTTTTGGTACGCCAAACGGGAAGCGGTGTACCCCAGTAGCGGCTGCGGCTCAGGTTCCAGTCCACCATATTTTCCAGCCAGTTGCCAAAGCGGCCCTCGCCGGTGCTTTTGGGTTTCCAGTTGATGGTTTTGTTCAGCTCTACCATGCGCTCTTTGCAAGCTGTAGTTTTAATAAACCAGGCATCGAGCGGGTAATACAAAACCGGCTTGTCGGTGCGCCAGCAATGCGGGTAGCTGTGCTCGTATTTTTCAACCTTGAAGGCGCGGTTCTCCAATTTTAGTTTTACAGAGATATCAACGTTTACATCTACATAGTTCGGATCGCTGGTATAATCTTTTACATAGCGGTTGCTAAACTCGCCCAACCCGTTTACGAATTTTCCCTGGCGGTCAACCATCGTTAAGATGCCGATGTTGTATTTTTTTCCGACTTTAAAGTCATCAGCGCCAAAAGCAGGCGCTGTATGCACAATGCCGGTGCCGTCTTCGGTGGTTACAAAGTCGCCGAGGATGATGCGGAACGGATCGCCACCACTTTTTTGTGGAGCATTCGCTTCATACGGTAAGAGCTGCTCATAACGGCATTCTTCTATTTCCAGCCCCGTAAATTCTGCCAGTATTTGCCAGGGAAGCACCTTTGTTTTTTCTGTGTAATCCGCGAAGCTTTCTTTTTCACCTTCCGGCTTAAAATATTTACCCAGCAAGGCTTTGGCTAAGATAACATGGATGGGGAGATGCGTATAGGGATTGAATGTTTTTACCAGTACATACTCTATATTGCTACCCACCGTTAAGCCGAGATTAGAGGGCAAGGTCCAGGGCGTTGTCGTCCAGGCAAGGAAGAAAATATCGGTAGAAAATTCCTTGTCCATTGCATCAAACAAAAACTGTGAGGCTTCATTTTGTATTGCCCTGAACATTGCCACGCAGCTTGTATCTTTTACATCGCGGTAGCATCCTGGCTGGTTTAGCTCATGAGAACTTAGCCCGGTTCCCGCGGCGGGTGAGTAGGGCTGTATGGAGATGCTTTCGTACAGAAATCCTTTTTTATACAATTCTTTCAGCAGCCACCAGAGCGATTCGATATACTCGTTGGTGAAGGTGATATAAGGATGATCTAAATCTACCCAATACCCCATTTTCGTGGTGAGGTCATCCCACTCCTGCTTATAGCGCAGCACGGCTTCGCGGCACTTGCGGTTATAATCTTCTACCGATATTTTTTTGCCAATATCTTCTTTGGTAATGCCAAGTTCTTTTTCCACACCTAACTCTACAGGTAGCCCATGCGTATCCCAACCGCCCTTGCGGTTTACCTGAAAGCCCTGCATCGTTTTATACCGGCACACGAGGTCTTTCAGCGTGCGGGAAATAACGTGGTGAATGCCAGGCATACCATTGGCACTGGGCGGACCTTCAAAGAACACAAACGGCTGGGCGCCATCGCGCAGCGAAATACTTTTTTCAAAAGCGTTTTCCAGGTTCCATTTCGCCAGTATCTCCGCTTCTATTTCCGGCAGGCTTAATCCGGAAAATTCTTTATACTTTATATTCTT
>CAZZZH010000384.1:0-2867 GCA_964658445.1 Ilyomonas sp.
ATCAGCGATGCTATTTCTTCCAGGCTTGTTTCTCTAAACGGGTCCAGTCCAAGAATCTCTCTGTACAGGCGCGTTGTTGTCATTTTGCCGGTATTGCCATCCACTACCCAGTTGCCTATGCCTGCTGCATCATTGGCCAAACGCAGTTTCTCTTCGCTTTCAGAGAGTTTATGGTTTGCTTCCAGCAGGTTGGCTTGCATCTCTCTCATCTCTTCATTGGTCGTGCGCAGTTCTTCATTCGCAGTAGCCAGTTCTTCATTTAGGTCCTGTATTCTTTTTCGGTTAAAAATATCCTCTGTCACCTCCGACGCTATCTGCAAAATGCGGGTAATGCTGCCATCGGCATTAATAACAGGTTGATAAACGATATTGAAATAACATTCAGCCAGTTCTCCTTTCCTTAGTATCAGTGCCCTTTCTTCGCTGCTGTAGTAGGCTTTCCCTGTAGTAAATACATCGTCAAGCCGTTTCATAAATGGCTGTCCTTTCAGTTCTGGCATCGCGATCGCCAAAGGCTTGCCGGTTACTTCATTAGCCGTTCGCCCCCATAATTCCAGCATCTTATCGTTAGGCAAAGAAATAATAAGTTCGCGCGTTTCAAATACGTTAATGGCTACAGGTATTTGCTCTATTAGCACCCGGAATTGGCTTTCGCTTTCTTCCAGTTCAGTAATTGTTTTCTGCAGGTATAGCTGCGCTTCCGAAAGCTCTTCGTTGGTCACTGCCATCTCTTCGTTCGAAGCGGCCAGTTCTTCGTTGGCGGCAGTTAGTTCTTCATTCAGTTCCTGTACATTAGCGGCACCTTTAATGCTTTCAGTGGTTTCGTGACAAACCACCAATACACCGGCCGGTTTTCCATTCTCGTCTTTTATTTGCCCGTAGCTGTAAGTCCAGTAGGTTGTTTGTATCTCTCCATTGCGGTAAAGCGGCACTTCTTCATTCTCACTCCAGATGGGTTCGCCGGTTGCCAGTACTTGGTCTATCCGCTGTTTTATAATATTCCATCTATCGTTTCCCCAAATGGCTTTGCCAGGCTTTCCCAGCGCAGAAGGATGTAGTCCATTCTTACCAAGGCTTCGCCGGTAGGCATCGTTGTAAAATTGCAGGCAATCTTCTCCCCAGAACAAGAACATGGCAAACCCCGCGTTCAGCATAATGCTGAGCGTAGTCAGCAGATTTTTCGACCATCCATCCGGCTCGCCCAGCGAAGTGCTTTTCCAGTCGAACGAACGGATCAATTCGCTCATTTCACCCTTGCCTGCCAGGTAAGAAACATAAGAATTTAAAGTGCTATCGCCGTCATTGATATCGTCATTCATAAAGAGAACCGAAGATATTTATTAATATAAAACGAAGAAAATTTGCATCGCAATCTTTTCGCAAATCTCAACCAAGCCGGGCTTAGCCATGTTTCTTTTTTAAAAGCCTGTTAGCCCACAAATGATTGTTTTATGTACCTGTTGACTATGGTTTTTGTTTACCAGCTTTCATACATCTCTCCAGCTTGTTTTAAGCCAACTTTAAGCGATATTTAATTGCTCTTTTTTTCTGTCGTTTTTACTTTTGAAAAATGATACAAAATATGGCACTCAATAACGTAAGATCGGAAAGCAATCAGTCCGGACATTTCCTTTTCAATCCAGTTAAATCGGCGCACGAAGAAAACAGAGCCATAGCCGGCGCTGTCGCAGAAGCCAGAATCCTGGCAGCCGGCCAGAGCGGCGAATATATTGGCCCGATAGAGCTTTTATTTATTCCTTCCTAAAGCTTGTTTTGCAGCAGTCGTTACGCCTTATTTCCTTTAATAAAAATTGATAAAACAAATGCAGCCCTGCTATTCAATACATCTTTATAACAGAAATAAGGAACCATTGCGCAAAAAAATTTTTGTGCAGGAAAGCAACTATTTTCCGATGGCAATTAAAAACAAAGGCGAAGCTGAAAGCTTCGACTTTGTTGTCTGTTACAGTATTTAAAAATGGAAAGTAACCTTGCTTAATTCTACGTTTTGCAACGCTTAGTTAAGCCTGCCATTTGTGTTGTTGTAGGTAAACTTTTCTTTCAGCCAATTGAAGACAGACACCTCGCTGCTCAGCGTTAAGGGTAGTTC
The DNA here is from genome assembly GCA_964658445.1 of Ilyomonas sp. Lineage (GTDB taxonomy): Bacteria > Bacteroidota > Bacteroidia > Chitinophagales > Chitinophagaceae > Ilyomonas. Next base: position 2,111 of record CAZZZH010000384.1, read on the forward strand.
TCTGGCAATCAGCATCTCTATATTTTGTACCTCGCTTACCGTAAGGTGCGTAACGAGGCGATTAAAGATATTGATGATATTCAGCACGCAATTGCCATTGAAACGATCAAACTTATTGCGCGTTGGGTATGGCTCCGGCTCTTTCTCGTAATTCCTGTTCTCTTTCCATTCGTAGTCATCTCTGCACAGGTGTTCCCTCTTGATAGTCATAACTGAAAGATATTAATCGGATGAACAACAAAGTAATTGTCAACTGCCGCATTTATATAGCAAATGTTTATCCACGAATAGGCGTCTAGCTAAGTTTTTTTGCCGCTGCATTATTTCGTTCGGCGTATTATAATCTTTGTTGCGGCGCTTTGTATAAGCGATAAGAAACTGAAACTTCTGCAGATGAAATAATAAACCTTGTGAGAGAAGCCGTGGTCCTAAAGCGCAGAATTATGAAGCTGATGTTTAAAGATGCGTGGAAGCTATTAAGCAATGGGAAGCAGATGTTTGCAAGCCCAGGGCTGATGTATTAACCTGGGGAAACGATGTTTGAAGACGCGGGAGAGATGTTTGTTTAGCCGAATAAGACTGATTTAGCAGCGTTACGGTACTTTTTACCAACAACAAGTACTTTGTTTACGACCGGTGTGCGGCAGGCAAGGCGAAGAAGCGATACGCAAGTGGCTTTCATTATCAAAACCTTTATTTGTTGTTGGTAGTAAAATGGATGTTGAGCGCGGGCGTTTACCATTTCTACTTATTTTTA
>CAZZZH010000385.1:0-2866 GCA_964658445.1 Ilyomonas sp.
CGCTGCTTCTGAAAAATGATGGCAAAATAAACTGGAAAAAATGATGTCGGGCTTCTCTTTAAAAATCACTTTTTTATAGTCATTAATCAGCCATGTTGTGCAAGGTTGTAATTCTGTTTTTGTCTCTGCAAAACGAATGCATTCTTCTTTGATATCAATACCAGTAAACGTCACTTCTACACCGTGCTTTTTGCACCAGCGATGAATGGCAACTAAGTTATCGCCACCACCGCAGCCAATCTCGCACACATGAATGTTTTGTTTGTTTTTGCGTAACGCATTAAAGCCTTTTATTGTAATCCGGTGCCCGCCAAGCAGCGTATTAATCGTATCTAATTCCTGCATGTTTTGCCGGATGTCGGCAAATGGAATATTGTCTTCATCTAACAACTCCTTTTGGTAAGAACGTTGCTTCCAGTTCATAACACGGTAGCCACAAATGTTTCCATGGTTAAGCCGGGACCGAAGGCAACACCGAGCAAGGGAGCAGAAGATCTGTCTTTCGCTTTATCGCAAATTTCTTTCAGCACAAAGAAGATGGTGGCAGAAGACATATTGCCATATTCATGCAGTACATCGCGCGAGCTTTTTACTTCGTCGTCTGATAACGACAACTGCTTTTGAATAGCATCAACAATGCGCTTGCCGCCAGGATGCAGACACCAATGCTTTACTTCCTTTCTACCTAAATTACTTCCTTTCAAAGCATCATTTACCAACGCAGCAATATCCTCTTCAATCAATTGCGGTACATAACCACTTAGCGTCATTAAGAAGCCTTTGCTGCTGATTTCCCAGGCCATATCCTGCTTGCCTTTGGTAGCAATGGTTGAATAAAAGTGATCAATAGAAGCTACTGGTTTTTTGCCCTTGTCGTTACTCATCAGCAAAGCTGCGCTGCCATCGGCAAACAGCAAGCTGCTGGCTGCATTATCCAAAGTATATTCCTGCTGAAAGTGAAGCGTACAAAGCTCTGTAGCCACTATCAATACATTTGCGTTGGGCGTGCTGTCGCAGATCATCTTACCCAATTTCAATGCATGAATACCAGCATAACAACCCATAAAATTTACTGATGTACGGAAGATATTAGGCGATAATCCCATCGCTTCTACTAATTCCAAATCCAGACCCGGTGCGCTCATGCCCGTGCAGCTTACCGTGATGAGATGTGTAATGTTAACGGCCTCGTTCAACTCATTCAAACAGTTTTGTGCAGCCTTCAAACTCAAAGGCAAGGCTTCCTGTTTGTATAATTTCATCCGTGCGTCCAACGGCGTTGCTTCGTTACTTTCTACATTAATAAATTGCCATTGCTGTGGCGGTAAGCTAAAATCTTTCAGCACCGAATACCGTTTGTCGATACCGCTGTGATGATACAAAAAAGCCAGCTTGCGCTTATCCGTAGCATCCAAGTTATAAGCCTGCTGCATGAAAGAAAGAATGTCTTCCTGCCGGTGACAATAATCGGGAACCGCCGTTGCTATGGAAATAATATTAGCCAAGATGATTGAATATAAGTAAAGTAATAAATGCCCCGTTTGTGCAGGTCGATGCTAGCCAGTTCATTCGCATCGTGTATTGAAAGTTAGCGTTTGCGCTGTTCTTCCAGACTTTATTTATCCAATAAAAAAAATAAACCAACACCGGAATAAAAAAGGCTTGCAATACAATAAAACGAGTGATTTGCCCAATGCGTTGAAAGTGGACAAACAGCAAGCCAAAAGCCACCACGTACATCGCTGCACACCAAATGAAAGTGCCCCTGATGCCCAGTAAAATACTAATGGTTGTTACGCCGTCTTTCTTATCTGCATCATGTTGGTACACTTGTGTAATAGGATAAAAGCCACCAATTAAAAATGTGGCTGAAACGCAGGCTACGACTGGAAAAGCGGCAGCAGGCAAGGCATTCGCACCGGCATATACCATCCAAAACGTGAGCGCGCCCTGATTCAAAATCACCGTGAGATAACCGGCAACAGGATATTGCTTTAGCCTCACATTGCGATAGCTGTACAGCCTTGAAAAAAGAATATAAACAATGATGGCAATGGCAAAAGGAAGATTAACCAGTGAAGACAAAAAGATGGCTGCCGCATCGAACACCACGGTTGCATAAAACAACTGCTTCGTGGGTTGCAAAGGCTTCGCAATACCGCCAATTGGGCTTTCATCTCTGTCCATATAACTGTTGTAGCCGTTGCTGGAAGGATATACGAGAAAATGCAGGATGAAAAAGATGAGAACTGCTTTTGTTATGTTAATCACCGGCACTGTGCTTAATGCAAACCAATATACCGGCATCAAAAAAAACGAAAATGGGATTCGCAATAATTGTATAGTAGAACGTTGCAGCATCGTTGCCCGTGAAGATATGCGGAACTTGTGTTAGCCCATTATATTTCTATACTTGTCTCAATGTATAGGACAGCAAGTCAGTTGCTTTAATTGCAAACTTTTATTTCACCAATACCTCGTAACTCCATGGCGGCATGGTGAATCTGTCGCCATTACCTTTCAGTGTAAACGTGTTGTTGGTAAATACTTCGGTATAGTCGCCTTTATCATATCCGGTCTGTAGAGTTACGTTGGCTTCGCTGTCACTCAGGTTTACAATCGTAATCACTTTATCGCCATTTTTCTCTCTTTGAAATGAAACTACCTGGCTCATCAGGTTATTTTTTATGCGCTCCATTTCGCCGCCCCATTTGCCATTCCATAGTGCCGGGTGGTCGTGCTTCAAATGAAAGAGTTTGGTATAAATAGCACCAATCGAATCGGGCTTCCATTGCAGCGTATCTTTTTCAAAAAAAGGAAGTGCGCGGTTCAGCCCGGCTTCCTGCCCACTGTACATCATCGGCAT
>CAZZZH010000386.1:0-2852 GCA_964658445.1 Ilyomonas sp.
AACGGCATCTGAATTCTTACCCCACCTGCTTTACCGGGTGTTAAACAAGTTTAAAACCAAAATACAAATGAGCCGGATAAATTTCGTTCGCTACTTTTGCGCGCTGAAAAAAACGGTGCCTTGCGGCTGGCTTTCATTGCGAAACATGAGCAGTTGTGTAAAGACATTTGCAAAGGCCGTTATGAATTAGTACAATGTTGTTGCAGTTGGTACTGGCAGTAAGATAAAAGATTTGGTTCAACAACATCGTACATCACACACTTGTCTCCGCCGGACAGGTCTAACCATATACATCATTATGTCGCTTCAAGCAGGAATTGTGGGCTTGCCCAATGTAGGAAAATCAACTTTATTCAATGCGCTGAGCAATGCGAAAGCACAGGCAGCCAACTTTCCTTTTTGTACCATCGAGCCTAATATTGGCGTCATAACCGTTCCAGATGAGCGCCTGATAAAGCTGGAAGAACTGGTAAAGCCACAGCGTGTAGTGCCTACTACCGTTGAGATTGTAGACATCGCAGGTTTGGTGAAAGGCGCCAGCAAAGGCGAAGGTTTGGGCAACCAGTTCTTAGGTAATATCCGCAGCACGGATGCTATTATCCATGTGCTTCGCTGCTTTGATGATGATAATGTGATTCATGTAGATGGCAGTGTGAACCCGGTGCGTGATAAAGAAATTATAGACACAGAACTGCAGTTGAAAGACTTGGACAGCATTGAAAAAAAGGTGTCGAAGAGCGAGAAGCAGGCTCGTACCGGTGGCGATAAGGAGGCTGCGCGCGGACTGGAAATCTTGCAGGGTTTAAAGTCGCATTTAGAACAAGGTAAAAATGCAAGAGGCTTTGCGGTATCGCCGGAAGACAAAGCAAAGTTTATAGATGATTTGTTTTTGCTTACCGCAAAGCCGGTCATCTACGTATGCAATGTGGATGAGAAGTCCGTGGTAAGCGGAAATAAACATACACAAGCTGTAGCCGAAGCCATTCAAGGCGAGCAGGCTGAAGTTCTGTTTGTAAGCGCTGAAATTGAAAGCGAGATTGCCGTAATGGAAAGCTTCGAAGACCGGCAGATGTTTTTAGAAGACATGGGCTTGCACGAAAGCGGTGTGGCAAGGCTTATTAAATCAACCTATTCATTGCTTCATTTAGCTACTTATTTTACGGCTGGCGTGCAGGAAGTAAGAGCCTGGACAATAACCAAGGGAATGCTGGCACCGCAGGCGGCAGGCGTTATCCACACCGATTTTGAGAAAGGTTTTATCCGTGCGGAAGTCATTAAATATCTCGACTTTGTAAGACTGGGTTCGGAAGCGGCTTGCCGTGATGCCGGTAAGCTTGCGGTACAGGGAAAAGACTATATGGTGGAAGATGGAGACATTATGCACTTTCGGTTTAATGTATAATTAATAAAGTGAAAATCTGGTTTGATGCAGCTACAGCAAAACGTTTCGCTTAAGCCTTACAATACCTTCGGCATCGATGCTTTTGCAAAATACTTTGCTGCTTTTTCTTCTGCTAGCGAGTTAAAAGAAGCGCTGGCTTCCATCGATCATCAGCTACCCGTTTTCATTTTAGGCGGCGGCAGCAATATCCTGTTTACCAAAAATATTGATGGCATTGTTTTAAAAAACGAACTGCCCGGTATTCAGCTTCTTTCCGAAGACGAAGAGTATTATTATGTGCAGGCGGCAGCGGGAGAAAACTGGCATCAACTGGTGATGTATTGCGTAGCGCACAACTATGCCGGTCTCGAAAACTTAAGCTTGATTCCCGGCAGTGTGGGCGCAAGTCCTATACAGAATATCGGCGCTTATGGCGTAGAGCTGAAAGACGTTTTTTACCGGCTGGAAGCATATGATTTGCGCGAAAAAACAATTGCCGTCTTCAATAAAGAAGAGTGCGGCTTCGGTTATCGCGAAAGTGTCTTTAAGCATCAGTACAAAGGTCGCTTTGTTATACTCAATGTTACTTTCCAGCTTCGCAAACAACCCGTTTTCCACACAGAATACGGAGCCATACAGCAGGAACTTGAGAAAATGAAAGTCTCACAATTATCAATTGCAGCTATCTCGCAGGCGGTCATCAACATCCGCCGTAGCAAACTTCCCGATCCAAACAGTATCGGCAATGCGGGCAGCTTTTTTAAAAACCCAACTGTTAGCAACGAACTGTTTGCTGAGTTAAAAAAGGCTCATCCCGGCATCGTTGGCTTCCCGGCAGAAGACGGCAAAACCAAGCTGGCAGCGGGCTGGCTCATAGAGCAATGTGGCTGGAAAGGCTATCGGCGTGGCGATGCCGGTTGTTACGACAAACAGGCTTTGGTATTGGTAAATTATGGTTCTGCCAGCGGAGCGGAAATCTACCATTTATCGCAGCAGATTATTGATAGCGTTACCGAAAAATTCGGTGTTCAGCTCGAGCGCGAAGTGAACCTTTTATAAGCGGAAACTAACGCTTGTAAATGAACAAAAGATTAAATAACAAAACCCTTCTTTTATACCTTGCGTATATTTTGTAACTTGCCACGGTTTGCTAACAATCTATTTTATCATCTTTTAATTTTTCAGGTTTGATCATTATTCTCATCGCATTTGTAGCTCACTGGTATCTTTCGCTGTTTACTCAAACGTTTTTCCTCCACCGTTATGCTGCACACCGCTCTTTCACCATGAGTAAAGGTTGGGAGCGTTTCTTCTTTTTTCTCACCTGGCTTACACAGGGTTCCTCTTATCTCAGCGCAACATCATATGGCATCATGCACCGTATGCACCATGCTTTTACCGATACAGAAGAAGACCCGCATTCGCCTCTTTTCGATAAAAATTTCTTTACCATGATGTGGCGCACCAAGAA
>CAZZZH010000387.1:0-2820 GCA_964658445.1 Ilyomonas sp.
ATCATCATCATCGCCTGCGGAACCAGTTGGCATGCGGGATTAATAGCCGAATACATTATTGAAGAAACCTGTCGCATTCCCGTTGAAGTAGAGTATGCGTCGGAGTTTCGCTACCGCAACCCGGTTATTCATGAAGGCGATGTAATCATCGCTGTTTCACAAAGTGGCGAAACGGCAGACACTTTAGTTGCCATTGAAAAAGCGAAGGAACAAGGCGCCGTTCTTATTGGTGTTGTGAATGTAGTTGGCTCTTCTATCGCGCGTCTTTCTCATGCCGGCGCTTACACACATGCAGGTCCTGAAATTGGCGTGGCAAGTACAAAAGCCTTCACCGCGCAGCTTGCCGTTTTAACGATGATTGCTTTAAAGATTGGCTTTGCAAAAGGAACCTTATCAAAAGAACGGTTTGATATTTTATGCACTGAATTAGCAGCTATTCCGGAGAAGGTTTCGGCTGTATTAAAACAAACGGAAGCTATAAAAGTCTTAGCTGAAAAATATAAAGATGCCAGAGACTTTTTATACCTGGGTCGCGGCTACAATTTCCCGATTGCATTGGAAGGAGCTTTGAAACTGAAGGAGATTTCTTACATCCATGCCGAAGGTTATCCGGCGGCAGAAATGAAGCACGGACCGATTGCTTTGGTTGACGATACATTGCCCGTAGTTTTCATCGCTACCAAAGATGTGTATCATCAAAAAATCATCTCTAACATGCAGGAGATAAAAGCGCGCAAAGGCAAGGTGATTGCGGTGATTAGCGAAGGTGATGAAGTGGTACCCACAATTGCGGATGATGTAATTATCGTTCCTGATGCAGATGAAATAATGGCGCCGATGTTAAGTGTAATTCCCATGCAACTGCTGGCTTATTATATCGGCGTAAGTAAAGGTCTGGATGTAGATAAGCCAAGGAACTTAGCTAAGAGTGTAACAGTAGAATAGTAATTGAAGTATCGTTTTTAGCGCTCAGCATTCATTATTTATAACACATCAAAATGAACTATTACAGCCTCAATCACCAGTCTCCTGATGTATCATTTGCTGAAGCAACACAACGAGGGCAGGCACCGGATAAAGGCTTGTATTTCCCGGAAACCATTCCTTCATTGCCGACTGATTTTATCAAGAACATAAAGCAGTACGCAAAAGAAGAGATCGGTGTAGAAGTAATGAAGCCTTATGTGGAAGACAGTCTTCCTGTACCCGAACTGGAGCGCATTGTTAGCGAAACGGTCAGCTTCGATTTTCCTCTTGTCAGCATTAATAATCACATCGCTTCGCTCGAATTATTCCACGGGCCCACACTGGCATTTAAAGATGTGGGCGCGCGTTTTATGAGCCGCTGTTTGGGGTATTTTAACCAATATAAAAAGACGGCTACAACTGTGTTGGTGGCTACTTCCGGCGATACCGGTGGCGCTGTTGCCAATGGATTTTTAGATGTGCAAGGTGTAGATGTGGTTATCTTATACCCTTCCGGCAAAGTGAGCGCCGTGCAGGAATTGCAATTAACCACCTGCGGTAAAAACATTACCGCACTGGAAGTGGATGGCACATTTGATGACTGCCAGACCATAGTAAAACAAGCTTTTGCAGATGCCGATTTAAACGCCAGACTATCGCTCACTTCTGCCAATTCCATCAACGTTGCGCGGTGGTTGCCGCAGCAGATGTATTACTTTTTTGCGGTGCAGCAGTGGATGCACGAAGAACCGCCGGTGATTAGCGTGCCGAGTGGAAATTTTGGAAATATCTGCGCCGGCATTCTGGCGCATATTTCGGGCTTGCCGGTGAAGCATTTTATTGCCGCGCTAAACGCGAACGACGTGGTGTATCGTTATCTGCAAAGCGGTTTGTTCGAGCCCAAACCCGCTGTGGCAACACTTTCCAACGCGATGGACGTGGGCAACCCAAGCAATTTCATTCGCATTCTGCAGATTTTTAAAAACGAAATGCCGCAGCTAAAGCAAGTGGTAAGTGCTGTATCGGTGACCGACGACATTACGAAGCAAACGATAGCTGAAGTGTATCAACAATACGGTTATATTTTAGACCCGCACGGGGCGGTGGCGTTTCGCGCGTTGCACCATTACCTACAGACTTCCCACGACAGCGGTTTCATCCTGGAGACTGCGCACCCGGTAAAGTTTCCGGATGTGGTAGAAGAAGCGATTGGTAAAAAAGTGGACGTGCCTGCCAGCGCGGCTGCGTTATTTTCTTTACAGAAAAAAAGCATACCCATGCCAGCGTCGTTCGATGCAGTAAAGGAATGGCTGATGAACCGATAATAACGTACAGGCGAAAACAATCGAGCATGTATGTAGAAGATAAAACGTTTGAGAAAACTGATTTCACAATTGCATCCTTTCCAAAAGATGAATATGAAAACTGCACCTTCAATAACTGCAATTTTTCTAACGCAGATTTCTCTGGAGCCAGGTTTATAGAATGTACGTTTACAGATTGCAACCTTAGTTTAGTAACGCTGAAGGATGCCATTTTTCGCGACGTAACCTTTACGGGTTGCAAAATGATGGGGCTCCTTTTTTATGACTGCAACAAATTCGGTCTTTCGTTTTCTTTTGCCGGTTGCACGCTCAATCACTCTTCCTTTTGCGGTACAAAAATCAGGAAAACCGTTTTTACCAACTGTTCTTTGCAGGAAGTTGATTTTACAGACTGCGACCTGGCGAATGCGCTGATTTCTAACTGCGACTTAAACAACGCAAAGTTCGAAAACACAGTTCTTGAACAAACCGATTTCCGCACTTCGTTTCATTTCTCTATCGATCCTAATGTAAATAAAATCAGGAAAGC
>CAZZZH010000388.1:0-2815 GCA_964658445.1 Ilyomonas sp.
CGATAACGGAATCGGCAATAATCCACCCGATGCCAGTTTCTCCTCTGCCAATAGCCAGAAGCTTTATAAATTGAACAGCGGCTCGGCCAAAACAGGCTTGGGCATTACATTAAAAGTAATGGCGGGCGACCGGTTGGATATCTTCGGCAAAAGCTATTATTTCCAGAACAATACGGGTGGTGCTGCTGCCAACAGTGCAGTGCCGGTGCTGGACATCCTGACCGGGCTTTTAGGTGCGCCGGGAGGAACGGTGTCGTCCACTGCTCACCAGGCAGTAACAGCCAGTACATTGAACGGCCTTACCGCAACCACTTCGGGCATCAACAGCCTGTTGAGCAATGAGACTACTAATAATAACGTGAATGACCAAGTACCTAAAGCTTATATTAACTATATATTATTTGATGAACAGTTCAAGACAGTAGGCAGCGGTTTTAGTGCAGTCGGCAGTAATAGCAGCTTAAAAGATCATCATTCGGAATTAAGCAATATTGCCGTACCGAAAAACGGATATGTGTATATTTATTGCAGCAATGAAAGCCCGGTAGATGTGTTCTTTGATAATTTGCAAGTGGTGCATACGAGGGGAGCTTTGGTAGAGGAAACGCATTATTATCCATTCGGTCTGGCGATGCAAGGTATAAGTAGTAAGGCTGTGGCATTCGGTCAGCCTGGCAATAAGATGAAGTATAATGGCAAAGAGGAGCAAAGGCAGGAGTTTAGCGATGGTGGCAGCCTGGAATGGTTGGATTACGGAGCGAGGATGTACGATAACCAGATTGGAAGATGGATGGCAACAGACCCATTAAGTGAAAAGATGAGAAGATTCTCTCCTTACAATTATGCGTTTGATAATCCGGTAAGGTTTATAGACCCTGACGGCAGGATCGTTTCCTTACCCACCGGAGATGATAAGCAGCCTAAATTACCGGATATGGATAGGAGTGTAAGAAAATTCGAATTGTTAGGGCCGGATGGACAACCTTGGAATTTCTTTAAAATGATTAAGGGCGAATATGATCAGGGAAATCAAGGTAATGATGAGCCGGCCGCCACTCAAGACAATATAAATCCCGATGCCCAAAAGAGACCTACCTATGATCAGATGATGGCCAACTATATGGGCGATGGATATACATCCGGGGAAGTTTATAAGTTTGTTGGCGGCGAAGCGGCAACATATTATACTTCCGAAGCAACCAATTCATGCGCGCTTAGGCTTAGCTTGGCACTTAATAAAAGCGGTGCAACGATAGACCCGAAATTACTGCCTGGCGGTCTCTTTGTAAAAGGGGCAGATGGTAAGTTTTACATGCTAAGAGTAAAAGATATGGTAAAATACCTTACAAAGGCATTCGGCCCGGCGGATGTTGTGCATTTGAAAGACAAAACAGATATACAACCGAGCGATTTCAATAATCAAAAGGGAATTATCGCTTTTAGCGTTAGCGGTTGGAATGATGCTACCGGCCACGTTACACTTTTCAACGGGTCTTCCTGTGCGCATGACTGTTATTTTCAAAAGAACCTAAATGATGAAGGTGAGAATGATGTAAAAACCACTAAAGTGGTCTTATGGCTCTTAAAATAAAAACATATGAAAACTGTTTCCGCAAGTCTTTTAATCGTTTTGATTTTTGTGTCGTGTTCCGATAGCCGTAAGGTATCAAGACAGAGCAATCCATTTTATAAAAACAGTGAAGATTCAGCCATAGTTGCCCAACGGACGCTTTTGAAGAACTATGCTTTTTGCAAATGTCTGGATAAAAGCCATCCCGCAGATTCTGCGCTCAAATCGGATGGAAGTATCGATGGTTATCTGGAACTTGGCACGTATAGTAACAGGGCTTATGAGATTGTGAATTCATATATTGAAAAAGTGATGCTTCTGCCGTACCGGAGTAAGGATCGGCATTCCCTGGGTACTATGCGGTGTTTAGATATGTATAACAACCCTGAATTAGATAGTTTAATTAAAACATTGGATAAATACAGAGAATAAAAGACTTGAAGACGATTGTATTACAAAGCTCTAAAAAGCAAAAGACGCTTCGATTTGTTTAAGCCGATAGTAAAAGGGTTTCAAGTGATTGAAACCCTTTTACTGTTTGAGTGTCGACGTGCTCAAACCGCCGGCTCTGTTAAGGCAGGCTTTCCGAAAACTTATTGCATCAAACCTTTTACTGTAGCAGGCTTCATTTTGTGAGTGGAATGAACTGAAGACGCCACCACAAAGAATAAATACATTTTTGCCGTTCACGAAGAATACCGTAATGTCAGTGTTGTTTCTCTAGTATGCCATCCTTTAATCACTGGTAATGGACCTATCCAAATGTAGATTGTGGCTACAGGCGTTCTGCTAAGCGGTCTTTTTACTGTTTGTCAATCCTGCTCCGGTATTAAGGCAGTATAGTTTAGATAATTTATTTTCAGTTGACGATTTTCAACGCGTGCAAATTACGTGCAAATAAAAAAGCAGCTATAACATATCGTCATAACTGCTTGATTTTCTGTGGGAGTTGACGGGTTCGAACCGCCGACCCTCTGCTTGTAAGGCAGATGCTCTGAACCAGCTGAGCTAAACTCCCTTTTTGACGGGATGCAAAGATAAGGGCAAAACTTTTTCTGCAAAATTTTTTTACGTCTTGTGTACAGGTGCTGACCTGCTGCCACGCCTGCTAAAAGGCCTGTTTTGAGTGGCGGGTTTCCACAAAAAATTCAGCCAAAAAGGCCAAAGCCGCTATATTTGCACTCCCAATTTGTCTTCGTAGCTCAGTTGGTAGAGCAGCTGACTCTTAATCAGCGGGTCCACGGT
>CAZZZH010000389.1:0-2764 GCA_964658445.1 Ilyomonas sp.
TGAAAAAAAACACGCCTGTAACAACCACTATTTTGGGGATCGAGGAATATAACGATAGCACCCTGCTCGTCGGGACCTTGCATGCAGGGATTAATTTCTTTAACACCAATCGTAAAATCTTTACACGCCTGGCAGGGTCTGACGAGCTGTCTTCCAACACGGTGTCTGCAATAAAAAAAGATCCGAAGAATAATTTCTGGCTCACAACGGACTATGGCCTATTCAAGTTTATTCTTTCATCGAAAAAATTCGTACGCTACACGATTGAACCAGACCTCATCAACGCTCCCTTTAAATCAACTAATTTTTGTACGCTGCAGAATGGTGAGTGGGTCACGGCAACGGCCACTGAACTTATTCGCTTCCGTCCTGGATCGATAGATGAACGGAGCCATGCAATAAGAAAGGTGGAGATTACCGGTTTTAAGATTTTCGATACATCCTTGTTCATTGATTCGATATTGGCTGACAACAAGGCAATACATCTGAACTACCAACAAAATTTTCTGACCATTGACTTTTCGCTGCTTCATTTCTCCAACCAGGAACAGACTGGTTATTACTACCAACTCAGCGGCATAAACAGCGATTGGGTAAATGCGAACACGAAACAATTTGCCAGTTATACTGATCTTGATCCTGGTGAATATACTTTTTCGGTAAAAGCAGAAGATAGCGGGGAGACGATAGCAACCACTTCATTTAAGATTATCATCTCACCTCCCTTCTGGAGAACCTGGTGGTTCACAGCACTGGTCGTTGTGGCGATAACGCTGCTCATCTTCGTCATGGTGCGAAGAAGAATACAAGCCATAAAACGCCAGGCGAAGTTAAAACAAAAACTGGCGGAGACAGAGATGGCAGCACTGCGTTCCCAGATGAACCCTCACTTTATTTTTAATTGTCTTACTGCCATTGATAATTTAATTCAAACGAACCAGCCCGATAAAGCCACCACTTATCTTGCGAGGTTTGCCAAATTGATCCGTTACCTCCTGGAAAGTTCGAAGAACAACCTCATTCCTTTCTATAAAGATTTTGAAACGCTTCAATTGTACCTGCAGTTGGAACAGTTCCGCTCCGGCAACAAATTCACCTACGAACTCAAGGCAGATCATGAACTATTGCAGGGAGATTATAAAGTGCCTCCACTGATCATTCAGCCCTTTGTTGAAAATGCCATTCAGCATGGGCTATTGAATAAACAGGAAGGCGAACGCAAACTGGTTGTGCAGGCAGGCATTCAAAACAATTACATCTGGTATACGATATGGGACAATGGTGTAGGACGGGTAAAAGCATTGGAAATAAAGAGCCGCAACAAACCCGAACACCGGTCGTATGGAATTGAGATCAGCTCCGAAAGAGTGCACCTGCACAACCAGAATGGAAGTGATAGCGTAGTGATCACAGACATTATAGAAGAACAAGGAACCGCGACAGAAGTAAAAGTGAAACTGAAAATATAGTCGTATCATTTAAAAACTACCGAATGCTGAAAGCGATACTGGTTGACGATGAAGAAAGCAACCTGAGTTCACTGAAAGAAAAATTGAGCCGCCATTGCCCGGAGATCAGCATCCTGGCCACTTGCGATTCAGCACATAAGGGAATTGCGGCTATTGATTCCCTGCAGCCTGACGTTGTATTCCTCGATATCGAAATGCCGGTGATGAATGGATTCCTGATGTTACAGGAATTGATCTATAAAAACTTTGAGCTGATATTTACTACGGCTTACGATCACTATGCCATCAAGGCCATTCGCTACAGCGCGCTGGATTACCTCGTGAAGCCCATAGACATCGAAGACCTCAAACTGGCGGTGCAGCGTGCCGAAGAAAAAAAGCGTAACCAGACTTCTAATCACCGTTTGGAACTATTGCTTGAAAATCTAAGCCCGAAAAAAAATAACTACCAACGCATTGCCGTCCCCACGGCGGAAGGTCTTCGATTTGTCAAGGTCGACGATATTGTATACCTCGAAGCGAATGTGAATTACACGCATATTTTTTTAAAGGCTGGAGAGAAATATGTAGTCTCCCACACCCTGAAAGATTTTGAAGAAATGCTGGACACTGACACCTTTGTGCGGATTCATCATTCCCATATCATCAACAAGAACTATGCAGAAAGGTACATTCGCGGAGAAGGCGGACAAGTGGTGCTTAGCAATGGAACTATTCTCGATGTAGCGAAGAGAAAGAAGACGGAGTTCTTGAAAGCAATAGGATATTGAGGATAAGAAACATCCTTATAATCAATCATTCAGGCAGGCGGACTTTTGGATTTAGCCTTTCGGGCTTGTTCCTCCAGCCCCCGACCTTTGGGTGCATTGACGGTAAAAGGTATATAATTCAATTACAAGGATGACTTTGCCGGTTTCAGGGTGCTCTACTCTATGGCATCAACATCTACCGGATCCATTTGCACGGGTTGGAAATACCATAAATTCCACTTTAAAATAATTGTGCAAATATTGTATTTTTCTGATATATATTTATTTAAATTTGATTCATGCCAACCACTAACTTCAAAGAATACGTGGTCAATGTCGGTCCGCTTGGAACCTTTCAAATGTCCGGTAATTTTCACACCACACCTGAAGATATAGATAATATGTTTGCTTCTTTCCGGCACAACCAGGTTAAAGAGCTCGCATTGTATTTTCATGGCGGGTTGGTAAACGAAACCAGCGGACTGGAATCTTCAGCGCGCGTGGCCACTTACCTACGCCGTGCCGGAGTGGTGCCTGTATGCTTTG
>CAZZZH010000390.1:0-2752 GCA_964658445.1 Ilyomonas sp.
CAAAAATAAGGTTATCCTTTTATTCGTCGCTTGCTAGGGCTGTTATTTGTAGTTGCATTAAGGAATGCGCAAAGAGAAAAGAAAGAACAGCATAAAGAAGCAGTCTTCTTTATGCTGGTTGAGTTTGTCTTCGATTATTGTGAAGAATTATTTTTTAATGTTGCTTTGCCTCTCTGCTTAATTATTGACTAAGAGTACAAGAGTGCGACGCAACGATGACAAACCGGAGTTCCTGGCTTCTGGTCCATAATGGCTGTTGGGCTGTTTATGTATTTTGTATTCTGAAAAATAACACTTGACGTTGTCGTTTATTAATATTGCAGTTCTTCTACGGTAAACTACATGACAGATGATTTATTATACCAGATTGCCCTGACACTGATCCCGAACATCGGCGCTGTGCAGGCTAAGATTTTGATTGATGAATTGGGCGATGTAAAAAGCATCTTTAATGCATCCATCAAACGATTGAGCGCGATAGAAAATATTGGTGAAATAAGAGCGAAGCAAATCAAAACATTTTCTGACTACAAGAAAGCAGAAGAGGAAATGGCTTTGATTGAGAAGAACCAGATCGTGCCTTTGTTCATTACTGATGCTGACTTTCCGAAGCGATTGCTAAACTGCTACGACACGCCAACCCTGCTATATTACAAAGGCAATGTGAGCCTGAATCCATCGCGTATCATCAGTATTATCGGTACCAGAAATAATACCGATTACAGTAAGCAGGTAATAGAAAGGTTATTGAATGAATTAAAAGAATATGCACCGCTAATCGTTAGCGGGCTTGCCTTTGGCGTAGATAGTCTGGCTCACAAAACAGCTTTGCAATGCGGGTTGTCAACTGTGGGCGTGTTGGGCAATGGCTTGCACACCGTCTACCCGGCACAACATAAAAGCCTGGCGAAAGACATGATGCAAAGCGGCGGTTTACTGTCTGAATTTATGTATGATACAAAACCTGACAAGCACAATTTTCCACGTCGCAACCGCATAGTTGCTGGTATGTCAGATGCAACTATCGTAGTAGAAACCGCTTTGCGTGGCGGCAGTATGATAACGGCTGAGCTGGCTAATAATTATAACCGGGATGTATTTGCCGTGCCGGGAAAAACAACAGACAGCAAGAGCGCAGGCTGCAACTATTTAATAAAAAGCAACAAAGCGATTTTGCTTACTGATGGAGCGCAATTAGCTGAAGAACTGGGCTGGGAAACAGCACTTGCAAAAAGGAAAGTGCAACGCGAATTATTTATTCAGCTATCGGATGATGAGCAAAAAATTGTAGATAAACTAAAACAAAAAGAAGCAGTTCACATCGATGAGTTGTACCTGCAAAGCGGGCTTAGCAGCAGTGCGGTAGCCGCAGCTATATTGGGTTTGGAGCTTCAGAATATTGTTGTGACTTTACCTGGAAAGATGTACCGGTTGGCATAAAGCAAAGGGTGTTTATATGAGACGAAAGGTGAAAACTGCATTGCCTTTATATCTTTCGCTTCTACAACGAAACGCCTCTGAACCATGGAATAAAATCATCCTGGTTTAGCTGCACTGCTTTTGGAATTACTTCACCACTGGCAGCTTTAATGCAGTATTCCAATATCGCCTCACCTGCTTCGGTTATGGTCTGTTCGCCTTCAATAATGGCGCCGGTGTTAATGTCGATGATGTCTTTCATACGCTGTGCCAGCGAGGTATTCGTAGCGATTTTTATTACCGGGCAAACCGGGTTTCCAGTGGGTGTTCCAAGGCCGGTGGTAAATAGAATAAGCGTGGCACCAGCCGCTGCTTTACCGGTTGTAGCTTCCACATCGTTGCCAGGCGTACAAACCAAACTCAATCCCGGCTTGGTAGCAGGCTCAGTATAATTGAGTACATCAACTACTGGCGAAGTACCTCCTTTCTTTGCTGCACCAGCCGATTTGATAGCATCTGTTATCAAGCCATCTTTAATATTCCCCGGCGAAGGATTCATATAAAAACCGGAACCGGCTGCATGCGCTTTGGCATCGTAATCTTTCATTAAATGAATAAATTTTTGAGCGATGACTTCGTTGTTGCAGCGGTCTATCAGGCCTTGCTCAGCACCGCATAATTCAGGAAATTCGGCAAGCAAAACTTTACCGCCCAATGTCACCAACAAATCAGCACAATAACCCACGGCAGGATTGGCAGAGATGCCGCTGAAACCGTCGCTGCCACCGCATTTGACACCAATTGTCAATTCGTTTAATGGCGCTGGCCGGCGTTCCAGTTTATTCAATTCCACAAGGCCGAAAAATGTTTGGTAAATGGCTTGCTGAATTAGCGCTTCTTCGCTTTGCATTGCCTGTTGCTCAAAGAAAAGAAGCGGTTTATCGAACGATGGATTTCTGCTGAAAATATCTTCTTTTAATTGCTGCAATTGCAAATGCTGGCAACCCAAACTCAGCACCGTAATGCCGCCCACATTCGGATGATCGGCATAAGCAGCTAACAGCTTAGAAAGGATATTTGACTCTTGCCTTGTTGTGCCGCAGCCACCCTGATGGTTTAAAAACTTAATGCCATCAATATTTTTAAACACCCGCGTATTTTGCTCCGTTGAAGGCAATGCGATGCCGTCAGGCAACAAACCATTACCTTCTTCATAGGCCTCTACCAGATGTTTGGTGAACGATTTATATTTCGAAGTGACGGCATAACCCAACTCGTTATGCAGTGCTTCGCGGATAACATCGAGGTTGCGGTTCTCACAAAACACGGTAGG
>CAZZZH010000391.1:0-2728 GCA_964658445.1 Ilyomonas sp.
TCAGCTTTAATTTCAATAGCGTAGCCTGGCTGGTGATGGCAGATAGCATATTGCCCGTCTGGTCGTGGAAGTCAGTTGCCATTGCCTGCCGGAAGGTGCTGAGCTGTTCCGTGCGTTTGGTAACGGCTTCGTCGAGCTGGGTTATTTTCTGATCCTGCAGGTCGCGTACCGCTGTCAGGGCCTGGTTGGTTTTTTGCTTCTGGCGGTTGTTCCGGTACAGTAAAAATGCAATCAAAAAAGCGATCGTGAAACCCGCCAGAGTAACATAAGTAATCAGTCTTGACTGCAGCCGGCTTCGTTCATTTTCCGCTTCCTGCATGCGGAGCTGCTCGTTAAAATTCAACACCTGGTATTGTTCAGCCTGTGTTCTGTCCGCTTCATTTAAACTGTCTCTCAGTTGTTTGGCAAGCAACAAGTAGGCAAAGGCGCTGTCTGTAATGCCTTTCATTCGAAAAGCAGAAGAAAAATTGTCATACATGTTCGCCTTGCCAACCGGAAACTTTATAGTCCTAAAAATATCTGATGCTTTTCTGCTGCAGGCAATAGCAGAATCCGGCTGTTGCATGGCCAGATATGAAAAAGCCATCAAATTATAGCCATATCCTTCCCATAAAAAATTATGCTGTAGGTGATTAAAATCAGTAGACAGCCGATAATAGTGCAAGGCATCCGGATAATTATTAAGACTATAATAACTCTTCCCCATATACCTGTATAACAACCCGGTATAGTACTGCCATTGCGTGGTTTTGCTATAGGCAAGGGCTTTTTGCATCAGGAGGAGGGCTGAATCCGGTTTGTTCTTATAAAAATAAATAGTACCCGATGCCATTGTATAAAGCGGTAAGCTTTCCCGGTCACCAATTTTTTCAGCCGTGGAAACGGCTGCTGCATAACTGGCTGCCGCCTTATCATAATTAGTGGTATATTCATAAAGAAGTCCTGTGTTATACTGAATACATGATAGCAGGCATTGCCTGTTGGTGAACCAATCAGGAATACCAGTAATGAATTTTAGCGGGTATTTATTGACATCAAAATTTCTGTCCTGTGCAAGTTGCCGCGCTTCGTTGAGTGCCTGCAATGCTTTTGGATAGTTGTTCGTTTGAGTGTATTGTAAACCCAAGTAACTAAGCGCTTCAGCCTGCCATGAAAATATATTCAGCTTAGTTGCCAGCGCCAGTTGCTCTTTTAAAAAATAAACGGAGCTATCCCTGTTGTTATCCGAATAATATATAGAAAAGATGGCATTTATCTCCATCTTCAGACTATCGTTAGTGGTTTGTGCCCGCACCGCATGAAGACTGTCAGCCTGCCAGGCGGTAAGTGTATAGGGATTAAGCTGCGCTTTTGTTGTTGCAGACACAAGGCAAACCAATATTATAATGGATACGTGTTTCATGTTTCTGCTACTAAGATAACTTAATCGGGAAAGCGAACAGGCTTCTTCTTCGAGTGTGTTAATGATGACTCTATGTACACAGATCATACTCTACCTTGAGATACACCAACCAGTTGTGTATAGCGAAGCCCAGCCAAAGAGCATGACGCCGCCACCTTGCAAAACTATTCTCCCGCTCCCTGCCCGACAATCCCCTGAACCGGGTGATTTTTTTTACCGCGACAGGAAAATTTTTCATTTCGATATTTACACTGATCTGTAAGTCTTTGTTGTTCTGCGCCATTGCCTGCCGGTGATATAAAATATTTTATCCAAACTACTTTCTCTGATAGTCCTTTTCGAAAATTCACCCGGTTCGGGGGATTGTCAGACATTGTGTGCGATGGTAGTTTTGTAAGGTTAACCGGGACGAAATAATAATTGTTCCACATTTCTCCCTCCTGAGAAGTGTATAGTTACTTATCGATAGCTAATGTCAGAATAATCAAATAACAGATGAAAAATTTTTTACTCATTACCTTACTTCTTATATCCTGCACCTGTTCTTTCGCTAACGTTGAACAGGGCAACTGGCGCTGGCGCAAAGACTATGGATCCGAACACCTCGATGCGCCGCAAGGTACCAATCAAGATATCCCCATTACCATTACAAGCGCAGATAGCATTATCAGGTTACGGGTAGAGTTCTATGTAAAATCGACTGAAATAGATAATTATATCATTGCAAACAACTTATCTTATTCCAATGATTCGACAACTTGGATAAAAATAAACGCAACTAACACATCAAATGCGTTTATCTTTTCCTCTCTCGATTCGGAGTCCTCAGCAGAAAGTACAACGCAGCAATTAATACCTGAGTACAATACAAGCGTTTTTGTTCCGGGGGTTGTGGTTGACGCTTTCGACACTTCACGCTATGTCAGTTTGCGAAACGGTCAGAATACGGAATACGAATGGATACTGAGGCCAACCAAAAATATGGTACCCGGACAACGCTACCTATTTAGAACAGCGGCGGGTTCTGCGCTGGGAGGTTCCGTTGGCCTACCCTCGCTCGCGGTTGCCGGTGTGTTGCCAGTCAGTTTCCTCTCCTTCACTGTACAAAACGAAAACGGGAAAGCCATTGTTAGATGGGCAACCGCGAACGAGCAGAATGCCGACCGGTATGAAGTATGGCGCAGCGGGGATGGCAGCAACTGGACGCTGTTGTCAACTACAAAAGCGGGAAATAACACCGGCACCGGCAACTACCAGGTTTATGATGATGCGCCTTTGCCTGGAAAGAGTTATTACAAAGTAAAGCAGTACGATAAAGATGGTTCT
>CAZZZH010000392.1:0-2685 GCA_964658445.1 Ilyomonas sp.
CAGTTACAAAAAAAGTTGCAATTTTCTATCGTCCAATTGCCATAATATTTGTTATTTCTCAAACCAAAATTTGCTCCGTATCCATAAATGCCATCACCGCTTGTGTTCTCAAAAAGACAATTACGAATGATGCAGCGCAACGTGGTTTGTTGTAAGTTAATACCTACACATTTTAATGAATCAGGTATTTCAGTAGTTACAACACGGTAGGAAGGATTGTAGAGTTGCTGAAACACGCAACTTTCAAAAAGTACTTTATCGTTCCAGTAAGTAGAATCTTTGTCTGCTGCCTGCCCCAACATAACAGCAGCCTGTACCCAGCTATCTCTGAATGTACAATTAATAAACCTGAGGTTGTTGCATTTGTTGGGTGAACTTTTGCATTGAATGAAAGCATTCAATTGATGGCTGTGATCGTTGACAAAGGTTATATTCTCAAACGTTACATTGCTTTTACCAATACATTCAAACATGTTCCCATTGCCTGCAAAATGACTGTCGGCTGTAAAAATGGTCTTACCTGGAACGCCGGTGATAGTAAGATCACTTTCACCATAAATAGTAGTGTCGAATAAATATTTTCCTGCGGGGCAAAATAAAATTCTTGTACTGTCGCCGCTGCAATGATTGATAGCACTTTGCATTTTTGCAGCATCGCCGGCTATGCCATCGCCTGCAGCATTTGCTCCACCGATCAAGCGCATATCTTTTTTAAAATTAACCACATACCCGTCGTAACCTTCCATTGTTTGAGCAATGCCGCAAAGAAATGCTGTTACAAAAAGTAGCGTTAATGTTGATTGTTTCATGAAAGACAATAATAGTTAAAAGCCGCTTGCCGGTAAGTAACTTCCGCTCAGGAAAGCAATTGCAACGTATGTTCAATCCGCTTGATAGTTTCAGTTTTTCCAATGAACTCAGCGATCTCGAAAACGCCCGGACCAAACTTGCCACCTACCAGCATGATGCGTAGTGGAAGCATCACTTCGCCAGCCTTAATCTGATGTGCAGCAGCAATCTCTTTACATATCTTTTCAAGCTCAGTAGCTTGCCATATTTCCATTTGTTCATAAGCTTTTACTATCTCAATAAAAAGTATCGCTTTTGGTTCCGTCCATTTTGGTTTGATAGAAGAAATATCTACAGTGCGTGGAGCTTGAAAAAAATAAGAAGCTTGTTCAATAAAATCGTGTAGCAGCACGCACCGTTCCTTTACCAGGTCCAGTACTTTGATGAATGATTCATCCTCAGGAACAGCTATGTTGTTTTCTTTAAAAATACTTTTCACTTCCTCGCTGTAACGTGCGGCTGGCAAGCGTTTCAGCCATTCCTGGTTGAACCATTTCGCCTTGTCGTAATCGAACTTCGCACCGGCTTTATGCACGCGCTCGATCGAAAACTTTTCTACCAGTTCTTCCAAGGTGAAAATCTCCTGTTCGGTGCCATCGTT
This sequence comes from Ilyomonas sp., assembly GCA_964658445.1. GTDB lineage: Bacteria > Bacteroidota > Bacteroidia > Chitinophagales > Chitinophagaceae > Ilyomonas. The sequence continues at coordinate 1,451 of CAZZZH010000392.1, forward strand.
CCATCCCAGCAGAGCTAACATGTTAATAAACGCTTCCGGTAAAAAGCCCGTTTCTTTAAAGCCTGCGGTTGTCTCGCCGGTGTTAGGGTCAGTCCAGTTTTTTGCATACACCGGAAAGCCGAACTTAGCACCATCGCGTTTGCTGAGTTTGCCCTGCCCGTTTGGTTTTAATATCAAAGGAAAATGCGCCCATTGTGGCATTTTGTCTTCACCAAATAAATAACGCCACAGCAGGATGTGAACGGGTGCACTGGGCAGCCATTCTTCACCTCGGAAAGCATGCGTAATCTTCATTAAGAAATCGTCTACTACAACGGCAAGGTGATAGGTAGGCATGCCATCGGCTTTCAATAAAACCTTATCGTCTGTTGTTGCGGTGTGAAAGGTGACGTCACCACGAATCATATCGGTAAACTTAATGTCCTCTCCTGTATCTGGTATCTTAATGCGAACCACATAAGGCACACCTTCACTCAATAACTTTTGTGTTTCTTCTTCGGGCAATAACAAAGAATTTCTCATTAAGTTCCGGGTCGCCAATCCGTATTGTGCCGTTGCCTGTTCTGTCTTGTACTGGTTGCGCATTTGTTCTAATTCTTCCGGCGTGTCGAAGGCATAGTAAGCATACCCATCTTTCACCAGTTGCTCTGCATATTGTTTATACAAAGCTTTGCGTTCGCTTTGACGATAAGGTGCAAAATCACCACCATGCAGAACGCTTTCATCTGGCTGCAAGCCGCACCAAGCAAGGGTTTCAAAAATATACTCCTCTGCACCCGGCACAAAGCGGTTCTGGTCGGTGTCTTCAATTCTTACAATAAAAGTTCCGCCGTTTTGCTTTGCAAAAAGATAATTAAACAGCACCGTTCTTACGCCGCCCAAATGCAAGCCGCCGGTAGGAGATGGTGCAAAACGAACCCGCACATCTGAAGTCTTCATGTGGCAAAAATAGAACGCGATTAATAATTGATAAGGGTTGATTTGCAATGGATCATTGATTGAGCTTCAAATGCAGTGAGTAAGTCTTATAATTTTTTTATGCCCAGTATGGCTACCGGTGGCGTAAACGACTGATCGTTTTCGGGGCGATTATAAATTTTATTGACCACATCCATCCCTTTCACTACTCTGCCAAAAGCGGCGTAGCCTTGACCGTCGGGGTTGTTATCACCGCCGTAGTCGAAGCCCGGCTGATCGCCCACGCAAATAAAGAACTCGGTGCCGGCGGTTCCAGA
>CAZZZH010000393.1:0-2651 GCA_964658445.1 Ilyomonas sp.
GCTTCGCCTTCTGCGGGCGAGTACCATAATCTTGCAGACACACTGACCAACCTGCCAACAAACCTGATGTATGCTATGCAAAGCGACCAGGATATCAATTGCCGCACCGTAGGCAGGTGCACCTATGGCGCGCCTATAGACCGCGAACTAAGCGACATGATACCCATGGATGCAAACGGCAACGTGATAGATCTGTCGCAGGATACCAAACGCCATTTCCTGTATGCCCGCTACAATGTAGATTTAAGTGAAACCGGCTTGCAGGCACTTGGGCTTTCCAACATTGATTCTGACCATGTGCGGCAGATGGATTCCGTGAAATACATTGACGATTTGCAGACTGTTGGCAAAGCCGCGGCTAAGCAGGTTTCCCTATCACATTTCGGCTCTTTTGTATAAGCCTGTTTTCATAGAGATATAAGAAGAACCCGGCAACTTATTTTCCCTTTGGCAGATAAGCCAATAAAATATTTTCATCATGGAGCTTACCGCTTTTATTGTGCGCCCGTTTGGCATTAAAAACGATGTGGACTTTGACAAAGTAGACACCGAATTAATTCAACCTGCCCTGCGCAGCGCAGGCATTTCGGGCAGCACCACTGCTACCATTCTCGAGGCGGGCAACATACGGGAAGATATGTTTGGGCTGCTGCTGACGGCCGATATAATTGTTGCCGATGTATCTATCCACAACGCCAATGTGTTTTACGAACTGGGCATTCGCCATGCATTGCGCGATAAGCGCACCTATCTCATTCGCTGCAGCAAAGATGAAATTCCCTTTGACCTGAAAACCGACCGGTACCTGAGCTATGATGCGGACAACCCATCGGCATGCATTACTAATTTAGCCCAGGGACTAAACGAAACGTTGCTGTCGGACCGGAAAGACAGCCCGGTGTTTTACATGCTGCCTAAATTAGTGCCGCAAAATGCAGAAGTCTTCCTGGTAGTGCCGCCCGACTTTTCGGAGGAACTGGAAGTAGCAGGCTCTTGCCAGCAAGCGGGAAAATTAGCGTTGCTGGCTGCCGAAGCCGATTATTTTGAGTGGCGCATGCCTGCGCTACGCCTTATAGGCGAAGCGCAGTTCAGCATTAAATCGTTAGATGCTGCCCGTCTTACCTGGGAGAAAATAAAAAATTACAATAGCGACGACCCCGATGCCAACGACAGGCTCTCGTCTATTTACCAGCGATTAGCTGATGATATTATTAAACAGCAGCCCGACGAGGCAATGGAACTGCTGGCGCAATCTGACAATTGTGTAAGAAGAATTCTGAAGAACTATACCCAGCTCGATAAAAAGAAACGTGCTGAAGTGCAGGCGTTAAAAGCGCGCAACTTTAAAAGCCGCTGGGTAAATGCCTGGAAGCGCGGCAATAAAGACGATATTATTACCAATGCGCTGGGTTCTTTACACCTCAAAGAAACTTACGAAGCTTATGAACGTGCTTTTGGCGAAGACCTTAACCATGTATATTCGGGATTAAATGCGCTGGCAATGGTTACGGTTATCCTGTCGCTGGCAGCGCAGGCGCCGGATACCTGGCAGTGGATGTGGGACACCCAACGCGAGGCAGAAAATGCCCTGCAGAACCATAAAGACCGGCAGGCAGAACTGGCCATCCTGGTAAGGTCGGCAATCAAAGCAGAAGAAAAACGCCTGAACACAGAAGATTCGAAAGATATATGGCTCGAAATATCGAAAGCCGATTATGCCCTGCTTACGCTGTCTAACCCGCACCGGGTTCAAAACCTGTATCACGAAATTGTGGAAGAAAGCAGCGATTTCAACTTTGAATCAAGCTATCGGCAGTTGAAGCTATATAAAAGTCTGAACGTTCTTACCGACAATACCAATGCGGCACTGGCTGCCTTCGGCGATTTTCACAGCAGCAAAAAAAACAACAGCCGCATCCTTCTTTTTACGGGGCACATGATAGACAAGCCCGACCGACCGCAGCCGCGCTTTCCTCCCGAAAAAGAAGAAGAGATAAGAGGGAAAATAAAAGAGGCTTTACAAAAAGAAAAAACCGATAACGACAATAAAAAACTGCTTGGCATTGCCGGCGGCGCCTGTGGCGGCGATATCCTGTTTCACGAAGTGTGCCGCGAGCTGGGCATTAAAACCGAACTGTACCTTGCCCTTCCCCCCGACGCTTTTATAACCGAATCGGTAGCTTTTGCCGGCGCCAACTGGATAGAGCGCTTTTACAAGCTGTACAATTCATTGCCCCACCATGTTCTCTCGCCCACGAACGAAATGCCCAACTGGCTGAAAAAACGACCCGGCTACAGCATTTGGGAGCGTGCGAACCTTTGGATGCTAAACAGCTCGCTTACCTGCGGCGGCGCCAACATGAGCCTGATTGCCGTTTGGAACGGGCAGGGCGGCGATGGACCCGGCGGCGCGCAGCACATGGTTAATGAGGCCAAAACCCGCGGCTCGGAAGTGACGATCATTGGGGTATAAGGGAGTATTCAGGAAAATGGGATAGCGCCATTCTACCACTAACCCGATGTTACGTATGATTACCAACAGGCAGCTTGTGTACCTGCCTTTCCCTTTTTTGTTTACCTAAAATGGAATGAAAAGAGTGTTGAACACTCTCCGGATAAGGTGAAACGATCTCCGGAGATGCTTTACACAT
>CAZZZH010000394.1:0-2627 GCA_964658445.1 Ilyomonas sp.
ACGTTCATTCATTGTCATCTTGCACTCATTCATCCCCGTCCAGCACTCATTCATTTTTCTTTTCTACTTATTTACGTAGTACTGTACTGTAATGCCCTGTCTTATTTACCTATCCAACAAAAGAAGAAGGGAGCATACCCCGAACTGCGGCACGCTCCCTTCTTCTGGCAAACTCATTACCCTAAAAAAACAAATCCTTTTATTTCATTTGCCCAAATAAGCGTTGGTCTACGCTTCCGCGCCGCTCTCTACCGGTTCGCTCGTTGGCTTTACTTCCACCTGTTTCACCTTGTGTTTGCCCGACAGGAAAGTATACACCGCCGGTATTACGAACAAGGTAAGAATCAGGGAAAACAAAATGCCGCCCACTACCACAATGCCCAACGGAATACGGCTGGTAGATGCCGCACCCAGGCTCAGTGCAATGGGTAAGGCGCCGAGAGAAGTAGCCAGGCTCGTCATTAAAATGGGGCGCAACCGCTGCGTGGCCGCTTCGGTTACGGCTTCCAGTTTATCCAGACCCTGCTCGCGCTTCTGGTTGGCAAATTCTACTATCAGAATCCCGTTCTTCGTTACCAGTCCAATCAGCATAATCATCCCGATCTCGGAAAAGATATTCAACGTTTGCCCGAATATCCACAGGCTCAGCATCGCACCGGCAAGCGCCAGTGGCACCGTAAGCATGATAGCTAATGGATCGAGAAAGCTTTCAAACTGCGCAGCCAGCAGAAGGTAGATTAAAATAAGCGCCAGCCCGAATGCAAAGAAAATGTTCGACGAGCTTTCGGCATAGTCACGCGACGGGCCGGTTAGCGCCGTTTGAAAGCTGGCATCCAGCTGCTTGGCGGCAATAGCCTGCATCGCCTTCACGCCGTCGCCAATGGTATAGCCTTCGTTCAGCGAAGCCGAAATGGTAGCCGCTTTGTAGCGGTTGAAATGGTAAAGCGTAGCCGGGCTTTCGCTTTCACCCAGCGTTACCACGGCGCTCAGTGGTATGTTTTGCCCGCTGCTGTTTTTCACATAAATATTATTAATGTCTGCCGGCGCATCGCGCTCCGATCTTTCCACCTGAGCTATCACCTGGTACTGGTAGCCATTCATGATGAAGTACGCCAGCCTGCCACCACTAAAAGCGCTCTGCAGCGCCGAGATCACATCGTTGGTGCTCAGTCCTAAATCTTTGGCTTTAATGCGGTCAACCGTTACCTGTAGTTCCGGCCGGTTAAACTTCAGGTTTACATCCACATTGGAGAAGGTTTTATCCTGCCGTGCTGCGTCTAAAAACTTAGGTATGGCATCTTTCAGTTTGTTCAGGTCTTGGTTCTGTAAAATAAACTGCACCGGCAGACCTCCGCGCGAGGCTGAGCCAACGGCGATGGTCTGGTCCTGCGTGGCAAAGATGCGCACATCGTTAAAACGGTTCAGCTTCTTCTGAAGATCGTTCGCTATCTGGTCTTGGCTGCGGCTGCGTAGCTTCGGGTCCACCAAAGCCAGGCGCGGCGACGACGTATTGTTAGAGCCATTGCCCGGCGTACGGGTAAACACATAGTCGCGCTCGGGTATCGAGTCGTAGAGATAATTGGTGATGTTATCGGCTACATTCTGCATGTAAGTATAACTGGTGCCTTCCGGACCGGTAACGGTAAAGCGGATGCTGCTGCGGTCTTCTATCGGCGCCAGCTCACTCTTTAGCGTGCCGGAAATAAGCCAGATGATGGCAGCGCAAATAACAATGATGATCCAGGCTGCCCACCGTATGTTCAGAAACCGGCGCAGCAGTCTGTGATAGCCGTCTTCCATGCCGGTAAAGAACGGCTCGGTCTTGTTGTAAAACTTTCCGTGCCCTGCTTTTTTACTGGTTAAAAATACATTCAGCACAGGGGTTATGGTTAAAGAAACGAAGGCGGAGATTAGCACGGCAGAAGCCAGCACCACGCCAAACTCACGGAACAAACGGCCCACAAAGCCTTCTAAAAAAATTACAGGAAGAAACACCACCGCAAGCGTAAGCGAGGTAGAAATAACGGCAAAAAAGATCTCTTTGCTGCCCTCCAGCGCAGCCTGCCGTATGGGCATTCCCTGCTCAAACTTGCGGAAGATATTTTCTGTTACCACAATACCATCGTCCACCACCAGTCCGGTCGCCAACACGATTCCCAATAAGGTTAATACATTAATAGAAAAGCCGGCGATGTACATGATAAAAAACGTAGCCACCAGTGAGATGGGAATATCAATAAGCGGGCGAAGCGCCGTGAGCCAGTTTCGGAAGAAAACAAAGATCACCAGCACCACCAGCGCGAAGGAAATCCCTAGGGTTTCTTCCACTTCGCTCAGCGAGTTGCGGATGTTTTTGGTATTGTCAGTCAGCACATGGAAGTCCACGTCCAGCTTATTGCTTGCCTGTATTTGTTTTAAACGTTTATTAAACTCATCGGCTATCGCAATGTTGTTTGCGCCGGGCTGCGGTATGATGGCAAGGCCCACTGCATTTACACCATTATACTTCCAGCTTTGCTCCAGCACTTCGGGGCCAATCTGAACCTGCGCAATGTCTTTCAGCCGCACAATGCCGCTGCTGTCTTCTTTTATAATCAGGTCGCGAAACTGCTGTTCCGATGTTAAGC
>CAZZZH010000395.1:0-2589 GCA_964658445.1 Ilyomonas sp.
ACCACTTTTCTTTACTTCTTCCACAATGGCTTCGGGCGATGTTTTCAGGGCCTTTTCAACAGCCGCATAACCGCCGTTTTTACGCCAGGTATCGTAAAAGCGAATGCCTTCAATATTTGCCTTGTCTATTAATACTTTTACTGACATATTTATAAACTGTGAGCTTTCACTCTTTATTTTTATCGAAGTGGCTCTATTTTATCAAATGAACCTGTTCCTTTTTCGCTGAGATTCTTCCAGTTTTCCAGCAATTCATCTTGATGAATGCTTGCCCATTCTACAACCAATGCCAAAGCTTTTGGAGGCAAATAACCATTTAAAACCCGGAAATCAACTATGGAAATCTGTGCTGCAAATTCCACATATTCTGCATGAAAATGAGGCGGCACATGATCTCCAAAATACATTTTAATAAGAATGCCGTAAAAGCTGCTGATCACCGGCATATTCATCAAACGTTTTATCTATTAGCTGCAGATAAAAAGCATCAGGATCCATTTCAATATCATCCGTCCAGCGCAGCTTTTTATCCGTAGTAATAATAAATGTTTCAAAATTCTTTGGATCGCTCCAATAGGAGAACAATCCGTTTCCAACCCATTTATTCAAATCAATCTTTCCCTTTATCCCATCAGCAAATTCAACCCAAAGATTATAGCCGGGTAAAGAATTCGCTTGTTGTATGGATGGAATCAATTTCATCAATTAATTATTCATTACTGCATTGTTGGTGCATTCTTCTATAATGGCATCTACTTTTTCTTTGGTTAAATGCTCTTTGAAAAATTTACCCAACTGCATCATCGGCGCATAACCACAAGCCCCGAGACACTCAACTGTTTTTAAAGTAAACAAACCGTCCGTAGTCGTCTCGCCAGTTTTGATGTTTAGCTTTTGCTGAATGTAAGAGATAATATCATCGCTACCGCGCAACATACACGGACCTGTCTGGCATACTTCAAATATATATTTACCAACGGGTTTCAGATTGTACATGCTATAAAAGGTAGCCACTTCATATACTTCAATCGGTTCTATCTGAAGCAATGAAGCCACATAATCCATCGCATCAACACTCAGCCAGCCGCTGTTTTCTTCCTGTGCCATATGCAATAAAGGGAGTAATGCGCTTTTCTGTTTTCCGTCCGGATAACGTGCGATTATTTCCTGAACTTTTGTTAGTTTATCCTGTGAGAATGTCATTCAATATTTTTTATAAAACAACGCTTCAAATTTCATTATCCATCCAATTCACCAGCAATTAAATTCAGCGAACTCATAGTAATGATTGCATCGCTCAACATCGCACCTTTTGTCAATTCAGAATAAGCTTGGTAATAAATGAAACAAGGACGACGAAAATGCAAACGATAAGGCGTTCTGCCGCCATCGCTGATTAAGTAAAATCCAAGCTCGCCATTGCCACCTTCTACAGAATGATAAACCTCACCAACCGGCATTTCAGTTTCACCCATTACAATTTTGAAATGCCATATTAAGGCTTCCATTTTTGTGTAAACATCTTTCTTCTCAGGCAGATAGTATTCAGGAATATCAGCGTGAAATACTTCCGCCTCAGCACCCTTAAATTCCTGAATTTTTTTGTACGCTTGTTCAATGATGTTCAGCGATTGCTTCATCTCCTCGTTACGAACCAAAAACCGATCATAACAATCGCCGGTTTTACCAACCGGAATCGTAAAATCAAAATCTTCGTAGCTGCTGTAAGGAGAAGCCACACGAACATCATAATCTACGCCGGCAGCACGTAAATTTGGTCCTGTAAAACCGTAATTTAAAGCTCTATCTGCACCAATAGGACCTGCGCCAATCAGGCGTTCCATAAAGATGCGGTTGCGTTGCAACAATGCATTTAGTTCACCTAAAGCAACCGGGTATTCCTTTAAAAACTTTTCGAGTTTTACCCAAACGGTATTATTAAAATTGCGTTCAAAACCTCCTATCCTACCCATGTTGGTGGTAAGACGTGAACCGCAAATCTCTTCATAGATTTCATACGCTAACTCGCGGTATTGCATTACGTATAAGAACCCTGTAAATGCACCTGCATCAACGCCTACAACAGAGTTGCAAATGAGATGGTCGGTGATACGCGCCAGTTCCATAATGATGACGCGCATATAATCAACACGCTTAGGAAGTTTGATGCGTAATAACTTTTCGCAGGTCATATGCCAACCCATATTATTAATTGGGCTGCTGCAATAATTCATACGGTCAGTAAGCGTTGTAATCTGGTACAAAGGTCGGCGCTCAGAAATCTTCTCAAAGGCACGATGAATGTATCCAACCGTTTGCTCAGAAGAAACAATACGCTCGCCATCTAGTTCTAAAATATTCTGAAACACGCCATGCGTAGCCGGGTGCGTAGGACCTAAATTTAATGTCGTCGTTTGCTTGCCGATAGAACCTTCCGGCAGCTTTATATGATGTTGAACTTCTAAATTGTTCATGCTTTTAGATTACTAACGAACTGTTCTTCTCAATAGAACCCGTATATCAAAACCAAAATTACAAGGTATTCACAAATACATGAGATCCGCCTCGGCCAAACATTTCATCGTCTTT
>CAZZZH010000396.1:0-2586 GCA_964658445.1 Ilyomonas sp.
AGTGGTTTTTATCTGGGGCAGCCACCAGTTTTTTTTAGACCAAAACGAGTCGGTACTAATTTGTTTACTGTTTGATTTGATCTCTATTTTCATTTCGCTGCCGGGGATATTCTGGGTGTATAACGATCCGTTGCCCAAGGCAATAATAACAGCAAAAGGGTGAGGAGGACATCAAACACCATCTACCGAACATTCAAACAATCTTTGTTTCCGTTATAAAAACTATTTACTTTCACTCCCGATTAATTGCTAACCATATTTACTTTATAACTATCAACAATTATCATGAACAAAAAAACAAATTGGTCACAATTTGGAACTCTCATCACTGTATTTTTCTTCTGGGGTTTTGTAGCAGCTAGTAACGACATTCTCATCCCGGTGTTTAAAAAAGCGTTTACCTTATCGCAGGTGCAAAGCCAATTGGTAGCCATGGCGTTTTATGTGGCGTATACTGTGGGCTCTATTATTTACATCGGTATTTCAAAACTAATTGGCGGTGATTTACTGAATAAAACCGGCTATAAAAACGGTATCGCTATTGGCTTAATTATTTCCGCCATCGGCACTTTATTGTTTTACCCGGCGGCTAATAATGCTTCGTTTACATTAATGCTGACCGCACTATTCATTGTGGCGCTGGGCTTTTCGTTGCAGCAGATTGCAGCCAACCCATTAGCCATCGTAATCGGCGATCCGCAAACAGGTTCGCAACGGTTGAGTATGGCAGGCGGTGTAAATAATTTTGGTACAACGATAGGACCTTTATTGGTAAGCTTTGCCATCTTCGGCTCGGTAAGCAGTGGCAACACCGTAGCCAGCATTACCGATGTAAAAACACCGTACCTCATCTTGGGTATTGCCTTTATTCTCGTAGCGATTTTCTTTAAGTTTTCATCTATTCCGAATAAGATTGATACAGAACCAGCTCCTTCCCAGGAAATAGAAGAATCGCCTACTTTTAAAGCAGACAATGCAGTTCGTGCCGGCTCGCGGGCCAGCGCTTTGCAGTACCCGCAGTTAGTGCTTGGCATGATTGGTATTTTTATTTATGTAGGTGTAGAAGTGGCAACCGCCAGTAACCTGCCTGAATTTCTGCGCCAGCACCTGGAAGTACTGAACGGTCATTATGTAATGAAGTCTTTGCACCTTGCCGGTGCAAAAGAGTTTACCAACGACCTGAATGCACCTTTTATTTCGCTTTACTGGGCAAGCCTGATGATGGGAAGATGGTCGAACTCTGCCGATGCTTTTGATGTGAGTGCAGGCACCAAGAAAGTGCTGAGCTTCCTGATGCCGTATATCGCTTTCATCATTTACCTGATTGTAAATGCCATTGCCAAACACGATGTAAGCACCTTTTACGTGTATTCTGTTTTAATACTGATTATGATTGCAGGCAATGTGCTCAGCAAGGGCAACCCGGCTACCATGCTGCTTATTTTTTCAGGACTGGGCATTACGGCTTTAGTGATTGGTATGCTGACCAATGGATTGGTTAGCGTATTCGCTTTCATCTCGGTCGGCTTGTTTTGCAGCACGCTTTGGCCATGTGTGTTCACGCTGGGCGTTGCCGGTTTGGGCCGTTTCACCAACCAGGGAAGCAGCTATCTGATCATGATGATTATGGGTGGTGGTTTTATTGCGGCACTGCAAGGTTATCTCGCCTCAGATAAATTGCTGGGTATACAATACAGTTATGTTGTAGGCGTAGTTTGTTTTGCTTACTTAGCTTTCTTCGCCATCCGTGCAAAATCTATTTTACGTTCGCAAGGTATAGATTATGATAAGCCGGTTGCGGCTGGTCATTAACAACAAAGGTTCTTGCTTTTTTATAAACTTTAAACAGTCATGATTCCTGTTTCACAACAATTAGCTATCGGGATAGATGTAGGTGGCACCAACACCGTGTTTGGCATTGTAGATCATCGCGGTGAAATTAAATACCGTGGTGCTATATCTACCCGAAAAAACGAGAAGATAGAAGATTATTTCGATGAACTTTTTGCTGCTGTAGAGCCTGCCATCGACCATGTGGGCGGCAAGACATATATTAAAGGCATTGGTATTGGCGCGCCTAATGGTAACTACTATTCCGGCACTATCGAGTATGCGCCCAATCTTATCTGGAGAGGCGTTATTCCTTTTGCCGATATGATGTCAAAGAAATTTGACCTGCCGGCTGCACTGACTAACGATGCCAACGCGGCGGCTGTGGGCGAAATGATGTATGGCGCTGCCAAAGGCATGAAAGACTTCATCATGATAACGCTGGGCACTGGTGTGGGTAGTGGCATTGTAATTAACGGGCAGGTGGTTTACGGTCATGATGGCTTTGCGGGCGAGCTGGGTCATACCATCATTATACCCGATGGGCGCTATCACCCCGGTACGGGTGCCAAAGGTTCATTGGAAACCTATGCTTCGGCTACGGGCGTGCGCATGACGGCTTTGGAAATGCTGCAGCAACACCCGGACGAAAATACATTGCTGCGCAATTTTCCGCTGGCAGATATAGACAGCCGCGTGGTGTATGACTGCGCCATTCAGGGCGATACCATGGCGAAGGAAATCTACGATTATACG
>CAZZZH010000397.1:0-2571 GCA_964658445.1 Ilyomonas sp.
GGACAAAAACGACGGGTTAATAAGGCGAAGAAGTTGGTACTGAAGAAGAAAAAGGTTTGGCTAATGGAATATTCGATTTTTCTATCCTGCTACCGGTGGCATTGCAAACGCAAAGAGGCTCTGTGCATTGGCGTACCCAAACAATGTAAAGGGCGAATGGAAGTCGGTTGGTTCTTCATTCATTTGCATTCGCCTTTTTGTATTGTTAGGTGCGTGAAATATATTTGTTATGCTTCATTTTAAATAGACACCTTAATAGCAATGGAATTTTTTTTAATAACAATATTATTGCTGTTTATTTTAGTCGTAGTTGGACTTATATTTTGGCTAATTAAGATTATAAAATTTTATAAGCAAAATAGAACTAAAATAGCGACAATAAATGCAACAATTCTTGGACTTCTAATTGTGATAGTTTGTTGGGAGTTAAGAATAATTTCTTTGTCAGCGGACGTAGATTTTAAAAATCAAACTAGAGACTTGACAGGAAAAAAATTCTGGTGTTGGAATGAGTATAGATATATTGATGACGGAATAGGAGGTTACATCAAATATGACAATAGTGGAAAAGAAGGTGAAGGCTTTACATTTGAGATTTACAAACTAAATGACGAAATAGCTAAGTATTTTATTAATCCAGATAAAGACTTTTTTGAACACTTTCCAAGTAGAAAATTTGAAACAACGACTTGGAAAAAGACGCCAGTTTTAGACACTGATTTTGTAAATTATGTTACACCTGTTTATGGAAATTGGTCACAGAGTTTACAAAGAGAAATAGAAACGAAACAAAAAATTGTAAAAGAAATAGCAAGAAATAAAGGCTCATATTATGCAATCAGACACATAAATGGAAACGATTTATATTTAATTTCTCCAAAGCAAAAACTGATAATATATATAAGCCATAACATGTAAAAAACGAACGCACAACAAAAGGCTTTCTGCTATGCTGGCGGACGGAACTAATATCGGCTTTTGTGCTACTATCAACTCCAATTTCGGCTGACAATTCGCTATTCAGCTTTTTATTCATAATTTGTACTTTTAGTTTTCAATTTAGCTGCTGTACGGGCTGACACGGCTTTGAAGTCTAGCACAAGCAAGCAATACCGGTTCGTTAGCTTGAACTTTTTTTATCTTTGACATTTGTATTTGCCTTCCTGTTTGTATCGTTCACCACTTACCATTCCCCCACATCAATACATCTGTTTAGTTCCCACTTTCTCTTTCGTCGTTTTCTTAGCTAAGCGCCTTAATGCCTTAGCTTACTCCCAACCTGCAAACCATTCTGGCACAATCTTTCCCCAAAGCTTCTCAAAAGCAAGCACATGAACGAAGCCTTTTTATGGTGGCAAACCGGCATCATTTATCAAATCTATCCCCGCTCTTTCCAGGACAGCAACCGCGATGGCATCGGCGATCTGCAGGGTGTTATCCATCGGTTAGATTATGTAAAAAGCCTCGGCATTACCGCTGTGTGGCTGTCGCCTATCTATCCTTCGCCCATGAAAGATTTTGGTTACGATATTTCCGATTATACCGGCATTCATCCGCTCTTTGGCAGCATGAGTGATTTCGATCAGTTGCTTGCTGAAGTACACAATCGCGGTATGAAACTCATTCTCGATCTGGTTCCCAACCATACGTCCGATCAGCATCCCTGGTTTCTTGAATCGCGTTCGTCAAAAGATAGTCCCAAGCGCGACTGGTATATCTGGCACGATGGTAAAGAAGATGGCAGCGCGCCCAACAACTGGCTTGCATCGTTTGGCGGCACGGCGTGGGAGTGGGATGAAGCTACGAAGCAATACTACTATCATGCGTTTTTAAAAGAACAACCTGACCTTAACTGGCGCAACCCGCAGGTGCAGCAAGCCATGCTAAACGTGATGCGCTTCTGGCTCGATAAAGGTGTAGATGGCTTTCGGGTAGATGTAATGTGGCACATGATAAAAGATGCACAGCTTCGCGATGAGCCGGCTAACCCTAACTACCAGCAGCACATGGCTACTTACGACCAGTTGCTCCACGTTTACTCCACCGACCAACCCGAAGTGCAGGACATTGTAAAGCGCATGCGCAGCGTGTTGGATGAGTACAGCGAACGGATGATGATCGGCGAGATTTACCTGCCCATTCACAAGCTGATGATGTATTATGGGCAAGATAACAAGGGCGCGAACCTGCCTTTTAATTTTCTTCTTCTGTCATTGCCCTGGCAGGCGCAAAATATAAGGCAAGCCATTGATGAATACGAAGGCGCACTGCCGCAAAACGGTTGGCCCAACTGGGTTTTGGGAAACCATGACCAACCCCGCATTGCCAGCCGCGTAGGCAGAGAGCAGGCACGCATTGCTGCCATTTTATTGCTCACGCTTCGCGGCACGCCGACCATTTATTACGGCGACGAAATCGGCATGAGTGATGTTGCCATTCCTTTTGAAGAAGTGGTAGACCCGCAGGGGTTAAATATGCCTGATAAAAACCTGAGCCGCGACCCGGCCAGAACGCCTATGCAATGGAATGCGGCCGCCAATGCGGGTTTCAGTGAAGTGAAGCCCTGGCTGC
>CAZZZH010000398.1:0-1161 GCA_964658445.1 Ilyomonas sp.
CCATAGCCTATTTACTTCCTGACATACAAGACCAGTTTTACACCAATGCGCAACGGGCTTCTATTACACTAGCACAGATCATGATGACTCAGTTGGTGAAGCGGTTGGAAAGTTCTTTTTACGCCTTTAAAAAATCATTGGAGCGGTTTCGCCTTTCCACTGAACGCATGATCGAGATGTTCAGCAAAGGAAAAGTTTTTGTCGCGCCTGATGCCGAAGTGAACTCGCTAATGGATAAAGACTGGAGCGATGAAGAAATAGAGGAATATATTTTGGAATTATCGTTGGAGAATCCGCGCAACCAAATTTTTACCCCGCAGGATTTCGATCCTGATTTCCTACCCCTGCTCCAGAACGACTTGCAGCACATTACCGAAATATTTGAAGAATGGAACCAGGTAAAAGAAGACCCCAAGCTTGATTTGTTTCGCCAGCTTCTAACGAATGAATTGCTTCGCAAAGACCTCAATCCAACCGGTAAACTGGTCATCTTTACCGAATCAAAAGAAACAGCGTATTATCTTACGTCGCAATTAATAGCAGAATATCCCAAAATATTAACAGTATCGGGCGACAATCGTAAGCAAGCCTTTGACCTCATTCAAAAAAACTTCGATGCCAACTACAACAAAGAGTTTGAGAACGAGTACGACTTTGTAATCTCCACAGAGGTTTTGGCTGAAGGCATCAACCTGCACCGGGCCAATATCATAGTCAATTACGACACTCCCTGGAATGCTACGCGTTTGATGCAACGCATCGGCCGTGTCAACCGTATCGGCAGCATGGCAGATGTGATCTACAACTACGCTTTTTACCCTTCCCAGCAAAGTGACCAGTTAATTAACCTATACAACAACGCTTACATTAAGCTTCAAGGCTTTCACACCGCTTTCGGCGAAGATGCCCGCATTTATACTACCGAAGAAGTGTTGGAGCAGGTAAAGCTGCATACGCAGGGGCTGGGCGAAGAAGAAGACAAACGCCTGATCTACCTGCGCTTCATCAGAGAATTTAAGGAAAGGAACGAAAAAGAATTTAAGCGTATCAAAAACCTTCCCTTAAAAGCAAGAACTGGTCGTAAACCAAAGAAGCAGCACAACGAAATCAAAGGCGGTAGTTTGATTTTCATGAAGTCACCCTACAAGCTGGAGTTCTATA
>CAZZZH010000398.1:1171-2551 GCA_964658445.1 Ilyomonas sp.
CACGACGGAGAGTTGGAAGCCTTGTCTTTTATCGCCGCAGCTGAACTGTTTGAAGCCGAGCCATCGGAAGTTTCGGAGGCTTTGCCCAACTGGCATTACAAGCATATTGAAAAAGCCGAGCAGAATTTCGAGCAGGAATTATTTGCTGCTTCTACCGATACTATTTCGGGAGAACAAGCCGATGCCAAAACCAATCAGGCAAAGAAATTTTTACGCGGACTCCGGGCGGATAGCGGCGATGAAAAATTCAGAATGGCGGCAGAGTCCTTACTTTTTTTATTAGATAAGGGAACCATCACCAACCTTCCGAACGAGATACGGAAGCTGCGGCTCAAATGGGACAAAGGGGAGCTAAAAGCACATGTAGTAGAAAGTTATATTTTACAGGTGGCTGCCAAGTATGTACAGAATCGTACCGATATGGATGATGTTGATATATTGGATGCGCTCCTGCCTTTTGAGATAACGCAAAAACCGGATATTATTTTATCCGAAACTTTTCAATAAAAGAGCACTTTGCATAATCCACTATATACGAAAGGCTGCTAGTGCAGACCGAATAAATTGCAGAAGGGTTTAACGACAGTAACCTATCAAACTGATAAACAACTATGCTGGACGAACAAAGCTTACGCACCCTTTTTGAAGAAACCTACAACCGTACAGAATGGTATGCGGTACTGAGACAAAACTTCCTGGTAGAATCATTGCGGAAGCCTGCAATAGAAATTACAAGCCGCATCCGTAGCAATGATTATAAGGCCCGTGCATATGAATTGGGAACCTTTGAGACACCGGCTGGCCAATTAGTGGGTTTGTATGAAGTGGCCGTTCCGCAAAAAGCTCAATTGTATCGCAACCGGCGTGCCCTGCGTGATTTGCTAAGCGACATTTACCGCAACGATGTGGAAGCGGCACTGGTTGTATTTGTGCAGGATAAAAAATGGCGGTTTACTTACGTGAGCGAGATTGCCGTACGGGATGCCACCGGCAAGCGGATACTGAGAAGTACTGACCCCAAACGATATACCTATCTTCTTGGAGAGGGTGAGAAAGCTTTAACTGCTGCCCGCCAGTTCTCCCGCATAAGAGCAAGCGAAGACTTATTTACCAAGGGCATTACGCTGGAAGCTTTGCAAGAAGCTTTCAATGTAGAGAAAATGAGCAAGGCTTTTTTTAATGAGTACCGTAAGCATTATGGGGCGTTTACCACTTATCTCACAGGTGAAGATGAGAACAGCAAAGAAATCGGCAAAGCTTCTCCATTCCTAAAATCTACCTTTAACGGCGATAAAAAAAGATCACGTGATTTTATAAAAAAAATGCTGGGACGCATTGTATTCCTCTACTTCCTGGAAAAGAAGGGATGGCTGGGAGTGC
>CAZZZH010000399.1:0-2512 GCA_964658445.1 Ilyomonas sp.
GGAAACTACCATAGAAAAACAAATAGAAACAAGCCCCGTATCGCAAGACGATAGAAAAATAGCCGATAGATCAAAAGATCACATACCCGGCTGGGGTATGGATGCTGATCCGGAAAACGATCCCACCTATCCAATGAGGCATGGCAATGGGGCTGACCATGAAAGAATGAATTACGAAAAAGCTCCGCAGCAGCCTCTTGATATGGAGATTCTCCATTCCATAGAACGGCCCAATGTGACACGGGTATTCGGAACTTCAACACCTCCCAGCGGATTAAGTGGTGCCATTCGTCGCTATGCATACAAGTACAGTGAGGCAACCGCAACGCACTGGATGACGCTCATTCTGGCAGACCGGGTAAATGTAGTGGAAGGAATTATTGAGGATCTTGCTCACGGGCATGTCCCCAACATCTTTGCGGAGCGCGGCTGGAATTCAGAGTGGAAATACAATAAAAAGGGAACGATAAAAACTGCATTGATTGGCGCTGTAGTGATAGCAGGCGTAGTAACTCTTTCTTCTTCAAAAAAGAAAAGGTGAAAAGCCGGGACTTTATTTGGATAGTTGCATTGATTGCTCAACTCCGCAGGTGAGAAGTGCCACCTGTATTACAAAGAGGCGCAACTGGAGTTGCGCCTCTTTTCGCTTCTATATCTCTCAACTAATAAAAAGGCAAGTGTTTTATTCCTCTGCCAGGGGAAGAGCAAAATAAAAAACAGAGCCTTTGCCTAGGTCACTTTCTGCCCAGATTTTTCCACCGTGGCGTTGCACAATTTCTGCACACAGATAAAGACCGATGCCAAAACCGGCAATAGATTGTGTGATCGTATTATTGACCCGGTAATAACGTTCAAACAATTTATCTAGGTCGCTGGGCCGGATGCCAATGCCTTCATCTTTTACACTTACCTGCGCCGCACCTTCCACCGTTATACAAGCCACATGAATGGTGGTACTGACAGGCGAATATTTAACGGCATTGCTAATGAAATTGTTAATCACCTGGCTGATTTTATCACGGTCGGCTACAACAAAAGTGGGCTCAACCGGTGCAAATACAATACAGTGGCTGGCAATGGTGGAAACCGTTTCTTCCTCGGCTTCCCTGACCAGGTCTGCCATATCGAAGCGTTGTTTGTCAATCTGTATTTTACCGGCTTCGAAGCGGGAGATATTTAAAAAGCCATTGATTAGCGTAGTCATTCTGCCAACCTGTTTTTTGGCTTTTTCCAACAGGCTGACAGTAGAATGATCATGGCTGTTGAGTGCTTTCATCTGCATCAGCTGCAGGTAGCCACCCACAGAAGTAAGAGGCGTTTTCATTTCGTGGCTTACCATACCGATAAAGTCGTTCTTCCGCTGTTCATCTCTTTTCTGTTCGGTAACATCCAATATAGTTCCGGATACGCTTACCGGTTTCCCATCTTTATCATAGTTGGCGATTCCGGTAGATTTTAACCACCGGGCAGGGCTGCCATCCATCGGGTTGATGATATACTCTTCACTGAAAGATTTGTTCTGCTCTATTGCCATAGCGATGGCCGTCTGCACACGCTGTCTGAACTGGGGTTCAATCATTTCCAACGATTCCTGCAAAGTGAGGGATTGATCGGGTGCAATGCCATGAATTTCCTTTGTTTTGGCGGAAAGGGTAAGCACATCACTTGCTAAGTTTGCCGACCAGATACCCATATCGGCTGAGCGAACGGCTAACCGCAATTTCTCTTCTGCCTGCTCTATCCGGCGGCGGGAGACGACTTTTTCAGTTACATCAATCGCAACAATGATGATGGCATACGGGCGGCCTTCTTCATCCTTCATAGGCTCATAAACAAAATCTACATAAACGGTTTCGGGTTTCCCATGGCGCATCAGCAGAATCTGGTGCTCGTTGGCATGGTAGGTAGTTCCCGTTTTCAATACATGATCTGTAATTGGCTCGTAATAAGCTTTGGCTTCCCTGTTTACCTCCCAGTAAGGCGTATGGTAAAAAGGTTCTCTTTGCTTGCCTATAATTTCTAAGAAGATAGCATTGGTCTCCACTACATACAACGGGTCACCCTTCACAATGCACATCCCTACCGGTGCGTGCCGCACCATATTGCGGATGTTAGCTTCATTGGCTTGCAAACGGGCAATAGCCTTCTGTTTGGCAGCTGTTTGTTGTTGCAGTTCATTTTGCATGGTCAGCAACTCTTCATTCATAAAGTTCAGGCTTTCGCGCGTAGCTGACAGTTCTTCATGGGTGGTAGCCAGCTCTTCGTTCAGCAGATGCAGGCTCCTCTCACTTTCTTTTAGCGCCTGTATACGGCGCGCTACCCTGTGTTCCAGTTGTGTATTTACCTGATACAGGCTTTCCTGTGTTCCCTGCAGTTCTTCGTTGATGGCGCTTAGTTTTTCATTCGCAGATGCCAGCACCTTATTCAATGCCGGTTCGCGTTCTAACAATTCTTTGAGTTCGTTAGTTTCTGCAATGGCTTTTTCTGCCAGCAGCTTTTCAGTAACGTTCGT
>CAZZZH010000400.1:0-2503 GCA_964658445.1 Ilyomonas sp.
ATAGAGAAGTATGCATACATCTCGCTGACATCGCTGAGCATAGTAAGGGGTTGCGCATCGCCTTTGGTAACAAGGCTTCCCGTCTTAAAAGGTATTCTGCCGATGTAGCCGCTAACGGGCGCCGTAATCAACGTAAACCCCGAATTGATCTGCGCATTATTCGCCATAGCTCTTGCCTGCGCAACAGCCGATTTTGCAGCATCGTAAGAAGCCTTGGCTGTTTTTAACTGCACATCAGAAATCACATTGTTCTCTACCAACGGAGTAAGCCGGTCTACCTCTACCTGCGCGCGCTGCAGGTTGGCTTGCGCTGCCTGAAGCCCGGAAGTTGCATTAAGAGATTGTTCCTGGTAAGGACGGTCATCAATCTTAAACAAAGGCTGCCCTTTCTTTACAAAAGCGCCCTCGTCTACATAAATCCTTTGCAGGTAGCCATCAACCTGTGCGCGTATCTCTACATTCATTTTCCCTTCCAGCGAGGCGGGAAACTGCTGGTATGTGGTGCCGGGTGCGGTAACAACGGCAATCACGGGAAGTTGCGGTGGTGGCGGTGCTGCCATCGCATTGTTTTCGGCAGAAGAAGAACCGCAGCCACAGACGCCGGTGATGGCTGCGATGCCGATAAGTGGTATAAACAGTGGGCTGCGAGCCCATTTTTTTAATAATGATGCCATAGATCTGGTGTTTAAAAGTGATCAATACAATGGTTGGGCAAACCGATAGAAGAAAGCAACGATGCCAGCAATGTTGTACTGCAAAAGCTGCAAAACAAGAAACTTCCTTGCTGCTGAAGAAGCCTACCTTTTATTCTAAAACAAAACAGAGCTTCTTGCTTAAAGTGGTGGTGTATATTACTTGCTCATGCCAGCAAAGGTACAACTGCATGAGCGTGCAGCTAGTAACCGAATCAGGGGAATCGTTGCACTTTTAGAGGATATTTTTTTGAAAGAAGGCAGGCGTTTGCCCGGTATGTTTTTTAAAAAAGCGATTAAAATAGGCATCATCTTCAAAGTTGAGATGTGCGGCGATTTCTTTAACAGAAGAGTCTTCCCAATAGAGCAAACGCTTGGCTTCTGTAATTCTTCTTTCATCAATAAACTGCTTGGCTGTTTTGCCGGTGATGGTTTTAATAGTATCGTTCAAATGCCCCGGTGTGATATATAGCATATCGGCATACTCAGCTACGTGTGTTTTGCTTATATGATGATCTTCTACCAATAGCCGAAACTGCTGTAGGATCTTATTTTGCGATACATTGATGTTGATAAGCCTCGTTTCGCAGGTACCCAATCGTGCGGCGGCTACCATAAAGGCGTTCAGCAGGTTTCGGATCACCAGGTCTTTCTGTTCGCGCAGCTCGGTAAATTCTCTTTGCATTAGCCGGATATAAATATTCAGCTCCTGGAAATCCTTTTCTTCCGTTACCGGAATCACTACCTGACTGAACATACATTCCCAGCACGACAGCATGCTTTTTACATCGCTGATAAGATAATCTTTATTGAAGGCGATGTGTATCATTTTGTGCCTTGAATAGCTGGTAAACTGGCTTACTTGCTCGGGCGATGAAAACAATACCGCAGGCGCATTGGCAGTATATTTCTTAAAGTCGATATAGCCGCTTATTTTACCTTCGGTAAGTAAGGCAATCTTGTAGCCGTTGTTGCGGTGCGGGGCTTTCATGCGGGCAGAAATATTATCATCATCCAATGTCTTAATCATAAAGTCGGAATCAGGCATGTATTCGTTCCAGTTGATGACGGGTATAGAAGAGTTGGTTCTCATAAGTATATTTTTGACTTCATAAATATAGTAACGATGCAACAAAAATCAAACAGTCGTTTAGTTTTTTATGTAAACGGTGCGTTTTATTACAATAGCATAACAATAGCCGTGTATCTAATCGAGGTAATAAAATTATACCGAAGCAAAACGAAAGTGATATTCCTGTCTTCGATGATGCAGGTGCAACCCGTTACGTTCAACCAAAGTGAATAAAAATCATCCTGCAGTAGTGTGCATGAGTGAATGATGAACACTGCTACCTTTGAATAAATTAAAAACCGTATTAGTTATGTTACCTACAGGAACAGCGGCACCAGACTTTTCTTTGAACACCACACCCGATCAAAAAATAAAATTGAGCCAGCTAAAAGGCAGAAAAGTGATTCTTGCTTTTTATCCCGCAGACTGGAGCCCCGTGTGCGGCGACCAGATGGCTTTGTACAACGAAACGCTGAAAATGTTTCACAAGCAGAATGCAGAGCTGCTGGGCATTTCGGTCGATAGCAAATGGTGTCATCTCGCTTTTAGCCAGGATAGAAAACTACACTTTCCACTGTTGGCCGATTTTGAACCCAAGGGCGCTGTAGCCAAACTGTATGATGTGTATAATGAGGAAGAAGGCGAATGTCTGCGCGCCTTGTATGTGCTGGATGAAGAAGGCATTATTCGCTGGAATTATCTGTCGCCTACAGGCATCAATCCCGGTGCAGACGGCATA
>CAZZZH010000401.1:0-2482 GCA_964658445.1 Ilyomonas sp.
TTTTCATCATAATGTTTTGCAATGGTCGGTCGTTGGCATCGCGTTGCGCTTTCGCAATTTTATCAATCACATCCAGACCTTTTATTACCTCGCCAAACACGGTGTAGTTCTGGTCTAAAAACGGCGTTCCGCCAAGCGTGTTATACACTTTGCGCTGCGCATCGGTATAATGGAAAGAGGCGTTGCTGCCGCGTATGCGGCACTCAATATCGTTCAGCACACTATCGCTCATAGGCGTACCCTGCACAATATAAAACTGGCAGTTGCTGCTTGCCTTTTCAGGGTTCTCATCCCGTGCCGCTGCCAGCGCTCCTTTCTTGTGAATATAGCTCGCGTTGAACTCTGCCGGTATACGGTCGCCGGGCGCTTCACCCATGCCCAACTGTACAGAGTCGGGCGCGTTCTTGCTGTTCGGGTCGCCACCTTGTATCATAAAGCCATCTATTACGCGGTGAAACAAAAGACTATCGTAAAAGCCTGACTTTACCAACTTGATAAAATTGTCACGATGCTGTGGTGTGCTGTCATACAGCTTCACTACTATCACACCATACGAAGTGGTAATGCCTACCAAGCGCTGCTTGGTAGCAGGCGCCATTGCGTGAGCAGCAATGGGTTTATGAGCAACGGTTTTGGTTTGTGCAAAGCCTGTCATCACCAGGCAAAGCAGAGAGAAAGTTAAAAGCAATAATTTCATTCTGATCAGTTAAAAATTTTGTGCTTCGAAGTAGAGTAAAATATGGTCTTTCAAAAAATTTTCCTGGTCGTGTAAAGATAAGGTTGGCAAATCTTTTAGCTGGGTAAAATGTGGCCAACCTTCATCGTCTTGGCCCTGTAATTCATAATAGCCGCTCGCACCAAGCACAGTACAGATGGCTACATGCATCAAATCCTGCTTTTGTTCTTTGGTTATCTTCTCGCGCATAAAGCCTGTTTCCTGCAGGCCAATTAAAAACAGCGTTGCCTCCATATCGGGCTTCTTACCAAAACGCTCTGCCAGCTTAGCTTCCAGCGTCCACCACCGCTGCTGCAGATCATCTTTCACATTCATCATGCGGGCAAAGATAAGGTTTGAAGGCAAAGGTTATATTTGCCGCCAAAACAGACAGCCATGCTTCAGATACAGGCAATAAAGGCAAGACCAGATTGGGTAAAAGAACGATTGGCGGTGCGTAATTTTAAGCAGCCGCAACTGGTAGATGAGATTGTAGAATGTGATGAACAGCGACGTGCTCTGCAGGTGTCTTACGATACGACGCAGGCAGCCATCAACAGTGCATCGAAAGAGATAGGAAAACTAATGGCCGGCGGCAAAAAGGAAGAAGCTGAAGCTTTAAAAACAGAAGTAGGTGCTAAGAAAGCCGAAGCTTCCCGCCTGAACGAACAACTTCAAAAAACCGAAAAAGAGCTGCACGATAAACTGGTACAACTACCCAATCTTCCTTCGGAAAAAGTACCCCCCGGTACCACACCCGAAGACAATATTACCGTAAAAGAAGGCGGCACAAAACCACACTTGTATGAGGGTGCTGTACCACATTGGGACCTGATAAAACAATACAACCTAATCGATTTTGAAACCGGTGCAAAGATTACCGGCAGCGGCTTCCCGTTATACAAAGGCAATGGCGCAAAGCTGCAGCGTGCACTGGTGCAATATTTTTTAGACTACAATACCGAGCGTGGTTATACCGAATACCTGCCGCCGTTTATGGTAAATGAAGCCTCGGCATATGGCACGGGACAATTGCCCGATAAAGAAGGGCAGATGTATCATGTAACAGAAGACAACCTGTTCCTTATTCCTACGGCAGAAGTGCCGGTAACGAACATCTATCGTGATACTATCTTAAAAGAAACCGATTTGCCGGTAAAGATGACGGCATACTCGCCCTGCTTTCGCCGCGAGGCAGGAAGCTTTGGCAAAGAAGTAAGAGGGCTAAACCGCGTGCACCAGTTTGAAAAGGTAGAAATCATTCAGCTTGTGCATCCCGATACCAGCTATGATGTATTGGAAGATATGGTAGCGCATGTGGAAGGTTT
The DNA here is from genome assembly GCA_964658445.1 of Ilyomonas sp. Classification (GTDB taxonomy): domain Bacteria; phylum Bacteroidota; class Bacteroidia; order Chitinophagales; family Chitinophagaceae; genus Ilyomonas. Next base: position 2,044 of record CAZZZH010000401.1, read on the forward strand.
ACTGCAAAGCCTGCAGTTGCCTTACCGCATCCTGAAATTGTGCGGCGGCGATATGGGTTTTACCAGTGCCCTTACGTACGATTTTGAAGTGTGGAGTGCCGCGCAGCAGCGATGGCTGGAAGTGAGCAGCGTGAGCAACTTTGAAAGCTACCAGACCAATAGAATGAAGTGCCGCTTTAAAGATAAGGATGGCAAGATGCAACTGGCACACAGCCTGAACGGAAGCTCTCTGGCATTGCCTCGTATTGTAGCGGCATTGCTGGAAAACAACCAAACGAAAGAAGGCATCGCTTTACCGCAGATATTGCATCGTTATTTCGGGAAAGAAAAGATTGCATAACGCTTACCGGGCATTACAATACACAACATTGGCCAACAGAAAAAAATTGTTCCTTATCATTAACCGTCTTGTGCTGGGCGGTAACACTACGGACGCCGT
>CAZZZH010000402.1:0-2452 GCA_964658445.1 Ilyomonas sp.
TTATTCAGCCCCATCGCTCATCGCTCTTGTGATGGCGTAGCCGCCTACACTTTTTCCTACAGTCAAGCCGGTCTGGCAATCACTTCGGTAATGGATACCTGCAAACATGCGGGAATTTGATGCTTCCTGCGCCATAGCTGCATACGCATCGGCGCGGCTGGGAACAATGTGACTTAATATCGTAGAAGCTGCACCACTAAACGTAGAATGACCGGAAATATAAGAAGGAAAATTAGGAACACCGGTGAGTGTTTTGATCGCCGGGTTCATAGTAGAAGGACGCGGGTTGTAATAAAAATATTTTGTATTCCAGCATACAATGGCGGCATCCATCAGGCTCATGTTCAGCAAAGACATATTGCGCGCCCAGCGTACTTCACTCCAGTTCTGATTCAGAAAGTCTTCCGATGCAATGGCATCCCAATGTCCCGGCGGCGTATAAGTGCCTGCGCCGTCTGCCCAAAACTGTACAATGCGAATGTTATCTCTCGAAGGATTTTGAACATAATTATAAATCTCCTGTGTCTCATCTTTCATCTGCTGACTGCCGGTAGATGGCGGCGGACCCGGACGTAAAGAAATACAGGTAAGCGAGTCAAACAGGAAAGGCTTTACATTGCCAAATAAAGGCAACATTGGCGGCCGGACAGGTGTTTCTAAACTGAGCCAGGGCTTCTCGCCTCTTGCCTCACAATCGGTTACCAGCTTTGCCCAATCGGTTGGCGTGCCTACTGCCTTGCCGGTATTGTCTCCTTTGCCGCGCGCAATAAAAGTCTGTGCTACCGCTCTGCCCAAAGCATCACCGGCCGTGAGGTCGCTGCGCACATTAGCGCCAGCCAATAATCTTGCCTGCTCAGCCTCGGCAGCTTTTTGCTCAATGTAAGCAATCTCCGTTGGGAAAAGCATCTTCATCATTTCCGCTGTAACGCCTGCTACCACTGCATCTTCTGATGGGTAAGAAGGCAGGTCGCTGCCGGGGATTAATTTATGAACGTTGATAAGAGAATCTATTTTATAAGGAGCTAAGCGTTTATACTGCATTTTGTAGTGCCAGGCGCTTACGAGTGCATCATATTGCGCAGCACTTACATAAGCATATGCACGCGCAGCGTAGGGCGGATTAGAAAAAGGAAATTGCGGATAGTTGAATGGATTCGTTGAATTAGGAATCGGATAGGTTCCATCTTCATTCTGATAAGGCGGCAGGTTGTGCTTGGCTACCAGCTCGCGCAGGATTTCGTTCCAGCGAAAGACGGCGCCGGCGCTCCAGTATTTTACAATGTCTTTTTGTTCCTGCGTAAGGCTTTGCTGCAAGCCTTTTACCTCATTTAACTCGCCTACATATGTGCCGGATGTAATAGCTGCGGGAGCTGCCACGGCAAATGTATCCGGGCGTTTCAGCACAACGGTTTTCCAGTTGCCTGCATTGGTATCATTATTAGCCGGAGCTAAAGCCGCTATGTTGTCAGTTCTTCCGGTTACCTCTTTGGAACAGGAAAGGTTGATAACAACAGAAGCAGCAACAACGAACAGTAAGGAAAGCCAAAAATATTTTTTCATAACGAAATTTTGTAAACGGAGAGAATAGTGAATGATGAATTATGGATGCGTAGCCGGCGTGTTTGTTTTTTTGCCAAACGTAAAGAGATAGTATGCACCAATACCGAAGCTCGTCGCCTCGCCTGCATTTCTTCCTTTGATAACATGACTACCATCGGCAGTAATCTCAACGTGCGTGTAGAAGGGCAGTGTATATTTTACGTGCGCGCCAAGGCTGGTCATGTTCATGGTATTGCTAACAAACGGCATATCATTACGACGAATATCGAAGCCACCTTTCTGAGTTACGGTATTGCTAACAATGGCTTCGGCAATCAGGTAATGGCTGCGCAAACCCGCACTGAACATAGCATTGAACACATCCGGCATATCAACTTTGTTTGAATAAATCATGTGATCGGTATAATAAGCGTTTCTGTCGATCTTGGTATTGCTGCGCAAAGTGTAGGCGGCCGAGCCGGTTGCAAAGAATTTACCCTGCTGATAATCTGCCATGGCTCTGCCGGTAAGCATAGTAGAATGCGTGCCGATAGCTAACGGCATAAAATCTACCACATAATTGCTGACAGGCGCGCTGGCACTTGCGACTGCAAACAACGAAATTTTTGACTTGCCCACTGCTTTTGTAAACGCTTTGTATTTGATGGCTACACTTACATCCTGAAAGCCTTTCATTTCGTGAAGCGTACCGCCCGAAACTTTGTTCCAGATATAGGGCAGACCTGCCATTACATTCAGTTTATCAGTGATGCCATAATTGGTCATTACCATTGCCATCTGTGAAGTATAAGTGCCGATGTTTTCGTTGTCTCTTTTCAAGTTTCCTTCCCAGTAATTTTTCCATTGCATGTGCTCGTAAGAGATGCCGTTGCACCATTGCTTTTTGTTCATC
>CAZZZH010000403.1:0-2436 GCA_964658445.1 Ilyomonas sp.
CAAAGCTGTACGCGGATAGCGCCTGTTTGTATAAGATTGGGCTTGAGTTTTAACTGACCAAAGATCTCATACAAGCGGCTCATGGGAGCTTCGCCAACAAAAGAGAAATCCTGGCTGCGCAATTGAAGCAAGGCCTGGTTTTCTTTAATGATAATAACCGGAGGCAACTGTTTGATGCCGCTTTTAGAGATGGTTGTGCCCGGCAGGGAGCTGTCTAAAAAACATTTTACGTGCAAGGGAATGCCTTTGTTCTGTAATGGTTTTATGGTCTTGGGGTGAATGACCTGCGCGCCGTAATAAGCCATCTCTATTACTTCTTCAAAGCTGAGCTCGCTCATGAGTTGTGCGTTCTGGAATTGCTTTGGATCGGCGTTCATTACGCCTTCCACATCTTTCCAAATGGTGAGGCTTTCGGCGTTGAGCAGGTTGGCAAAAATAGCGGCGGTAAAGTCGCTTCCTTCTCTGCCCAGTGTTGTGCTTTCGTTCTCATCGGTACTGCCGATAAAGCCTTGCGTAAGGATGACGTTACTCTCTGCGAGCAATGGCAATACGGTTTCGTTCGCTTTGGTTTGAGTCGTTGTCCAGTCAATATTTGCGTCGCGAAAATTATTGTCAGTGCGAATGATGTCGCGGACATCAATCCAGGTGTTGGCGACTTCTTTTTCGTTGAGATAATGACTGATAATGCAGGTGCTGAGCAACTCGCCGACGCAGACAATCTGGTCGTAATAATAATCGAAAGGCTTGGCTGGTCTATCGTGTAAAAGCCATTCTACTTCGGTGAAGAAATCGTTGAGCTGCGCAATACAGGCGTTGTATTTGGTTACCAATAAATACTTGGCTGTTGTGATATGCTGTTGCTTTACCTTGGCAAACAAAGCGATGCTTTCTTCTTTATTCCCGGTATAAAAAGCTTCTGCGACTTTCTCGAGGGCATTGGTGGTTTTGCCCATGGCAGAAATAATAACCACCAACTTTTCGCCGCTGAACTGACGGATGATATTCTTTGTATTTTCTACCCGCTCCGGAGAGTTGACACTGGCGCCACCGAACTTAAAAACTTTCATACCGATTGCTTACTATTTACAAATCTTTTAAAATGAAATGCCCTTTCCAGCGTTTGGAAAGAAGAGTAAACAAAGATAGCTGCTGTGGCTGTTTGCACTGGGAAAAGTAAATGCTTGCTTTGTGAAGAAGACGAGTAGTGTGTAATGATGTAAAAAAAGAATTTTTAAAACACTACCCAAACGGGACAGATGTTAGGAGAAGCAAAAAATAAGCAGTTGCATTTTATTATTGAGAACAATAACCGTCTGATAGAAACCATGAAGAATAAACTTAGCAGTATTGTATTTGCATTTATTATCCTGAGTCATTTTGCGGCGTGTGCGCAAACGAAAACGATTTATAAGAGAGTAACCTCGTATCAGCACATTGATCTGGCGAACATGAATGAACAGATTTTGAAACTGGTGAACGAACACCGGAAATCGATTGGTAAAGGCGCTTTTCAAATGATTGATATTGCTTCGGCGCAAGCCGCTAAACACAGTGCCGATATGATGAAGGGCGCTATGCCTTTTGGTCACCAAGGCTTTGATGACCGCGTGGATGCCGTGAAGAAATCGATAGGCTTTATCAGTGCCGCGGCAGAGAATGTGGCTTATGGACAAATGAGTGCTGAAGAAGTAGTAGACGGCTGGCTGCACAGCCCCGGACACCGCGCCAACATTGAGGGCGATTATAATTTAACGGGTATCGGCATTTCTCAGAACAGCGATGGCGTTATTTATTTTACACAACTATTTGTGTTGAAGAAGTAACTTGCCCGCATGAACAGAACCATCATTTCTGTAAATCAATTGGTGAAAAAATACGGCGACTTTACTGCTGTAAAAGGTATTTCGTTCGAGGTATATGAGGGTGAAATTTTCGGCTTGCTGGGTCCAAACGGTGCCGGTAAATCGACCACGCTGGAGATTATAGAAACGCTGAGAACCAAGACCAGCGGCGAAGTGATTGTAGATGGCTTTAACCTGGATAAGCAACCGGAAGAGATCAAGAAAATTATCGGCGTGCAGTTGCAATCGTCGGGCTATTATCCCAACCTGAACCTGGTGGAACTGCTGAACATATTTGGCGGTTTGTACAATAAAAAAATTAAGCCGCTGGAGGTATTGGATACGGTAAACCTTCGCGATAAAGCCAAAGCCAAATACAAAGAGCTGAGTGGCGGACAGAAACAACGATTTTCCATTGCCGTTACGCTGATAAACCAACCCAAGATCATTTTCCTGGATGAGCCAACGACTGGTTTAGACCCGCAGGCGCGCCGCAATTTGTGGGATTTGATCCGCAATATTCGCCAGCAGGGAACAACGGTGATTATCACCACGCATTATATGGACGAAGCGGAAATTCTCTGCGACCGTGTGG
>CAZZZH010000404.1:0-2416 GCA_964658445.1 Ilyomonas sp.
AGGCACAGTTTACCGGATTCGATGATGGCAATTCACAGCGCACCATCAACATTACAACTAAAGGAGGTTTAAAAAACAGCCAGTTTGGAAAAGTTTATGCCGGCTATGGAACCGACAGCAGATACAATGCAGGTGGCAATATAAACTTCTTTAATGGTGACAGGCGTATTGCCTTGATTGGATTAACCAATAATATCAACTTGCAAAATTTTTCACAACAGGATATTTTGGGTGTATTGAGCAGTGGAAGCAATAACAACGGGCGCGGTGGCAGCGGTGGCCAGCGCACGGGGCAAGGCGGCGGTGGCAGGAGCGGAGGCGGCGCTGGCGGTGGCGCCGGAAACTTCATAACCGGAACTTCGAATGGCATTAATACAACCAACTCTTTTGGCATTAATTACAGCGATGTATGGGGCAAAAAATTGTCTGTTACCGGAAGTTATTTTTTTAATAACAGCCGGAACAACACGGCACAATTGACCAACCGACAGAACCTGTTGAATACCGAGAGCAACACATTTTATAAAGAGAACCAGAATAGCAGCAACAACAATTATAACAATCGTGTAAACCTGCGGATGGAATATAAAATAGACAGCGCGAACCAAATCATATTCACACCGGTTATCAGCTTTCAAAATAATCAATCAGCCAGTTTTACGACAGCCACGAACAGTACAAGTTCAGAAAACGGAAAGCTGTTGAGCGATATTGAAAACCAGACCCGGACTACTTCTTCGGGCTATAACTTTAGTGCAAACCTTTTGTATCGTCATGCATTTCATAAGCGCGGCCGTAGTATTTCGTTTGGCGTAACACCCGGCTTGACAGATAATACAGGCGTTACTTATCAGGACATTTATAACAGCGATTCTCTGACCAATAATGGTCAGGATTCTTTACAATTGTTGAGAGACAGAAACTCGCATACAAAGTCTATTGTCGGAAGTATTGCCTACACTGAACCGGTGGGTAAAAAAGCAATGGTACAATTAAGCTACAACCCTTCGTATCAAAATAGTACATCGAAGCAGATTACGAATAACTATGATGCGCTGGCGAACAAATACAGCTTGTTTGATACCAGCTTAAGCAATCTTTTCAACAATGACATCACCAGACAGAATGCCGGCGCGAGCTACCGTATCGGCGACCGGTTCAACAATTTTATGGTAGGTCTTAACTATCAATACACCGATATGAAAAGCGACCAGACATATCCGCAGATATTAACCATCCATAAAACATTTAATAACCTGCTGCCCAACCTGATGTTCAATAAAAAATTGAGTGCTACGTCTAACCTCCGTATCTTTTACCGGGCTGCCACGCAAACACCCTCCATTACGCAATTACAGAATGTTTACAACAACAATAATCCATTGTATGTTACCACCGGCAACCCCGATTTGAAGCAGTCTTACAACAACACGGTGGCAGCGCGTTTTACTTATACCAACACCAAAAAACAAAGCAGCTTTTTTCTGAATGCTTTTGTTCAGCAAAACAGTAATTATATAGCTAATGCCATTTATACGGCTACCAAAGATTCTGTGCTTACGCCTTCCGTTGTGCTTGATACCGGCGCCCAGGTTAGTAAGCCCGTGAACTTAGATGGATATTGGAGCTACCGTACTTTAGCCACGTACAGTTTTCCTTTAAAATTTATCAAGACCAACTTTAGTATAAACGGTGGATTTAATTATACTAAAGAACCCGGACTTATCAATAACCAAAACAATCTGTCAAAGAACTATGGTTATACAGGTGGTGTTGTTTTCGCCAGCAATGTCAGCGAGTATGTTGACTTTACCATTAGCTATAATGCAGGATACAACATGGTAAAAAATACGCTTCAGCCGCAGTATAACACAACGTATTATTCCGGCTCAGGTTCAGCAAGCATCGACCTGCTAAGCAAGAGCGGATGGGTACTGCATACTGATGTAAATAACCAGGTTTATACGGGCTTATCAAGCGGATTTAACCAGAATTACACTTTGTGGAATGCAAGTGCAGGCAAAAAGTTTTTGAAGAACCAGCGTGGCGATTTGCGGCTGAGTGTATTTGATATTTTGAAGCAAAATCAAAGCATCGTTCGTAATGTTACGGGCACTTATATAGAAGATGTTCAGACCAATGTATTGCAGCGGTATTTCATGCTTACGTTTACCTACAAAGTGAATAATGTGCGCACCAATACTGCCACGAAACGCGCACCTGAAATACCGCAAAGGCAACCCGGCGATCGTAGTGAACGGCAACCAATACCTGGGAATAATCCGCCTCCGCTTGGGGCGCCTACCGGAGGCGGAGATGCGCCACCACCGCCGCCCGGATTTACATCGGAATGAGTAGAATTGTTTGATCTTGTATAAGCTGATTAATATTTGAACTTTATCGAAAATAATAAGCC
>CAZZZH010000405.1:0-2366 GCA_964658445.1 Ilyomonas sp.
GTCGAAGCTCCTTCTATTGAATAAACACCTGCTGTAAGTGTATCGCCATTACCCAACAGCGGCGATGGAAAAGCGGTTGGTGTTTCAGAATTCAGTTGCGTGTAAGCGTTCTGTAAATCAGTAGCGCAAAGCGAACTGGCTCCATCATCATCGTGCATCACGCCATTCACATTGCCAAAAGCAGTGCTGGCGCCATTGTTAGAACCCACATTGCCCGTAAGATGCGACATACCCACATTACTGACGGCACCATTGGAAGAAAAAAGAACAAAATCAGCTGCTGATCCTAAATAAGGTGCCTGTGAAAAACAGATAAACGGCAAGAATAAGACAGCAACAACGGTTACGAGAGAGAGTAACTTTTTTTTCATTTGATTTGGATTACTTCGTGAAAGAACTTCACATCACAAAGGTGCGCCGCTTTGCTTAGGTCAGTATTATACAATTACGGAATAATCTTACACATATCACATGTTTTTTGAACCATCCCATTCAATGCAATTCTCTGTGAAATATTGATTTGAGTGATGGATTATTTACCAATTATTACCATTGCAGATCAACAGTTCTAAGCGTGAGGTTGCCCCGCAAAGCAAAAGGTACCATTAGTAAAGTAAGTACCCTTAGCCATCATCACCTATACACAAAAGCTGGAAAATATCTTTGTTATTGCACCATACTATATTGTTTGTAAGTGGCGGATTTACCCTCGCTATTTTTCAATATAAAATAATAATTGCCTGGCGTAATACCTGCCGGTAAAAGGAGCGGGTAAACCGAATTGTTATCACCCACCGTTATCTTCTTTGCGAGAAGTTGACGCCCGGTGAGATCGTACATCTTCAAACTATATTCTCCTGTTGGAAGGTTCATCAACCGTGCGCTGACTTTATGATTTGTTGCCGGGTTCGGATAAATACTAAATGAAGGAACACCTTTTGAAACATCCACTTTTACGATGCTGCTATAACTGGAAGCGCCTGTGTTTTCAGTTATTTTAATACGGTAAAAATTGCTGCCGGTAAACGGATCTGTATCAAGCTGGCTGTAGGTTTCAGCCTTGTTGCTGTTGCGGGCTGCTGTTGAACCCAATTCAGTAAATACATGCATATCAGCCGATTTTTCAACCGTATATGTCAACACATTGGTCTCGCTTTGTACGTTCCATTGAACCTGTACATCCTGCCCGGTCTGCCAGGCTTTTATACCGGTAAACGTAACGGGCAAAATCGCTGACGGGCTAAACACAACCATAAAGCGGGAAGAGCCTGCAGACCTTGATGTGCTGTCTACATGGAAGCTGATAAGACTACTGTCCGTAAGGCTTACCGGTGTTTTGCTGTTAAGATAACGATCAAACAAATAAGCGCTGAAAGGTTCGTTTGCGAAGTTGTAGCTCTTGAATGTGAAACTATAATTTGTATTCGCTGTCAGAGAATCTATGTTTAGAAATAAGGTGTCGTTTTTCATGATGGGCTGCCTTCTTTCAATACTAATATTCAGCCCGTTTCTTTTAAAAGATAAGTTCTCATCAAAGTCATACAGCTTCGCTGCATCATCACTGCCGGCTTTGCTATAGCCTGTAGCAAACTTTGCCAGTATACCATCTATCGGCATCCATGCAGAAGCGGTATCGCGGTTCAGCGTGATTTGTATCCGTTGGGATGGATCATCGCCTGCCATGCGAAATACATTATTCGTAATTCCTGTGATTGCTTTATCACTTTCGTTAAATGTTATCGCGGTGGTTGTATTGCTGCTCAGCACCTGTACAAGTACTGCCTGCCCGCTTTGTATAATCTGTGTCTGTGCTGTTTGCGAGGAAGGAAAATCCATATCATAACTACCCGATTGTTCATCCCAACTCACCGTAACATAACCGCCCAGGCTGGTGCCGCTGCGTTGTGCATCCCAAGCCCAGAAGGTGTTCCTGATATTTGTTTTGCCGATGTTGGTAAAATCGACAGGCGATGCATACGGATTGCCCATCACTACAAACTGGTTAGCTGGTAGGTTGTTATAAGTAACCGTGTTTGCTCCCTGGTTTATTTCGCCCTTCACCCGCAGTGTAGCGGTTGATGGTGCTGTTAATACAGTGGTATGAACAATATCATAAGAGCGGTTGCCTCTTACAAAAAGCATATACCCGGGGTATTGTGTCATAGCCGTTGCATTGGTATTGCTGACACCCAACCATGCGCTGTTATAATATTTTATACTTGGATTATTTGTAGGGCTTTGATCGAAACCATTGGCTGTTGTACCGCCTGTAATATGGGTACCATAACCAGGCAAAGGATTGTTTGTTGATGACGTAGCTCCTTCCTGCCATGCGGCATGGATGGTTTGCGCTGAACCTGCCGTAA
>CAZZZH010000406.1:0-2346 GCA_964658445.1 Ilyomonas sp.
CAGCCTATACACATTCTTTATACAGTGGCGGCAGGCTGGCTTGGCAAGTTTGGAAAGTATGAATGGAAAGGTAGAAAGGTGAAATAAGGTGTAAAATAAAGAAATAAAAAAAGCCGATTTAATGACCGGCTTTTTTTATTTCTTTATTTAGTGATGGTGATGATTAAGTTTTGCCGCAAAATCTTCTACACTTATCGGTTCTTCTGTTGCCTGCACTTGTCCTTCCAAGGCTGTAAACATCTTATCCGTTTGAATTTGCGAGTAGGTCTGGTCAACAAACTTTTTATCTTTCATCTTACCATTGGCATAATCTTCTAGCCATGAAGTATCGCCAAAATTATGTGCGCCCATATAACTCAGGATTTGTGCTTTGGCAGCATTCTTTATTTCTTCGGGCGATACAGAAATATTGTAATCATTAATCAGTTTTGAAGCAATTAAACTCCAGGCAAGTTGCTTCGTATAATTTGGATATTCAGCCTCTACATCTTCAGTTACATTTTCTTTTTCGCTGTTCATTTGCAGCAAACGTTTTAAGAATGCTTCTGGAAAATCTACTTGTGTATGATCAGTAAGATAATGATAAATCTGGTCGTGTACCTGGCGACTACTTTGCCGCGCATATACATTCTCAATATCTGCTTTTACTGCATCACGAAATTCCTGTTCCGTTTCAATATTTCTGCCCGGATAGATAGCATTAAAAAAATCTGCATTCAGATCCGACTTTTCATTCATGCCGACTCGTTTTATCGTCATGACAAAATATTTATCAGCATCTGAATTGTTATCTTTATTCAATGCCAGATCATCCATTACAAAGGCTCTTTCTTTATCTTCAAAAGCCTTACTTAACTGAATTGTAAAACGATCTTCCGCTTTCTTACCCATCAACTCGCTACGCAATTCGGGTGCAAAATATTTTACAATCAAAGGCAAATCTTTACTGATTCCCTCTTCAACCGCATTGCCATTTTCGTCCGCTTCTGTCAACTCTACGTTCAATATATTTTCCTCACTTTCTACACTATCAGGATACGCCATCTTGCCATTCCGGGTTTGCAAATGACTAATTTCGTCATCTATCATCTGCTCAGTAACGTTTATGCGGTAACGTGTAACATGAATGTCTTGCGGATTAATATTAATATCAGGACGTAAGCCTACCTCAAAAGCAAAAGCATAATCACCAGGTTGGTTCATGTCTGGTACCGGTGTATTATTGTCCGCAGGCAAAGGCTGACCTAGAATGGGCAAATTCTCTTCGCTTACATATTGGTTCAGTTCTTTCTCCACGGTGCGAAAAATTTCTTCAGCAAACACCGAAGAGCCATACATTTTTTTTACCAACCCCGCCGGTACCATGCCTTTGCGAAAGCCTGGAATATTTGCCTTCTTAGCATACTCCTTTAAACTTTTTTCAAAAGAAGGATAATAGTCTTCCTTAGCTAAATTCACAATAAGCTTTTCGGTAAGCGGCGCAATAGTTTCTCTGGTAATTGTTGCCATAAAATAAATAACGACCCTTAACCCCAAAGGGATTTATTAAGTAAATAAAAATAGCCCCTTCTGGGGTAGGGGCTAGTGCGGATGATAGGAATCGAACCTACATGCCTTGCGGCGCTAGATCCTAAGTCTAGTGCGTCTGCCAGTTTCGCCACATCCGCAAATGGGGCGCAAAAATAAGGCAAATGATTGGACGGAAGAAGACAATTATTCGGTTTACAGATTTATTAAGAAGCCACCAGTAAGCTAATAACGAAATGCAATCTTTTGAAGCTTAGCTTTTACATTAATAGGGGCTGTTGTTTTTTATTAATAAGATAAAACTTCGTCCCTCTTTCCCGTTAATTTCTTGCCGGGCCCGGATTGCAGCTTATGATAAGTAAGGTACGAAACCAATAATACAACCAGCACCACCAGCGCAAAAAAGGCATCCCGGCCAAAACCATCTACAGCAATGTGCGAAGCAGAAGCAAAAATAAAATCGAAAGCAAAGCCTGCATACACCCATTCCTTCACTCTGCCTTTTACAAACGGCAATACTAAGCCTATCGCGCCAAGCACTTTAAAAACGGTAAGCAGAGATCTGAAATAATCGGGATAACCCAAGTGGCTGATGCCTTGCTTTGCCAGGTCAGTATTTGAGGTCAGTGCCGGCAGTACGCCATCCATTAAAAAGATAAGAACCGTAGTTGTCCAGTAGATAATCTTTGTTGCTTTCATAACTGCATTTTTATTTTTTGCCAAATATTTTACAGGTATAAAAGTAGTGAGCGATTAAAAAATGAATAGTGTACATAACCGACAAAGAAGAGGTTAATTGCGACATTGAACACAGCATAT
>CAZZZH010000407.1:0-2315 GCA_964658445.1 Ilyomonas sp.
TGCCATCGAGGAAGAGTACATTGCCTTGCCCATATTCTGCAAAGTTCTTAATCGCTTCGGTCCACATGCTAAATAAGATAACGTTGGTATCGAGGTTTGCCTGCTTCATTTCTTCGGCAGCATGGCTCATGCCTCGCGCTACTTCTTCGCGGAAAAGGGCTACACCCTGACCTCGCAAACGCGCGGCTTCACGTTCGGCTTCCGCAGCAATTTTTATTGCGTTGCCTTCTGCTTCGGCGCCTTTTGTTTTGGTAATTAACAGAGCTTGTCCTTCATTCTCAGCAGCGGCTTTCAGGTTGTTGCTGGCCACCACGCGGCTCATGCTTTCCATCACTTGTTTGTCGAAGGTGATATCGTTAATCTGAAGATCCTGCAGGTGATAACCCCATTCTTCCAACGAGTGGTCAATCTGGTTTTTCACATACTCTACAATTTCTCTTCGAAGCAACAGAATTTCAGCCTGCCGTTTGGTAGCCACAAACGCACGGATAGAACCTTCCACCGTTCTTATCAATGCCTGCATTAGGTCTTTTTCACTAATAAACTTAAACGCTACTTTAATAATGGTTTCTTCCTGCTGATCGATAACCGAATAAAGCAGCATACTCTTAAAATAAACATTCGCCTGGTCTACGGTTACGGCCTGAAACTCCAGCTCTACAGAACGGTTCTGTATGCTGATTCTGCGATAGATTTGTTCCAATACCGGTATCTTAAAGTTTAAACCGGGGCGAAGGATGCGGCGGTATTTGCCAAACATCGTCACGACGGAAATGGTTCCCTGCTGCACCGTAACCAGCCCGCTGAAGATGATGAACAAGACAATGATTAACCACCAGTAATCACTTAGAAATTGCATGACTTAATTTTTAGGAAAGGTAGTGAAAGAAAAGGTTGCCCCTGAGAATAGAATTGTTATAACCGTTGGTTTACAAGAGCATCCTTATAATAATTACTATTTACTTAGCGTCTTTAAATGGATGAGATATTTAATAACTGTAATCGCTTTACTTGGGTTTAATTATCGATGTTTAAGCCAAACTACACAGGATGCTGGACGGACTTCTAACTGTGCTGATAAATGGAAGTATTCGAGCTTGAATAAGCCTATACTTGGACAAGTTGTAGCTCATGTTAAATCTGGACCATGTGGCAACATTGCATTTGCTTCCGTAACTATCATTAGGTTAGGTAACGACACAATTCGAGTTCTTGAATTGTGTGACAATGAAAAAGATTTTAATTACAATCAAAGTGTAGTTGTTGCAAAAAGTAAAAAACCAAATTTTGGAGTGGCGCTCCCAGTAGTGGTTGGTTATGATTGCAGAGACTTTAAGACGTATTATGGTATTGTGACGCAAAAAAATAATTAGGAATACTTAAAACCATAATAAAAGCAGGCTAAGAATAAAACAAGTCAATAAAATGGTTTCTTCCGTTTCATTTTTGTTTGCTTTCTATTTTACAAATCGCCCGGTAAAATAAATGTGTTTTTGTTCAGTTTCAGCCACGGTTTTACCGTGAACCTGTTTTTCGATTCCGCTAATGTTTATATAAACACCCTTCATAAAAACTCCTAAATTGATGCAGGGAATGAACCTCACTTTTAGCTTGTAAGTCTTATTGGGAGCAATTGTTGGATCGTTCTTTTCGAGCACCGGCATTAAACAAGACCAACCGCTCTGAATATCTATAACAACGGGTTTATCAGAAATATTAGTTATCTCGAAATAGGTGTATACAGCATTACCGGAATCGCAGGTTTGTTTCACTTCTCCAAAATCATATTTTTCTGGAGTTATTTTTATTATGTCGTCAATTTCCTGATGTGTTTGTGCATTTGCTTTTGTGGTGGCAAACAGCAGCAGAAAAATAGAAATTGTCCATGTTATTGTGTTTTTGAAATAGCGGGAGACGAATGGCTTCATAACGTTTGTTTTATTTTATTGATGGAAAAGTTTTTAAATAATCCTTTACTGATACAAGTTACAAGTCTGCTTTTTTGTTACGCACCCTGTTTTGAATATAGTCAATAAAGCCATAATAAAATGACTGCCCACAGAGCACTGTTTGCTGAATGCAGCGGACATAGCGAACCGTTAGCTCAAATGTAGAGATAAAGATGATAAGAGAGATACGGTTGGTTGGCTTTCGTTAAGTCGCTATGGCAGCAAACTACCTGTTGTGCGTTGGCTTCGTCAATCGTAGATCTTAACATACCATGGATCTGATTCTGACCCTCTTCTAATTACTATGCGCTTGTCCGTCACAAGTATGCCGTTTTTCATTTCATAAAGCCTATCATATTTAAATAC
>CAZZZH010000408.1:0-2272 GCA_964658445.1 Ilyomonas sp.
ATTGCATCGCTGTATTTTGGTAGTGGCGACAACGATAAAACGATAGATTATCTGAATAAAATCATTAACTGGAAAGTAGATCTGCGAACCGATCTGCAATGTTATGCGCGGCTGCTACACCTGATTGCGCATTACGAATTGGGTAATGATAATATCCTGGAATATCTTATCAAATCGGTGTATCGCTTTATAGGTAAAATGAAAAATTTAAGTGTTGTAGAAGATGAGATATTCGCTTTTTTAAAGCAATCCTTTTCTTTATCAGCTTCGCAAATCATCCCGGCTTTTAAAGAACTAAAACATAAATTAGAAGGTCATATTGGCAATCCGCTAGAAACGCGCTCCTTCATGTACCTGGATATCATTGCCTGGTTAGAAAGCAAAATACAAGGCGTTCCAGTGCAACAAATACGTCGTGACAAATTTTTAAGAGGAAGAAAAAGCCAGGATTAATAAAATTTTTATTTCCCGGCATTTGCATTTTACCTCAAACCTTCTACATTTGCGCTTTGGGGTCAAAACCTTATTCTTTTAGCCTGTAAATTTCTATTTAACTATGGCAGTCAAATTAAGACTACAGCGTCACGGCAGTAAGAAACGTCCTTTCTACTTTATTGTGGTAGCTGACGCCCGTGCACCTCGCGATGGTAAGTTCATCCAGAAAATCGGAACTTACAACCCGCTCACCGTTCCTGCAACTATCCAGTTAGATCGTCAGAAAGCATTGGAGTGGCTCCACAAAGGTGCCCAGCCAACCGATACGGTTCGCCGTATCCTGTCTTTCAAAGGCGTACTGTACCTGAAGCATCTGTTGCGCGGCGTTAAGCTCGGTTTGTTCGATGAAACCCAGGCGATGGTAAAATTTCAGTCATGGCACGAAGAGCATGAATCTCTCGTGCGCAAGCGTTCTGATGAGCACCGCAAAACGCAACGTGCCCGCAAGCAATCGCCTGCCGTCAGAAGAGTTGAGCCAAACACTTCTGCTGAAAGCGGAAATGTAGAAGCCTAACGACTTTTGCATGAAATTTTTAATTCCGAACCATAATGGTTCGGAATTTTTTTTGCAAACTGATCGCAGCAATCAGGACAATTTGCTAATTGTAAATCCGATAACGGGGATTAGAACGGTTAAAGCAATTCTTAATGTGAACGCAGAATCTGAAAAGCTACCATCGTTGCGTTTTTTTACAAACGTTTTAATGGCAAGGACGGCAAGAATGATATTGACAGGTATGAAGAAAACCAAAACCATTTTTCTCGTATTCATAAAGATTCGTTTTAGTACCGATGAAGTTATTGTTTTTGCTGTATTAGGCTTAAACTATATCTATCTGCTGTTTCAATACTTATTAAATCATCAATCACAAATCACGGTTTACCTTCGCAAAAACATTTTTCGTTTGAAGCATCTTGCAGCACTTAATAAATATTTCTGGAAATACCGTTCGCGCCTGCTCTGGGGAATCGCCTTCGTTATTTTGTCAAACTTCTTCGATATCCTTAGCCCGCAGGTTTCCGGCTATGTTATCAATATGGTGCAACAAGCCATTAAGACTAACCAGAGCTCGCATATCTCTGTTCAATACAACAATTCAGCGAACTATAATTTTATCGTGCAAGGCTTTATCCATTGGGTAAACAGCGCCAACTATGCATACTCGAATGTCATCATTTTAGCTGGCGTGGTGTTGCTCGTTATGGCTTTGCTGCGCGGCTTCTTTATGTTTCTTATGCGGCAAACAATCATCGTGATGAGCCGGCATATTGAATACGACCAGAAGAATGAAATTTACCAGCACTATCAAAGGCTCAATACCGATTTTTTTAAAACTCACAGTACCGGCGATCTGATGAATCGAATTGCCGAAGACGTAAGCCGTGTGCGTATGTATGCGGGTCCGGCTATCATGTATTTTATAAACCTCGCGACTACCATTATTTTTTGCGTGTTCTATATGTTCAAGCAGGATGCGCATCTTACCTGGCTGGCTTTATCTCCATTGCCTTTGCTTGCCATTACGATTTATGTGGTCAATACTATCATCCATAAAAAAAGCGAAAAGGTGCAGGCGTCACTGTCAGACTTAACCACGAATGCGCAGGAATCTTACTCCGGCATTCGCGTTATTAAATCGTTCGTACAGGAAAAAAACATGTTGGGTTTTTTCAAAAAGAACAGCGAAGACTACAGAAAGAATGCAGTGAGTTTATCGAAATTGGAAGCGGTTTATTTTCCAAGCATGACGTTAATGATTGGTTTAAGTACGCTGAT
>CAZZZH010000409.1:0-2254 GCA_964658445.1 Ilyomonas sp.
ACAATGGCACAAGCCCGTTTTTTCAGAAACCAGATCCAAGATTTTATTCTATAAAAACGGCTTTCCATACCTGCCGGTTCTAAGCGAAGTACGCGATACCCTGAAATGGTTGCAGGCAGTAAACCGAAGCAATAAACTAACTGGTCATGCTGATGACTTGCCGGTTCCGGTTGGTCAGTATACCGATCTTGAAGAATATACTTCCGTCGATTATTTATTTCCGCAAACCTATGGCATTGGTTACGCAGGCCTGCCCTTAAATGCAACAGAAGAACGCAAGGCAGAAGCCAGGCAATTAAAAGCGTATCTTTTGTTTTACGATCAGTTGCTGGCAGATTTTTTTGGACAGCTTAAAAACGCAAAATCTTTACTCAGCACGGATTCTGTTAAGCAAACCTACTATGGCGAATACATCACTTCTATAAAAGATATTGATGCGGTTTACAAAAAAGATAGTACAAATCATTCATTACTCCAGGCTGTTTTAAACAACCCCGATTCAAGCATTGCTACGACAAACGACTGGCAAAAACTGTACGAAACCAACGAAATTTTTGTGGATAGGCGCAACCGCTTTTTAGATCACCTGATGGCGCGTTTTGCAGAGTCGTTTAACGATTATGTATTGCTGATGTATTCGCTCGATTACGAAACGCAGCAGGAGACAAAGATTGATCCGGCACATCTTATCAGCAACAAAATCAACTTTATTAAAACCTACCCGCAGGTAAGCTACGAGAGAGCAAAAGCTTTTAACTATTTTCCACAAACAACGGCGCCTGCTCCACAAAATTTTGCCATTGATTCAGCGACATTATGGGATACAGATAATATTTCGGGCTTAGAAAAGAAAGCCGCAAGATTAAGTGGCATTGCCAATATTTATCGCCGGTTTTTATTTTGTTTTACACAGGCAGATATTATTGCCACAAACGATAATCCAGCTAAGTATCAGTATGTGTTTACTGATGAGAATAATAACACCATCACTTCTTTTACTGCTTACGAAAAAGAAAGCGATGCTGTTGCGGCTGCGGCATCTGTTATAGACACAGCAAGGGTTACGGAGAATTATAGTATTGAAGCGTCAGGAAGTAATCAGCATATTTTACTTAAAGATGCAGACGGAAACACGCAAGCGGTAAGCAATGATTTTATCGACGAAGCAACGGCTAACACCGCTATTCCATCTTTTGTTGCTTGGTTTACTAAAGAATGCGATGCAGAAGGCTTGCACCTGGTTGAACATCTCTTACTACGGCCTCGCAACAGCGCCTTTGTATTGCCGCCGGTTTGCCTCACACCCGGCTGCGATTTTTGTGGCGAACAAGACCCTTTTTCATTTCGCATGTCGGTGATTCTGCCTTACTGGCCGGATCATTTTAAAAGCCTTCCTTTCCGCGATTATTTTGAAAACACAATCCGTCGCGAAGCGCCTGCACACACATTAGTAAAAGTGTGCTGGCTAAACAACGATGAGATGCGCAGCTTTGAAATCGCTTATAAAAACTGGCTTTTTGCATTAGCCTATTATACAGAAGACAACACAAAAGTTAGCGCTTTGCGAATTGCCAACGACACATTAATCAATATACTTTTTTACCTGCACAGCGAATACCCGGTTGCCACTTTGCACGATTGCGAAGACAGTAAAGATACTAACCCGGTAATGCTTGGCAGAACGATTTTAGGATCATTTAAAACAAACTAATTATGGCAGCTACCACTGAATTTTTACCTAACGAATACATGGTGTTTGAAGCCGACCAGGTGTTGACGAATGACCATCTGAACCAGTTGTTCAACTACCTTGACCAGCAGAACCGCTGGACACGCAATAAGCTCATTGGTATCGGCATTGTATGTGGGCTCGACATTGTGCAGCACACCGGCGTGATAGAAGTTACAAAGGGCTGCGGCGTTACCTCGCAGGGTTATCTCATCATCCA
This sequence comes from Ilyomonas sp., assembly GCA_964658445.1. Classification (GTDB taxonomy): domain Bacteria; phylum Bacteroidota; class Bacteroidia; order Chitinophagales; family Chitinophagaceae; genus Ilyomonas. Next base: position 1,950 of record CAZZZH010000409.1, read on the forward strand.
GGATGCAAAGCAATACAGTTATTATCTTTCCTATACCGGCATCGATCAGCCGAACGATCTACCCTTTACATATCCTAACAATTCCTTACCATTTTATAAGACGTTTTGCGCAGGCAAAACCATTTATTCTTTGCTTACAGACGATGATTATAACGCGCTGGAAGCCGATACAAAAAGCAGTGCATTACTCATCTCCGATGCCAATGTAAATGGCTTGCTGAACGACTATGCCGTAGTGCTTTTTCTTGAAGCGAACGAAATGGATTTAAAGAACTGCGACCTGTTTGACTGCAACAACAAAGGTG
>CAZZZH010000410.1:0-2209 GCA_964658445.1 Ilyomonas sp.
ATAATTTAGATTTAAAGTCTTATACTTAGTGCCATACATTTCATTTATGAGTACCGGATCAAACTGATCGTAAGCAAACGATTTAAATTTAGCTCCGATAACAATTTGGCTAAAAACTTTTTTTGGAAAAAGATTACGATGTTACGAAGGATTTAGGGAAGTCATTTCTTACTTTGTTAGCTGGCTTACTTGTAGCTTCAATCACATTTTCTGAAAAGATCATAAACCTTCACTCTGCTACCCGAACAGCCCGTACATTGATGATTTGTTGCTGGTTATTTTTACTTGTGGCTATTATTACATGCGGTGTAGGGTTGGCTTTAATGACTGTAGCAGCGGGCTGGGCTTCTTATCAACCCTTTCGAGACTTTCGCGTCTTTGAAACTTCAGCTGTCTATTTATTCATTTCCGCAGGTCTATCTTTTGGTGGCGGAATGGTCAGTTTGCTTGTTGCTGGTATTGTATCACTAAACGAACGAAAACTAGATGTTTCAAACTGATTTTTTTGATACCTATCTACTCTAAAAATTACTTTTCTTCATCGAATGATTTTAAGCTAATAGCCGCTAACGTTAAAGTGTTTATGAAGTTGTGGCAATTGAAAAACGTCTGTTTAATTAACCACACAAGCAAAATAGCGATTTAAAGTTGAATGCTTAACGTCCCGCCACAATTTTATAAAGCCTCTATGTAATAAAAAAGGGCGTTTAGAGAAGGTAGTAGACCAAAGTAATTTTGGCTACAAAAACATCATTAGTTCACCTAAATCTAAACGCCATGACAAAGGTAAAAACTAACTTCAGTTATCACAAGGTTGATGTTGGATTAGATGTTCACAAACGTAGCTGGAACGCTGCTGTTTTTCTTGATGGAGTGTATGTTCGCAATGTCCATCAGCCACCCTCTCCCAAAGCTTTGCATTCTTTTTTAACCAGTAGTTTTCCCGGTGCTGATTACCGTTGTGCTTATGAGAGTGGCAAATTTGGCTACTGGATACAACGAGAACTTTCAGCGATGAACGTAGAATGCCTGGTAGTTAATCCCGCAGATATACCATGCACCCATAAAGATGAAGTGTATAAGACTGATGTACGCGATGCACGAAGCATCGGACAAGCCCTGACTGCAGGTCAGCTAAAAGGTATTTATGTTCCGCTCTGCGAGCAGGAGGCTGACCGCAACCTGCTTCGCCACCGTAAGCGCTTGTGGAGAGACCTGGTACGCTGCAAGAACAGGGTGAAAGGTTTTCTTGCTTACTGTGGCATCGCTATACCTCCACAGTTCGATAATCCTCACTGGAGCCACAACTTTATTTGTTGGTTGCAGCAACTCAGTTTTGAGCATAGCAGCAACCGCATAACACTCGATTACCAGGTACGTGAAGTGGTGGTGCTTAGAAAAGAACTCTTAAGCATCAGCAACGATATACGCAAGCTCATGCGCAGCAAAAAATACAAAGACCGTTACTACCTGCTTCGCACCATCACTGGTATTGGTCCACTTACGGCCGCAGCCCTGCTCACAGAGATTGGCGATATGAACAGGTTTCAAAACTTCTATCACCTAAACAGCTTCATTGGCCTGATGCCTATGGAGCATAGCAGCGGTGAAAAAGAAGTGAAAGGAAGAATAACAGTACGCAAACACCGGCAGCTACGAAGCGATCTGATAGAATGTGCCTGGACAGCAAAGAGAAATGATCCTGCACTTGCATTGTATTATAATGAACAAATAAAACGAGGAAAGAATGGTAAAGCAGCCATAGTAAAGGTGGCAAGAAAACTACTAAGCCGTATAAGATATGTGTGGCTCAGTGGTAAGCCCTACGAAACTGCAGTAGTACAATAAAAGACAGAAAAAATATTATTCAACTATTCATTACCTATAACAATGATCAACGCTTTCAGCCGGACTACAAAACATGTGTTGTCATCGTACAATAATCAAATCAACGAAAGCATTGACTTTATTAAAGACTGTAGCCGGCTGATCTTTTCTGCTAAGAACGCAGAAGAACTATTATTTACTTAATCACAGAGGCTTGTAGCAACCACAGGTTGTCTACTTATAGGATGCTGGTAATGAATAATAAAAACTGCTTGCAAAATAGCAGCAGGCAACGTATTTTTATCAAGCCAAAAAAAATCTGCGAAGGTGAAGGGATAACCCTTACGTTACTCCCTCACTTTCAAAAGAATATAAATTGATC
>CAZZZH010000411.1:0-972 GCA_964658445.1 Ilyomonas sp.
TAAAACAGAGAAAAATAAAAAGGAGAGTAAGGTTTATAAGGCACTATTGTAAGATAGTGCAGTCACTTTATAAAAATAAAAAAGATTGTAATTAGTTTACAATCTTATCGGCGCAGCAACTGCTGGCAAAGGCTTCTGGCTTGGCTTTAAACGCGAAGCCCATACCAAGTATATAGCCCATCGCTTCCTTTAAAGCATCATTACTTTTGAACTGCGGGTTGGTGTTAATATCAGCATGAACTTCCATGTCAACGCCATACTCGATAAACAGGTCGCAAAGCTCGTAAGCAATCTCAATGCTCTTGGCTACTTCTACCAGCATCCGTTCTTTAATGTGGTACTGCTGCCGTGTTTTGTCGTTGTGAATGTACATGAAGCCACCAGCGTGTTCGCGTAAAAAAACGATCACTGTTGCAAACTCTGTTTCTTCACCTTTTACCTGGCTGTCGGTTCCAATACATACTTTCAAACGAACGCCTTTCTCTGTTTCCCGTTTGATGGTATCTTCCACTGCATCTTTGATGGGAAGCGTAATGGCTTCGCCATTGAATTTCCTCCATTTCATACAATAAACTTTTATGAAAAGTACGCAGGAATATTAATATAACGATGCTTTGTGTATTATGATATTATAAACATGCGGTGGAAAACCTATTGCGATATGGATAATTCTTACCTGCCAATGAAGAGGTGAAACACAATCAATCACTCAATTAACCATCAACAATTATCAATCATTTAATACTGTCCCGTGCCCAGCATTACCAGCGTGCAGGCATTCACCGGTTGTATTCCCTTTTCTTTGGCAAGGCTTGCCAGCTCACTATTTTCTGCTCCCGGGTTGAAGATAATTCGTTTGGGATGAAGAGCTAAAATGTAATCATAGTACTGCTTTTGATGTATTGGGTTTAGGTAAATTGTAACTGTATCCACATCCTCCATTTGCGGATGCTCGGTGATGATGTTAGTATC
>CAZZZH010000411.1:982-2167 GCA_964658445.1 Ilyomonas sp.
ATGGCAACCACCGGATGATCATACGATTTTAATCTTCTTACAGCAAGATAGCTATAGCGCATCGGGCTGTCTGAAGCGCCTAATACAACTGTTTTCTTTATCGCTTTATCCATGGTTCTTATTTTATAATATTACGGTTAAAAATTGTTACCGGCGAGCCATCTGCCATGAATACAGAAGTAGGTGTAGCAGATAAATATTCATGCCATCGTTTGCCATATAAATACACAGCATCAACGTTTGCTTTATAGTCAGTGATGTTGTAAATATTCCATCGCGGGTGCTGAACATTATATTCTGATGTGTCGCCGTTTGCCAGCCTTGTGTAGCCCCAATAGTGCTCCGTTATAAATTCTTCTTCCGTTGCCATTACTACAGGTTTTTTGTTTTTATCGGCTGCTACTTCTATAGTGTTCCATTCTTGATTGGCAAAGAAAGAATATGAAACATCAAGCTGAGACTGCGTTTCAGCAAGACTGTGCTTCATACGATGATAATAATACTTCTCGCCGTACAACCCATAAGCTACCCAGGTTATCATTCTGCGAGGCACAATTTCCTTTACAAATACAACACCCCGCTTAAAAGATTTGCCTTCTTTTCGCCGAACATAAAAGCGGAGATTAAACTCTTCAAAATTGCGATGAAACGGAAAGCCGATGCCACGAATTTTGGTGTTCAGAAACAGAAAGCCAACCAGGCTTACAAGGCATTTGCCATTGTAGAAGTCAAGCTCGGTTACGTTGGGTAAATAAGGCGACAGCAAAGCTTCGTTCACCTCATAATTAATAAAGATCAAGTTCTTCCAATAGGCCGTAAGAAATGCTTTCATAAAAAGATAAAGGTAAGCTGCCATCCACAGGCATCCGTAAGAATGCTGCTAAATGATTATCTATGAACCAGAACCCGTATTTCAAAATGACTCCAGGGCTTACTGCTGTGCTTGCCTCTTCCCATTATTCACTGTTTAAAATATATAAAAATTTACCGGAATAATTTTTGAACTTATAAATTGTTATAACTTTCGTTATTATTTACTAAATATCCCATCTCATGGCAAAATCAACTAAAAAAGCAGTGGCTTTAAAGAATCTAAAGAAAGCCAACACAGCAAAGAAAGCCGCAGCGCCTAAGAAGGCTGCGCCTAAAAAAGCAGCTACTTCTGCTAAGAAAGCAGTTGCTCTA
>CAZZZH010000412.1:0-2139 GCA_964658445.1 Ilyomonas sp.
CTTCACTCTTTTTCTGGGTAACCCGCTGGTTCATTTCTGGCAGTTTCTCGGCATCAGTTGCCTTGGCGGCATCGGTCTGGGGCTGACGTTTACGTTTCTTGCAGCCATAGCAGCAAAGGCGCAGCAGCAAGCTGCGCTGATGGCGATCATGGGTTTTCCTATCATCACGCCGCAATTGCTTTTACTCAATAAAGTTGCGGGCGTTGCCTTTTCTTCCATTCTGCAATCAAATCTTTGGCAGATGACTTTATTGCTCATCGCTTTCGATGTTTTAATCATTATCCTTGCTATCATCTTATTCCCATTTCTATGGAAAGATTGAGAGTAAGGTTAAATGTTTGTTGGAGACAGTCAGCACACAAACTAACAACTGTTTGTATAAACCCTTTGCTATACATTTGCAACCGCAAAATGAATTGCTATCGTTCTAAATTATTTTGTCATAAACCGTTTCTATGCTTCGTAAGCCTTGGTGGAAAATTGCATCGTTTGTTTTGCTACTTTATACCTGCACCGCCGGTTTTTTTGTAAAGATTCCTTACTTAGATGACAGGATGCAGCAAAGCATCCGCAATCTTTTTTTCCATGTGCCCATGTGGATGGCAATGATGGTTTTTTTTATCATCTCGGTGGTTTATGCCATCCTTCATTTGCGCACACAAAACCCGGTTTACGATTTTTATTCGGTTGAATATGCCCGCACCGGCGCAGTGTACAGCACGCTCGGTTTTATTACTGGTATGATATGGGCGAACTATCAATGGGGTGCTCCTCTAAACGGTGATCCTAAGCAGATTTATACCATTATCGGCATTCTTATTTATTATGCCTATTTCATCTTGCGCGGCTCTATGATTGATATAGACAAACGTGGCAAAGTAAGTGCGGTTTATAACATCTTCGCATTTGCCATGACCATCCCTTTATTCTTCATTTTGCCACGCCTTAAAGAATCATTACATCCTGGCGGTCAGGGTGTGGAAGGCAATCCTGGCTTGAATCCTAAGGATTTGGATGCCAATATGAGGATTGTTTTTTACCCGGCTATTATTGGCTGGACATTGCTGGGCACCTGGATAACAACCTTACGCATCCGTTACCGTATTTACGAAGAAAACAATTCTGTGTATGAACAAGCTTAAATATACTTTTTTATCGCTGATTTTAATGTTGCCAGTGTTGCTGGCGAAAGCACAAAACGGTGGCATAAAGAAAGGCGAAGACCCTACTGACTTCATGCGCAGCAATGGGAAAATTTATGTAGTGGTTGCTGTTATTGTTGTTATTCTAAGTGGTCTTTTTCTATACTTATTCAATCTTGATAAAAAAATATCAAAGCTTGAAAAAAAAGATTCTTAGCAAGAATTATCCTTTTTTAAAAATTCAAGTAACAGATAAAAATCTTATTTTCTAACGATTCTTATTTAAAACAATTTTCAATGTCTCAGGAGTATAGTTTTTTCAACAATGTAAACAAGAGTTTTACAAAAGCCGCATCCTTCACTAAATGGGAAGAAGGTTTGTTAGAACAGATCAAAGCATGCAATGCTGTGTACCAAATGCGTTTCCCAATACGCAGAGACAATGGCAGGATTGAAGTGATTGAAGCTTATCGGGTGCAGCATTCGCATCATAAAACACCTTGCAAAGGCGGCATCCGGTTTAGTAACGAAGTAAACCAGGATGAAGTAATGGCGCTGGCTGCACTCATGACTTACAAATGCGCTATCGTAAACGTTCCGTTTGGCGGTGGTAAGGGCGGCATTAAAATAGACCCTAAAAAGTATAGTGAACTGGAACTACAAAAAATTACGCGCCGTTATACAACAGAATTAGTGAAAAAAAATTTTATCGGACCCGGTACTGATGTTCCGGCTCCCGACTATGGTACAGGCGAACGTGAAATGGCGTGGATATTAGACACGTACATAACATTGCACCCTGGCGAAGTAGAAGCAATGGGTTGTGTAACCGGAAAGCCGATAACACAGGGCGGTGTACGCGGACGAAAAGAAGCTACGGGTTTGGGCGTTTATTTCGGTGTAAGAGAGGTTTGTAACATGCCCGATATAATGGAACGCCTGGGCATGTCCATCGGTATCGAAGGCAAGCGGGTGGTTGTGCAGGGACTAGGTAATG
>CAZZZH010000413.1:0-2119 GCA_964658445.1 Ilyomonas sp.
TTTCGCTTTGTTACTTTTGATACTATCAAATGATAGTGATAAAATTTTCCCTATAAAATGTTTGAAGCGCACGACGATACCAAGTCAGCCATTCGGCCTTCACGAAAGAAACCGATGTTTCCGATACGCGACAGCCTGCGCGTTTATCTTACCAAGTATGGACGGGAAACGAAGTTGCCTATCTCTTACCAGGATTTGCTACACTTTACCTATTCCATCCCGCTAAAAGACAAGTTTGGACGCGATACTTTTTGGGAAACAGTGACATATGATATGCGCGAGTGGAACTATCTGCGCGATGCGTTGGTTCAAACATATGCCATCTTAAAAACAGAAGGCGATTTAAGCTTTGTAGACCACCTGGATGTGCAACGCATAGACTTCTGCAGCTTTGGCAACAGCCAGCCGTTTCGCATCCGCATTGTGAATAAGTTCAACGACAACTATGACCATTATTACATCAAGTTTGCCGATGCCAGCCGTGTGTATGGGTTAGAGTTAGAGCACTTGTTATCGCCCGACCGGATTACTTTTTTTACGAACAACAAAACCCTTGTTGAAGAACATATTGCCGGTGTGCCGGGCGATATTTTTTTAGAACAATATCTCGATAACCCTACTACTAATTTGGTCCGTTTGGCTAAAGAATTCGTGAAGTTTAACGAGCGATGTTTTGTGCGTTTGTTGGGTGACATGCGCAGTTATAATTTTATTGTAAACATGACGCCGGACATTGAAGATGTGCAATATCGCATCCGCGCTATTGACTTTGACCAGCAGAGTTACGAGGGCAAAAAAAATTTATATCTGCCCCAGTTTTTTAAAGAAAATAATCCATTTGTTCAGCTTGCGCAAAAGCATTTGGACCTGAAATCTATCAAGCAGTATCAGGCTGAAGAACGCACTATGATGACGTTCCGTTTGGTATCATCCCGCTACCGTGTAAAAGAGTTGCTCGACATTATGACAGAAGATGAAATTTCGAAAGATGAAAAGATAAACCAGCTAAAAAACGAGCTGGCAATGCACTTTAACCAACTGCTTTATTTCAAGGCCAAAACAATGGGTCAACTGGTAAAAATTCATTTGAAACAAACTCTGCGTAAAAGCCTGCTGCTGGTGCCAAAGACAAAGAGTAAGTGGAGTGATTAATCTGTGCTAATATTATCCAGTTCTTCTGTCAATTCATCATCCGTTACTTCTATCTTGTAGTAAGTAATGTGCAGGTTGACAATTTGCGTGTAGGGAATAATAAAGAATTGACCTGGTAAACGATAATAGCGTTCATCGTTATCGTTGTTTTCCTGTGGCTGGTTCATCTTATCGTCTTTCAGATACCGACGCTTTACATCAGTTAGATAAATCCTGTCGATACCGCCATCTTTACTCAATACATAATCAGCAAGAATGCCAGTGTAGATAATGGTTCCCTGGTCGCTTTTTACCAAGGCATCTATGTAACGGATAGAGATGTCATCTGCACTGCCGGGAACACGGGGAAAATCAAGAATTTCACCGCTGAAGATATAATGCCATTCGTTTTGAAAACGGAACAGTTTAAATTTACGATCAAGCTTTAATTTTCGAACAACATATTTAGCCACCAAACCCGCTACTGCAGCCAGAAAACTTACAGCGATGAAATAAGCTATAATTCCTGTTGCGTGAGCATAAATACTTTGAAAAGCAGCTGTTACTTTTACGCCATCGCTTGTGCCGCTAAGCAAGGTTCCGATAGTAGATATATCAATGATATAACGATGCTGGACAAACAGAAAATAGCCAACAATATGCAGCAATGTGCTTGGCAGAATAGCAGCGACTAATAAATCTGTAATTGTTTGTTTGAAATACTCTCTTGAGAATTCTTCAGTGTAATAAAATCGTCTGAAAATAAAACCAGGATAGAGAATAATGAGAAGGAAAAGGGTGGCTAATGCGATGTTCATGAAAAGAAAAAACCATTATTTTTTATAAGCACCCACGCGAACGACTGCAATCTGCCCATCAGGTGACTTGCCAGTATTGGCATTGTGATTATGACGTTCAGCTTCAATGGCCTGTAATACGCCTTTCAGTTTACCCGCTTTAGCCAGTTTTAAAACTGTATCACTGACAA
>CAZZZH010000414.1:0-2088 GCA_964658445.1 Ilyomonas sp.
ATCCGCCTGACCCGCGGTGGCGGGTGCAGAGACGTCCTGCAGAGTGAAACTGTAGATATTGCCTTTATCCGTGATCAGGTTGAGGTTGGAACTGATGCCGGCCTTTGCCGGATGAACAAAACAGAAGTTGCCTACAAAAACATTCGTGCCTTTCTGATTATGATACAATATGCAGAAGGCACTTACGGCAAAGACGGCTATAAGAAGTTATATGGTGGAGGCAGTTTCGGTGACTTCACAAAGCACCCTAATACGGCCCAAACAAAATGGGGCATTACCAGTACCGCAGCCGGAGCCTATCAAATTCTTTCTAAGACCTGGAATGAAATTCAACCCAGGCTTGGCCTTCCTGATTTTAGTCCTGCAAGCCAGGACAAAGCTGCCGTTGAACTTATTCGCCGCCGCAAAGCCCTGGACGATGTATATGCGGGAAGGTTCAAGGAAGCCATTGCAAAGTGCCGTAAAGAATGGGCATCACTTCCTGGTGCCGGTTACGGGCAAAACGAAAAGAATGTAGATAATCTTCTGTCGGTAATTAAAGTAGCCGGTGGTACAACCGCTTAATCAACTTAAAACCATTTATGGCAAAGAGAATAAAAAAGCGATACGATATAGATGTGCAAACCGCAAATGCCATCAGTTCAAAAACCTTTGAATTAGACAAAACAGTAACAGCCATCCACGGCATTCTGTTTACATCAGACCGTGATGACCTTGTGTACTACCGCGGCTCGGCCAAAGTAGAAATCAACTCGGATGAAATCTTTCCCGAAGGCTATGAAACAAAGCTCCTAATGAGTGGACTAAATGTATCGCCCAATGATAGGTTTTACAGCATGGGCGGAGTGCTTCCCGGCAACTTCAAAGTGAAGGTCGAATACAAAGATACAGCAGACGCACGACTTCAATTTGTGGCATATCGTGTTTCCATTTATCTAGACGTAGAAATCAAATCCTAATGCAGCAGCAGAAAGTCATATCACACAGCGAACAAATAAGCCGCAAGGGTGAGATTAAATATTTTCAAATCCCTCTGCTTGGTACAGCTCTGAAAATTATAGGAGTAGAAGCAAGCGCCTTTTTGTTTACGCAAGCAGCGCAGCCAACGCCACCGAACAATAACGGTGGAAATGTGACACCCACTGCACCAACAACGCCAACCACACCAGCGGCCAATAACTGTCCTAATCCGGGCACCGCTTCTATTGATTCGGTAAGTTCCAATACTGCGAATGGAATCACTACACAGGTATTTAGAATCGGAGCTGCTGTAAATCCAACGTTTGTTTACAGTTTCGGTGTTTATTCAGTAGTCATTTCAGTAACTGCGGTTGATGGTGATACACCGGCATCTATTGCAGCGAAGTTAGCAGCCGATGTGAATGCTACATCGCTTGCTACCTGGAGCCAGTACGGGAGTAATAACCGGAACTATAAACCAACGGCCAATGCTAATGGAGACTTATTAACCCTGACCACAGATTTACAACACTCCTTCTTTGCATCGGGCACAGGTTCCTGCCAGGCAGCGCCTCCTCCGCCACCGCCACCGCCACCGGTTACGCTGTTGCAGTATGACCCGCTGTTTACAATTGTGCAGAACGAAAAAGCTGGAACTGTGTCGCTGCAAAGTCCTGACATAACCGACATCTTTTTACAATGTGAAGCGTGGCGTGAAGACAAGAATATCAGCTACGGTGATTTCCTGTTTAATGGTGAAATGAATGGCGAATGGTTGAGAGGCAAGAAGCGTTTCAATACGGATATATCTATCACCACTGCTTCGCCCATACTGGAAGCCTATTACAAAGACAGTTGGGGATTGTACTTCGACAAGGATGTGACCTATGGACTAAACATTTTTATCTGGTACGAAAAACTTGACTCCAATGACAAGTGATTTAGCCCTGGATTATATCAGCCGCAGAATGCAGGAAATGGGACATGGGAAAATGTATCTCTTGCGCTTTAGGCACATTCTTCTAAAAGAAGCGGAAGTAAGAGAAGTGACAGCCTACAACCAAATCTTCATTTTGATTGAGCCCATACAAACAATAAGAATAGAAAGTGATGTTGGACTATTTGATT
>CAZZZH010000415.1:0-2084 GCA_964658445.1 Ilyomonas sp.
ATCACACAGAAATGCTGCCAGCATCTCCACACCAGAAGCTGAAGGTGATATTGTGGTTGCAATGGATATTGGCGGAACAAAGATTAAGCTGGGACTTGTGAAAGGCGACAGCATGCTTTGTACTGCTTCAATTGATGCTGAATCATCAAATGGTCTGCAGAATAAGCTTCCTTTGATTGAAGGCGCAGTAACTGATATGATGATGCATTGTAGCATTGGTAAGCATCACATTAGAGGCGTTGGTATTTCGATGCCAGGCATTGTAGACAGGCGGCAAAAGAAAGTGCTGTCAATCGATAATAAGTTTAACGATGTAGTTAATCTTGATTTGGTTAAATGGGTTAGCGATACATGGAACACAACACTTGAAATTGAGAACGATGCCCGCTGCGCACTCATTGGCGAATGGCAGTATGGCAAGGGAAAGGGTTATGATAACGTGGTGCTGATGACAATCGGTACCGGCGTGGGTTCATCGGCGGTGATAGAAGGAAAAGTATTGCGCGGCAAGCATTTCCAGGCAGGATGCCTGGGTGGTCATTTCACCATCAATTTGCAGGGCAGTCAATGCAATTGTGGCAATATCGGCTGCGTAGAAACCGAAGCCTCGACATGGAATATTAAGAACATGGCAGAACAGCATTCTTTATATCCCGCCAGTGTTTTATCGCGCGAAAAAAAGATAGATTTTGAAAGTATATTTCGCTGTGCGGAAGAAAACGATACGCTGGCAAAAGAGCTGCGAACTATCTGTGTGAATGTATGGAGCGCAGCAGCGGTAAACCTTATTCACGCTTACGATCCGGAAGTACTGGTAATTGGCGGCGGCGTGATGGCGAGCGCAGATTTTATCATTCCATATGTGCAGCAAAAAACAGATGTCCATGCCTGGACGCCGTGGGGAAAGGTAAAAATTGACGCGGCTGAAAATATAAACGCGGCTGCCCTGCTCGGCGCTGCCTGGCTGGTGTATAACAAGTAAAAAGAAAGTATATTGAAATCGAACTTCGACAAATTCCCGGTAATAAAAGTTACAGAGCATTATTGCCTCGCCGGCTGGCAGGCAATTGCGAATGCCCTGCAAGCTGGCATAGCTAAAAAGAAATCCACCAATAAGATTGTTGTGGCTGTTGAATGCTACCAGGGTGTAGATACAAGCGAACTACAGATAGCACTTCGGCAAGCATTTTCGAATGCAGAAATGATAGACGCTTCATCAGCTTTTAAGCCTTCGGAAGAGATAGAAAAGATGGTGTATCCTTATGCAACCGACGACCTTGTGTTTGGCTACATCACACCGTTGACTATTCAAGCGTTTTTTGATGCAGAGAAGATTTCTGTTTACCAAAAAAACATAGCGGACAGCAATGCCACAGTGATTGTATATGGCACAGGCGCCGCACTGATTGCAAGCGAGGCCGACATTCTTGTATATGCAGATATGCCGCGCTGGGAAATCCAGTTGCGCTTCCGCAAAAACAGTGTCGGCAACCTCGCGGCACATAACCCCGAAGACCTGTTTGCCTACCAATACAAAAGAGCTTTTTTCGTGGATTGGCGTGTGCTCGACAGGCACAAGAAAACGTTGATGAACCGATGGGATTTTTTACTGGATACCACCATTCCCAATGAACCTAAACTTTTAACTGCCGATGCCTACCGCGATGCGCTGGAACGCTGTGTGCATCAGCCTTTCCGGCTGGTACCCTTCTTTGACCCCGGACCTTGGGGCGGGCAATGGTTAAAGGAAGTAATCGACCTCGACCGTTCTGCGCCAAACTATGCGTGGGGCTTCGACTGTGTGCCTGAGGAGAACAGTTTATTGTTCCGGTTTAACGATAACGTTACGTTTGAAACGCCTGCTATTAATCTCATTTTTACAAAGCCAAAAGAACTGCTTGGGAAAAAAGTACATGAGGCATTTGGTGAGGAGTTTCCGATCCGTTTCGATTTCTTAGACACTATCAGCGGCGGCAATCTGAGCTTGCAGGTACACCCGCTGAAAGAATACATCCGCGAGCAGTTTGGAATGGCTTATACGCAGGACGAAAGCTATTATATTCTCGATGCGAAAGACGATGCGT
>CAZZZH010000416.1:0-2075 GCA_964658445.1 Ilyomonas sp.
TTGGGAACGGCTAACCAGGGCAAAGGCGTACTGCTCGGCGGCATTAGTGGCATTCCTCCTACCAAGGTGATTATCATTGGAGCAGGTGTGGTAGGCGAGTACGCTACCCGTACAGCTCTTGCCATGGGCGCATCGGTAAAGGTGTTTGACAATAATGTTTATAAACTAAAACGCCTGGAAAACAACCTGGGTGTGCGTGTGTGGACAAGCGTAATGGAGCCTAAAATTCTGGCGAAACAATTAAAAACATGCGAGGTAGCCGTGGGTGCGCTGATAACAGAAAGTGGCAGAAGCCCTATTGTAGTTACGGAAAATATGGTAGCTAATATGCGCAGCGGTAGTGTGATTATTGACGTAAGCATTGACCGTGGCGGCTGCTTTGAAACCAGCGAAGTTACGACGCATGAAAACCCAACCTTCCGTAAGTATGACGTGATCCATTACTGTGTGCCGAACATTGCCAGCGGTTTTGCCCGAACCGCCAGCCATGCCATTAGCAACGTATTGATGCCGCTGCTGATTGATGCAGGAGATGAAGGTGGCATTGAAGAAATGCTGTGGCACAACATTAACCTGCGGCATGGCGTGTACCTATATAAAGGGCATTTGACGGATATTTACATCAGCCAGCGATACGACCTGAAATATACCGACCTGAACCTGCTGATTGCCAGCAGAACATAAATTTTTACGAAAGAATTTCTTCTAACTGATTGGCTATGGCTTGTAACAATACAGGGTCAGTTTTTTGAAAACGGGCATCCTCTGGCAACGCGGCAATAGCGCGAAAATCGCCACTGTCATCGCGTTCAAAATTGACAGGCACTTCATCAATTATAACCTGGATTTGGTATGAAAAAGCAGAGGTAAATAACTGCGCAGGAAAATCAATGATTTCATCCTTGTAAGCAACCGAAATAACGAAAGGCTCATTCATCGAAAACTAACATATTGGTATTCTGAAAAGAATTTATGATACCTAATTTGAGTGTTGAAGATAGCGACTTTTTATGTCAGGTTACTTATGCTTCAATCGGAAGATGCGAATTGATAAGACTGTAAATTTCGTTCAGAGAAAAAGGCTTGTGCAGGATATCATCGGCACAACTGTCTTTGTAATTTTCCAAAGCATAGGCATTAGCAGAAAACAGAATGATGGGACGATTGGTAATAAACTCTTTTTTGATTCGTTTGCAGATTTCCCTGCCATCTTCTCCATTCAGATTCACATCTAACAAAATGAGATCGGGTTGAGACTGATACAAAGCCTCGATGAGCGGCTTAGATTGCTGAAAAACTTTTACGTCAAAACCTTTTTTCGAAAACCAGATTTTAAGAGAAAGCAGGATATCATTATCATCATCCACAATAAATAATTTCCTCACGCAAGAATGTTTTTGCTATTACCAGTATATATCATGCCAAAGAGAACTTTTTGTTAAGTATTGCTTATCATTTTAATTTCTTGTGAATGCAACCCTGAAAAACTAATTTTAAATCAAGGAATTTGCTAACGCTTTATGTAATTTCTTAATGACATAATCCGGGAGAACTTTGCCGCAAAAAAAAATAATTTGAGGCGATCAAAACATAAGTTGGGGAGGCAATACCCCAGAACTGCCGCTAAATTTTCCATTTTTACCGACAATTATATTCTGTAATATCTTCGCTTTTTATGCAGGCGCTTATTTATAAATCAACAGGAAGCTGGTACATAGCAAAAGCTGAAGACGGGCAAACCTTTCAATCCCGGATAAAAGGCATTTTCAAAATCGATAACATAACATCAACCAATCCAGTTGCGGTGGGAGATAAAGTGACGCTTGAGCCCGAAGGGGATGAAGATAAGACAGCAATGATCACCCGCATTGAAGACCGGAAAAATTATATTGCCCGAAGTTCGCCACACAATAAAAATCAGCACCATATTATTGCTTCGAACCTTGACCAGACTTTATTGTTTGCCACGCTTAAAGAACCCCGCACTTCTAACGGTTTTATAGACCGTTTTTTGGTATCGGCAGAAGCTTTTCATATACCGTCCATTCTTGTATTTAACAAATGGGATATTTATA
>CAZZZH010000417.1:0-2072 GCA_964658445.1 Ilyomonas sp.
ATAGCTTAACAGCTGTCATGCTCATTGTTATAACATCTGTAAGTAGTTTGGTACATGTGTACTCTATTTCATATATGTCAGAAGACCCACATTTGCCTAGATTCATGAGCTATTTGTCATTATTTACTTTTTTTATGCTCATGCTTGTGACAGCGGACAACCTGTTACAAATGTTCTTTGGATGGGAGGGAGTAGGACTATCCTCTTATCTGCTGATCAATTTTTGGTTTACAAGATTGCAAGCTAATAAAGCATCTATAAAAGCCATGCTGGTCAATCGTGTGGGAGATTTTGGTCTGGCATTAGGTATCATGGCAATCTTTTACGTTTTCAAGACTGTGTCTTTTCCTGCCATCTTTGCTGCCGTTCCATTTACGACACACACAAATTTTATATTTTTAGACCAGTCGTTCAACGCTCTAAATGTAATAGGTGTGCTACTTTTTATAGGAGCTGTCGGTAAATCTGCACAACTCGGATTACATACTTGGCTGCCCGATGCGATGGAGGGGCCTACTCCTGTTTCCGCGCTTATTCACGCGGCTACAATGGTAACAGCAGGTGTTTTCATGATAGCGCGATGCTCTCCTATTTTTGAATATGCGCCTTTTGCGTTAATGGTGATCACGATTGTCGGTGCTATGACATGTTTCTTTGCTGCAACTACCGGAATTGTTCAAAATGATCTTAAACGTGTGATAGCTTATTCTACGTGCAGCCAATTAGGGTACATGATTTTTGCGTGTGGTATCTCAAATTATTCAGTAGGTGTGTTTCATCTCATGAATCACGCATTTTTTAAGGCATTACTGTTTTTAGGGGCTGGTTCCGTGATTCATGCCCTTTCAAATGAGCAAGATATGCGAAAAATGGGGGGTATTGTACAACTACTCCCTTTTACTTATGCTATGATGCTTGTTGGCTCATTGTCTCTTGTTGGATTCCCCTTTTTAACCGGCTTTTATTCAAAAGATGTCATTTTAGAAGTCGCCTATGCGCGATACACGATAAATGGTAATTTTGCTTATTGGTTAGGATCAATCTGTGTACTTTTCACGTCTTATTACTCCTTTCGACTGCTTTTTCTAAGTTTTTTAGCCCCCACAGCAGCCTTTAAACATTCAATCAAGAGTACACATGACGCACCCTTACTTATGGGTATACCACTCATGTTACTATCTATCGGAAGTATCTTTGTGGGTTTTTTGGCAAAAGATATGATGATTGGCGTCGGTACCCAATTTTGGGGCAACTCTCTATTTGTTCTCCCTGCCAGAAGCAACCTATTAGAATCAGAATATATCAATCAATTGTACAAATTGATACCTTTGCTCTTTACAGCGCTCGGCGCTTTTCTGGCATTTCTGGTTAATTATTCAAAACCAGCGCCGGCTTATTTTTTTAAAATGACACCTTTTGGACGACTAATGTACTCTATCTTTAACAAGCGCTGGTTTTTTGATAAAGTGTACAACGATTTCATAGGCCACAGGGGGCTAAATTTTGGTTATCAAGTTTCTTTTAAGAGTTTAGACAAAGGTGTTTTTGAAGTTATCGGCCCTCAAGGCATCTGTTTAGCCTTTTCGAATTTGGCTCGAAGAATTAGTAAATTGCAGAGCGGAATGATATATCACTATGCGGTAGTAATGTTAATAGGGCTAATCCTATTTATAACGGCTGTTGGTCTCTGGCATCTTTTAGAGCAATTTGTGGATAACAGGCTATATTTTGTGTTCTTTACAAGTTTTATTCTTTACAATACGATAACACTTCACAACAAAGCTTCTATAATAATAACGGACAACCCCCTCCCTGCTCGCAGTATGCTACCTTGATGTCACAAATTGGCAGAGCGGAACCAATCTCGTAGAGATTGGTTAGCACAGCTTTCTTTGTATAGATATAGATTACGAGTCTAATAAATAGCTTTCTTTACTGTGTTCCCCCTTTTACAAAAAGGGGGCTGTGTCAGGCAAATAAATAAGCAAGAGGGGACACTTATGGCGGCTTTTCATACTTGTGGAACATAAATAAAAACAACTTTTAACGCCGATCAACGAAAAGACTCAATG
>CAZZZH010000418.1:0-2069 GCA_964658445.1 Ilyomonas sp.
CAATACCCGGGTGCGCACCGGCTGCTCGATAAATGCGATGCTGTTCTTCGAATAAACGGCGCTTCCAAAGGTGCAGACGAGGATGTAAGATTAGCGAAAGAACGCGGCTTGCCGGTTTATTACAACCTGGAGGAAGTGCCCGATGCAGAATAACAGGATTGCAATCCGGCAAACCAAAATCCTTTCGAATAACTGGTACACGCTGCGAAAGATAACGTACGATTATTTGAAGAAAGATAGCTCGTGGCAAACGCAAAGCCGCGAAGCTTACGACAGAGGAAACGGTGCCACTATTCTGTTATATAACATTGCATTAAAGACCGTTATCCTGACAAGGCAATTCCGGTTGCCTACGTTTCTCAATGGAAACGATACGGGAATGTTGATTGAAAGCTGTGCTGGTTTGTTAGACAAAGACAACGCAAGCGACTGCATACAACGCGAGACGGAAGAAGAAACAGGCTACAAGATTTCTGTAGTAAAAAAGGTATTCGAAGCGTATATGTCGCCGGGCTCGGTTACAGAGTTGTTGTATTTTTTTATCGCCGAATATTCAGCTCAAATGAAAGTGACCGAAGGCGGCGGTGTAGAACACGAACAGGAAGACATTGAAGTGTTGGAAATGCCGTTCGATACTGCCTTAGCAATGATTGATACCGGCGATATAAAAGACGGTAAAACAATTATGCTGCTGCAACACTTGAGACTGAAAAATATTTTGTAAGAACGAGTGCTGATAAGAGATTAAAGTGTTACAATCTTTTGCTCCGAAAAGCGATTCATTTCACTTCTTCCCACCATTCTGTATGTGGGTAATGTTCGCCGACAATTACTGGCTCTCCTATCAATGGCGTGGTAAGTTTTACGTTCAATTCTTTCGCTTTAGCACTTATTCTTTTTATGGGTTCATTCCAGGGATGCAGCGAGATGGAAAACTTGCCCCAATGCACCGGCATAAGCACTTCGGCTTTTACATCGATAGCTGCCTGCGCCGTCTCTTCGGGCAGCATGTGTATATCGTGCCAGGCAAGGTTGTACTGCCCGCATTCCAACATGGCTATATGGAAAGGACCATACTTCTCTCCTATCTCTTTCAGGTGCGATGCATAGCCACTATCGCCGCCCAGCAGTAGTTTGTGTGCGCCTGCTTCCAGTACGAAAGCGGACCACAAGGTCTGATCCCTTTTTAGCCCGCGACCCGAAAAATGACGCGCCGGTAACGCGGTGATTTTTATGTCGTTTATGAAAACAGATTGATGCCAGTCAAGCTCGTGGATAATGTCTTTATTGTATCCCCAATACACAAAATGAGAAGCCACACCGAGCGACGTACAAACCGCTGCCACTCTGCCTTTCAGCTTTACGATGGTTTCGTAATCGAGGTGGTCGTAATGGTCGTGCGAGATGACTAAAATATCAATGAACGGCATGTCTTCCACGCCGTAGCGGTTGCTTCCTGCAAAGGCTTTGTTCATTCCTTTAAACGGCGATACATAACCGCTGAAAACCGGATCGACCAGGATAGTCTTTCCACCGGTTTTAATGAAGTAAGAAGAATGCCCAAACCAAACGATCGTGGTTTTATCTTCCGGCAAAGCAAGCAGGTGGGTAGTAACCGAAGGCAAAGGTTTGGGAGGAAAACAATCTGCCGGCTTGTTCATGAACTTGAATACCATTTTAACGGCATCTAACCCCATCTGCATTACCTGTGTAGGTACCGGGTTTTGAAATTGCCCATCACGGTAATTGGGCGAGTGATGTGTTTTTTCTTTCTCTTTGCCTGATGGATTTTTGCCGAAAGCTGCCAGCATTTGTTTCTTTTGCGGCGGAAGATAATGGCAATTCGCTGAATCGTTACGTTACATAAAACACCTGCACAAAAACAAGACGGCTTCCATGCGCTATTTCATAACATACAGAACGCATTTTACTTATGCCAGCCGCACTCGCCCCACGGGGTTACTAACCTGTCCTGTACCGGATAGCCATCCGGCAGGGCAAAATATGTATTTCGTCATACCGGATAACGATCCGGAAAGGCAAAATGGTCATTCCGTCATACCGGATAA
>CAZZZH010000419.1:0-2052 GCA_964658445.1 Ilyomonas sp.
TCATCAACTTGCAGCGTTGTTCATCAACTTACCTGCATTGTTTGCCACCTTGCACGCATTGTCGACAAACTGACAGCCAAAAACCGCCACTTTAGCACCTGAATGTCTGCACTTCTCATTCGTTCGCACGAGAGTATGGGTAATAAACTCTATCCTTACTGTGCTTTTTCCGAATTGCTTACAAAAGCAATGCGTTTACTATCCGGCGACCACGAATTTACATTCAGCGTGCCTTGTCCTCCATACAGGTAGGCAATCACTTTGGGTGCGCCGCCGTTCACCGGCATCAGGCGCAGCATCACTCTTTCGTACGAAGGATGCGAAGCCGGGTCAATATCTATTGGGAAGGAAATAAAAGCAATCCATTTGCCGTCCGGCGAAAGATGCGGAAACCAATTGTGATATTCATCAAACGTCAGTTGCTCCTTTCCGCTGCCATCCGGTTTCATTCGCCAGATTTGCATCGTGCCCGTAGGGTTGGCATTATAATAAATGTATTTGCCGTCCGGCGAGTATTCCGGTCCGTCCACATGTCCTTTCGTGTT
This sequence comes from Ilyomonas sp., assembly GCA_964658445.1. GTDB lineage: Bacteria > Bacteroidota > Bacteroidia > Chitinophagales > Chitinophagaceae > Ilyomonas. The sequence goes on from CAZZZH010000419.1 coordinate 546, forward strand.
GTGGGTCAATGCTACTTCCGCGCCGCCATTAATAGGTTGTTTGTAGATATTATAAATGGTAGAACTGTCGCGCTGCGCCACAAAGAGCACTTCCTTATTGTTCGGGCTCCAGCCATGCCAGTAAGAGGGTGTTCCCTGTGTCAGCAGCTTTGGCGTGCCGCCCGCAAGCGGAAGAATATAAACCGACGAACCACCACCATACAAGCCGGGGCGGCTGTTGCTTATTGCCAGCAGCTTCCCGTCGAACGAAATACCATGATCGTTGTTAATAGCCGTTGCGTCACCCGTATTCAGTTTCTCCGGTGTGCCACCCTCCACACCAATTGTGTATAAAGAGCCTTTTTCATTAAACAATAACCGCTTGCCATCGGGCATCCAGTTCGGCGCTTCAAAGCGTCCCTTTCCTTCATGTATCACTTTCCGCACGCCATCAGCTATCGTCAGTATTTCTAATCGCGAACCCAGCTCCTCCGTTAGCGGCGGCGTCGCTACATGCGGATTCGATGTGTACGGATGAACAATCGGCTTATCAATCCGCACATTCCAAACCCTTGCAGTCGCCGCATGGTCCGAATCGTGCGAGCAGATATACAAGCCCACCAGCACCGAGTCTTTCAGTTCTATCTCAGCCGTACCCACGGTTTGCAAAGGCTCGCCGGGGTGGGCAACACGCATCGTCACTTTATTGCCGTTGCGCTCAAGCTGCAGGGTTTGTCCGCCTTGTTTGGGGTAAAAAATTTCTTCCTCCGGGTCGCGCATATACATCCCGCGATACGGTCTCCACTGCAGCACCGTAAGCCCGTCAAGATGCTTGCAGGCGTTCATAGTAGCAGCGCCTTCGTCGGTAGATTCGCGTATCATCCAGCCTATCTTCCGGTGCCCCACGGCATTGCCGGTATCGCCGGCAAAGGCAAAGTCAGCCGTCAAAATAAAATTGCCACTTATCTTTTTGTAAACAAACTGAAACTCGTCACGGTTAAACCAGATGTTAGAGCCCGCACCGGTAATCGTGTATTCCTGCGTAGAAGCATCATAGCCGGCAGCACCTTTTAGCTTAGGATTGCCAATGTCTTCATGATTGTCAAAAATGCCAACCGGGTGTTGTGCTTGCGCAAAAGCAATCATCTGTAGCAGGATAAATAAAGTAATAAAAAGACTTTTCATATAGGTGGTATTTAGCTATAGGAAATAAGCATTCGCAAAGCAATATAGCAACCTTTCGTTGCCCGGCTTTTCTGCCGCATCAACATGGCATCAAACGATACAAGGGTTATAAAAAAATCAGTCACCATCTTCACTCTCTCACTGTATTTTGTTCACCACTTTGTGGCAATTGATAAAGAAAGGATCTGTTCTTTTATATTCCATCCTTCTATTGTCAGTTGCGGCATCGTAGCGACTAAACTACTTGCTTTACAGGCAACCGTTACTGTTTTACTCTCGCCGCTGCCTATGGAAAAATAATTGTCAGACCAGAAGCTGGGCAGCACTTCTTCATCACCTATTT
>CAZZZH010000420.1:0-2039 GCA_964658445.1 Ilyomonas sp.
AACCGATGGTGCTGGTAGTGGGTGGAATGATTTGCATAGCCGCCGCCAACGCCGGTGCCACATCGCAAGATTTGAAGACGGGATACATTGTAGGCGCTACACCGCGCAGCCAACAGATTGCACTGTTTATTGGTGCAATTGTTTCTTCTATTGTGATTGGATTTACCATACAAATATTAGATCATCCTACAGCAGCAATGTTGAAGCAAGGCTTCACTCATGCAATAGGTACCGATACCTTTCCCGGACCGCAAGCCACTTTGATGGCAACACTGATCAAAGGCATTTTATCATTCAACCTCGACTGGCAGTTTGTATTTGTGGGCGTGGCGTTAGCCGTGGTAATGGAACTCTGCGGTGTCAATTCATTGAGCTTTGCGGTGGGCGCTTATCTTCCACTTAGCACTACGCTTCCTATCTTTATAGGCGGTGCGGCGCGCGGTGCAGTGGATTACCGTAAGAAAAGCAAAGGCGAAGTTGTGGAAGAGGACGATTTGGGTAAAGGCAATCTTTTCGCCACCGGTCTGGTGGCAGGCGGGGCGCTGGCAGGTGTAGCGGTAGCACTGCTTACAGCTGGTAGTGAAAACATTGCAGACTGGTTGGCAAAACTAAATGTAGAAGCCTTTATTGAGAAAATAGTTGGTACTGGCGTCTACCAGATGATTGGCGTTATCTGTTTCGTCGTCATGGCTATTATGTTGTATAGTATTGCCATGAAGAAAGGAAAAATCATAACAGATTAACCTTATCTTCCACTAAGATTGTCCTCATTTACTAACAACTTGCTTATGAAAAGAAGAACATTTGTAAAACTCTCTTCTGTTTTGAGCTTAGCACCTTTAACAACTTCACTACAAAGCTTTATGCCAGACGAAAAATTAAAGAATTGGGCAGGTAACTTAGAATATAGTTCTGAGCTTGTATTCTATCCGAAATCGGTTGAAGAAGTACAGCAAATTTTAAAAGCGCATCCTAAAATAAAAGCGTTGGGAACGCGACATTGCTTCAATAATATTGCTGACAGCAGGGATGGATTTGTTTCCACCAGAGAATTAAATAAAATCATCAGCATCGATGAAGCTGCGCGCACTGTGACGGTGGAAGGCGGCATTAAGTATGGCGAGTTATGCCCTTGGCTAGATCAGAAAGGTTATGCGCTTCACAATTTAGCTTCGTTGCCGCATATCTCAGTCGGCGGCGCTATCACTACGGCTACGCATGGCTCTGGCGTGAAGAATGGGAACCTGTCTACAGCAGTTAGCGCATTGGAAATTGTGAAAGCTGATGGCAGCCTTGTTCATCTCTCTAAACAAGATGGCGATGCTTTTTATAATGTAGTGGTTGGGCTTGGTGCGCTCGGCGTTATTACCAAAATAACATTGGATGTTCAGCCCACTTTTATGATGCGCCAATATGTATATGAGCACTTGACTTTAGTGCAATTGCAACAACATTTTGATGCTATTGTATCGGCAGGTTACAGCGTTAGTTTGTTTACCGATTGGCAGCAAGATAGTATTAATGAAGTATGGATAAAAAGTCGCGCTGACGATGATGCAAATAAAGAGGTAAAGAAAGATTTTTTTGGTGCAACACCGGCTACTAAAAATATGCACCCGATTGCAGCTTTATCTGCCGAAAACTGTACTGAGCAGATGGGCGTGCCCGGACCCTGGTATGAGCGGATGCCACATTTTAAAATGGGCTTCACACCGAGTAGCGGTAAAGAATTGCAGACCGAATATTTTGTGCCGCATCAGCACGCAATAGAAGCAATACTGGCGGTTCAGAAGTTGGGCAAACAAATCAGTCCGCACCTTTTCATTACTGAAATACGCACTATTGCTGCCGATAATTTATTGATGAGTCCTTGCTATCAGCAAGATAGCGTGACAATTCATTTTACTTGGAAGCAAGAGTGGGATGCAGTAAGTAAACTATTGCCCATAATTGAGCAGGCTTTATCACCTTTCAATGCAAAGCCACACTGGGGAAAGCTGTTTACATTGTCGCCACAGGTGTTGGAGTCGAGATATGCG
>CAZZZH010000421.1:0-2017 GCA_964658445.1 Ilyomonas sp.
GTTCGGAAACCTACAAATGAGTTTCGGAAACCTTTTCTACAAATGCAGAAGAGTAAAAATGGCTTTGAGCAAGGTTTTACTTAGTTTACTTTGCAAGATGCCGCCATACTGTTGTGAACCTGAAACTTTGACACAACCTGAAATTTTAAAAAAAGAACACCTATTGAACAGCAAATAGCCGATTCGCCTTATTTTACGCTTTCAACAAGTGTTATGAACTATAAGGTATGCTCTTTTTTTCTTCTGCTTTTCTTACCTATCAGTTTTCTTTTTGCGCAGCCTTCGGGTATCCATTGGTCGGAAGATGGAAACAGCTTTTACGAGGTAGACGATAGCAGTCTATTTCAAGTACAGTTGCCCTCATTTTCACCTAAACAAATTGTAACTACACAACAATTAATACCCACTGGAAAGCAGGCTGCACTTAACGTTGAGAATTTTTCTTTTTCGCCCGACGGCAAAAAAATTCTTATTTATACCAATAGTAAAAAAGTATGGCGATACAATACACGCGGCGACTACTGGGTATTGAATACAGCAGACAACAGCCTTCATCAACTGGGAGCAAAAATGCCAGCTTCGTCGCTGATGTTTGCCAAGTTTTCGCCAGACGGAAATAAAGCAGCGTATGTAAGCAAACATAACCTGTATGTGGAAGACTTAGCGACGAACAACGTTACGCAACTCACCCATGATGGCACTGACAGGATGATTAATGGAACATTCGATTGGGTATATGAAGAAGAGCTGGATTGCCGCGATGGCTTCAGGTGGAGCCCCGATGGGGAAAGCATTGCCTATTGGAAAATAGATGCTACCAAAATCCGCAACTTCCTGATGATGGATAATACCGATTCGATCTATTCTTTCACGGTTCCGGTTGAATATCCGAAAGTGGGTGAAGATCCTTCGCCGTGCTACCTGTATGTGGTGAATGTAGCGAATGGCAGTAGTACAAAGATGAATGTGCCCGGCGACCCGCAGCAGCATTACATTCCACGTATGGAATGGGCAGATAACAGTTCGGAATTGATTATTCAACAACTCAATCGTAAACAGAATGAAAGTAAATTGATGTATTGTAATGCTACCAGCGGCGATACCAAAGACGTTTACGATGAAACCGATACGGCATGGATAGATGCAAAAGAAAAACCGATTGGCTGGGACTGGTTACAAAACGGAAAGTCTTTTTTGTGGACGAGTGAGCGGGATGGCTGGCGACATGTATATAGCATGAGCCGTGATGGGAAACAACAAACGCTTTTAACAAGGGGAAATTATGATGTCATCAGTGTGGAAGGCTATAATGAAAAGAGCGGTTATTTATATTTTATGGCATCGCCAGACAATGCCACGCAGAAATATTTATATCGCGTGAAACTGGATGGAAAAAGCAATGCTGAAAGAGTATCGCCGGCTAACGAAAACGGAACGCATGATTATGATATTTCGCCCAATGGATTATATGCAGAACATACTTTTTCAAATGCCAACACACCACCTGTAGAAGATTGGGTAAGTCTGCAAAAAAATATAATAATCAAAAAAGAAGAAGCTGAAAACAGGCGGGGCAACGGGCTACCACCTGTTGAATTTTTTACCGTAACCACAGCAGACAACATTACCATGGATGGCTGGATGGTAAAACCCAAAAACTTCGACAGCACTAAAAAATATCCGGTATTGTTTGAAGTTTATACCGAACCTGCCGCACAAACTGTAACAGATAGCTACGGCACAGGCTATGACTTTTTGTACAAAGGAAGTCTTTCTGATGACGGCTATATTTATATCAGTCTGGATGGTCGTGGTACACCGGCTCCCAAGGGTGCGGCATGGCGGAAGGCGATTCATAAAAGCATTGGTATTATTAACATCAGAGACCAGGCTATGGCTGCAAAAGAAATTCTGAAACGCCCTTACATAGATGCCAGCCGTGTAGCAGTTTGGGGATGGAGTGGTGGTGGTAGTACCACACTCAATTTGTTATTTCAATATCCTGACATTTACAAAA
>CAZZZH010000422.1:0-1991 GCA_964658445.1 Ilyomonas sp.
AGCAATATCCTAACAGTGGTGCCTTATACAGCGACTATGGCGATTTGCTGGCGCAGCAAAGCAAGCCCGACGAAGCCATTAAGCTTTGGGAAAAAGGCATACAGCTAGACCCTAACAGCAGTGGAAATTATTACTATGCCGCCCGCTATTATTCGCAAAAAAACAAGCCGTTGTGGGCAGTATTGTACAGCGAAACATTTGTAAATATTGAAAGCCTTACGCAGCGCACCATAGAAATAAAAGATATCCTGCTCAGCAACTACCGCAAGCTGCTTTCTACCGATGTATTGAATACATTATCTGCCAGCAACAATCCTTTAGAAAAAGCAATTGCGACTATCTATGGCAATTACAGTAGCATGTTTGGCGATAACCTGTCGCCCGAGCAGCTTACTGCCATCCGCACAAGGTTCATTTTAGATTGGTATAAAAACGGCGTACCGGTCTATAATTTTCGTTTGTTCGAGCATCAGCAACTATTGCTTCAGCAGGGTATGTTTGATGCGTATAACCAATGGCTGTTTGGCGCTTCGGCGAGCAGTAGTGCCTATCATATTTGGGTTAACAATCACACGCCGGAAGCGAAAGAATGGCAAACCTATTTGCGAAGCGTAGTGTATAAAATTCCGGCAGGGCAATACTTTCAGCATTAGATACTCGTATAAATAGTTAGAGTTCGTACCGTTTAAAACGCCCGGCTTTATAAAAGCAAAAGCTTTTAAAACATCATTATGTTTAGCTTACAAAATAAGACAGCAATCATTACCGGCGCAGGCAGTGGCATAGGCAAGGCAGTGGCTATTTTATTTGCCAAACAAGGTGCGATTGTTTATGTGGCAGACATTAACAAAGAAGCTGCTAATGCTGTGGCAGCAAGCATTATAGCCGATGGCGGCAATGCGCAACCGCTTATTTGTAACGTTACGTCTCAGTCTGAAGTAAAAGCGGCTTTTGCTGGGCTTGATCGTATTGATATTCTTGTAAACAGTGCAGGTATATCACACATTGGCAATGCAGAAAACACTACTGAAGAAGACTTCGATAAGCTTTACCAGGTAAATGTAAAGGGCATCTACAATTGTCTTCACGAAGCCTTGCCAATAATGAAAAAGAATGGCGGCGTTATTTTGAATATGGCTTCTATTGCCAACAACATCGGGCTTCCCGATCGCTTTGCCTACAGCATGACAAAGGGTGCTGTTCTCGGCATGACCTTGTCGGTAGCTAAAGATTATCTCAAAGAAAATATCCGTTGTAACTGTATCTCACCGGCACGTGTTCATACGCCATTTGTAGATGGTTTTTTACAAAAAAATTATCCGGGAAAAGAAGCTGAGATGTTTGATAAATTATCCAAAACCCAACCCATCGGGCGCATGGCAAAGCCCGAAGAAATTGCGCATCTTATTTTGTATTTGTGCAGTGACGAGGCTTCGTTTATTACAGGCAACGATTATCCCATTGATGGCGGTTTTATTAAGCTGAATAACTAACCATTCATTTTGTTTTTTACCTTGCTTCTTATAATCAGCCAATGATTATTTGATTATTGTTGCCTGCAGCAGCATAATTTTTATAACGATGAAACAACGCATTCTTCAGATCCATCCAAACGATAATGTGCTGGTAGCGCTTGATCATTTGAACAAGTATGAGATTGTTGTTTTTAATAGTGAAGAATATTTTCTGCTGGAAGATATACCTGCCAAGCATAAATTTTTTATGAATGATATGAATGCAGGTGATGAAGTGATAATGTATGGCGTGCTTGTAGGCAAAGTACAGTATGAAGTGAAAAAAGGGTCGCGCATGACAACCAGCAACACGCAGCACGCAGCAGGTGATTATGCGTTTCGCAACTATCAATACCAATGGACATCTCCTGATGTATCACGTTTTACACACAGAACTTTTAACGGCTATCACCGCAGCGATGGCAGAGTGGGCACAGCTAATTACTGGCTTTTTTTGCCTACCGTGTTTTGTGAGAA
>CAZZZH010000423.1:0-1986 GCA_964658445.1 Ilyomonas sp.
GTCAAGATTTAGGTGAATTGACCAATATATACAAAGAGGCTATACTTTTAAATGCTCCTGAAGTCAGGGCGCAAAGCGCCGTTTTTTCAAAATGCCGCAGCTCAGTCAACCGATTTTTCATTTCCGGTAAATAGTCGTCCCTCAAAAAGTCATTTTTAATATTTCAGGCAAAAGAAGGCTGATCACAACCATATACAAGATATTGATGAGTTTCCAACTGCTGTTTGCCTCTGTACGCCAGAGGTTCATGACTCGTTTAAAGTTCATTGCCGCCGCGGCCAAGATCACATTCATTAGATCCCCCAATATCCCTTTCAGGTAATTACGACATAAACGGTAATCCGCTTTCAGATGCCCGATAATGGGTTCAATAGCCGCTCTTTTACTATGCTTTTTGCGTTTGCCTTCGCTGATGTTTTTGTCAGGCTTGGGCACATGTATCTGTGAGCCCTTATATTTTTGCAAGCCCTTGTAACCCCTGTCTACAAATACCTGACCAGCCTGCTTTCCTGTAAGACGTTCGTATTGCTCAAGTGCCTCAGGGTTTTGGAATCATGCAGCGTTTCTGTAAAGTTGATAGCGCCCATAATGATACCTGTGTTTTGATCTACCAGGATAGAGGCTTTACTGCCGAATTCAAATTTCTTGTGCTCTTTTCCTTTTGCATAACATTTGACATCCGGTTCATGAAGACTGTAGATCTTGTCCTTATCATCCCGCTTTTGAGAAAGTACTCGCTGGTACAACTTTAAATCATTCAGATAGATGCCCAGGCTACTCAATGACAGCTTACGCGCCAGCTCCCTTACCAATCTGCCGGCGATAACTTTTATCTTTTTGTTCGCTTTACGGGCATCCCGGGCTCCGTTCTTTGTGTTTTTGAAACGTTGCTGATGACTTAGCTTCTTGACTACACGACGGTATGACTGCCGAAGGTCAATGCCTTCTTCATCGGCGATCTTCCAGCACTTCTTAATGATCTTCTTGTACAGCTTGTCATCGGTCGGATAGGTGATGTTTTTCTCCTGTACTGTGGTATCAACACTCACCACTGTTGCCGGCCCCTCATCCGGCGGGTCATTAACCCGGATGCTTTCCTTCAGAATAAGCTCAACCCCTGCTTCCCCGATCCGTTGCCGGAAAGCCACCAGCTCTGTCGGGACACACGGAACCTGCGGCTGAAAATGGTGTTCCCCGCTGAAATATTGGTAATAAATGTTTTCTGACCATTGTTCTACCAGGTTTTCATCGCTTAAGTTGCGTACATATTTGAGTATCAGTAAAGACACCATCAGCCGGATTGGCTTGGAGGGCTTACCCTTTGTTTCGCTATAATAAACTTTGAATGCATCCTCAAATAAAGCCCAATCTATCTTGTGCGCTAATTGATACAGCGGGTGCTTTTGATTAAGCTGATCTGCCAGGCCTGTAAACAGGCCCAGCTGAGGAACGTACTTTTTCGATGGCGTTAGCATCCTACAATTTGCAAGGTTTTTACCGATTTTTCAAATACCTTGCAAACTAATAAGTACTTTTTATCTTGAATCACACTATAAAATAGCGTTAATCGCTTTTTTGCCTTTTTTGAGGCTTGACTATTTAAATTCTTCGGTATTGGTTAACGGGTCTGTTTTGGTAGCCTGGTCGCGATTGGTGCAACCGGAAAAAATGGTTAAAGCTAAGAGACAAGGCAGGATGATACCGGTTGAGATTTTCATATCGTGAGCTATGGGTTTAGTAGCTGAGACGAAAATAACGCCTGGGAAATTAATCTTTAGCAGTTTAACATTGTTTAACAGGTTGTGGTTTAATATGTTAAATAAATTAACAATTGATTTAGTAGTATGAGAAGTAGCCGCCTGACACGCCAACTGTTCCAAAAAAGTGTTCCACTTATAACAAAAAGTGTTCTTTCTCAAAATGTGGAACACCTATAGTTATTTCAGGATGATCTATACTTCAAACTTGATCCAGCCATCCCCTTCG
>CAZZZH010000424.1:0-1944 GCA_964658445.1 Ilyomonas sp.
TTTATACAAAAGCAATAAATGGCATGGTAAAAGAAAGGGAATAGGGAAACAGACAGCAAAAGAAGTTAACCTATGAATGACGAAACACAACATGAAGAACAGAAAAGCATAAGCCGGCGCAAAGTGATTGGCGGCTTGGGTGCAACATTAGCTACGGTGATTGCCGCACCCGTATTTGCGGGCAGTGGAAAGGCAGAGGCAGCCGCGCCTGATGCGGGTTTAAGCGACCCTACTACGAAATATGTAAAGCCTCCTTTTCAAAGCCAGAGCCAGCCATGGCCGGGCTTGGCAAGTAAAATGACCCCCCGCCCCGACCATGGCGAAACCAGCTATAAAGGCTCCGGTCGTTTGGCAGGAAGAAAGGCGCTGATAACCGGCGGCGATTCCGGCATGGGCCGTGCAGCGGCTATTGCCTATGCACGCGAGGGTGCCGATGTCGCGATTAGCTACTACCCTACCGAAGAGCCGGATGCACAGGAAGTAATAGCACTCATCAAAGCGGCGGGCCGAAAGGCAGTGGCGCTGCCCGGTGATCTGCGGCAGGAATCATATTGCACCAAACTGGTAGACGATGCCATTAAAGGCTTGGGTGGGTTGGACATTATTGTAAGCAACGCCGGCAGGCAGCAGGCAAAAGAGTCTATTCTCGATATAACGACAGAAGACTTCGACGCTACCATGAAGACCAACATTTACGCGCCGTTCTGGATTATCAAAGCCGCGTTGCCGCACCTGCCACCGGGTTCAGTTATCATTGGCACTACATCCGAGCAGGCGTACGATCCCTCCGCCGATCTCTATGATTATGCGCAGACAAAAGCCGCAACGATGAACTATGTGAAATCGCTTGCCAAGCAACTGGCACCAAAAGGTATCCGCGTGTGCGGCGTGGCACCGGGACCCATCTGGACGCCCCTGCAGGTAAGTGGGGGCGCCACGCAGCAGAAGCTGGTAACGTTTGGTAGCGATGCGCCATTAGGCCGGCCAGGACAGCCTGCAGAGCTGGCGTCAATCTATGTTCAGTTAGCCGACCCGAATGCCAGCTATGCTACCGGCAATATCTACGGCTCTGGTGGTGGTAAAGGGCAGCCTTAAAACAAGTTCGAAATAGATACATCAGAATGCCGCTTCGGAAAACGAATAGCCCCGAAGCGGCATTGTTTTTTGCACAAAAAGTTTGAGCGGGAAGGTATTTTTAAAATGGATAAATCTTCACCTGAAATGTTTGAAGGGATGTATGGATAACTGACTGTTGTAGTAGCGAGGGTCGCCGGTTACTTCGCGGTCTATCCAGCCGGGAAGGTCGAACGTTTCGTCTTCGCGGGAGAGTTCCAGCTCGGCAATGATAAGCCCTTCGTTGTCTTCGAGAAACTCGTCTACTTCCCAGTGCTTGCTGCCCTCGGTAACCTGGTAGCGCTTTTTTACCACGATAGCATTGCAAAAACCCTGGAGAAGCTCATTAGCATCTTGAGCAGGAATCGGGTATTCGTACTCGGGGCGAGAGAAACCAACCTCTTTGCCCTTAATGGTAAGGTAACCCTTATCGCCGTTTACCAGCCGGATGCGCACCGTTTTATCGTCATCGTGCAGCAGGTAGCCTTGCTGGTACAGGAGGCCATCGCCTTTCACCTTGTTCCATGCCTCTTTATTGACCAGAAATTTTCTTTCGATTTCTATACCCATTACAACAGACGGGCGACGAAAACCGTGCGGGATTTTAGCGGTAAAGTAAAAAGGGATTTTCTTTTTTACCCTCTCGTATTCATACTCTGATGAATGAGTCGTTTTTACTTTTTATTTTCTTTCTTCTATATTCCTGCGGGCATGGAACCGGAGGGAAAGAAGACATTCAATTCCAGAGATAGGGCAATATTGCTTAGAATTAGAGGCATGAGGGATAGAGTTAGGGCAATAATTGATGAAGTTAGGTTCGTGAAGCATGAA
>CAZZZH010000425.1:0-1933 GCA_964658445.1 Ilyomonas sp.
ATTCTGACTAACGTTTTACAAGCAATTGAGTTGCAGGCCTAATTCATCAGTCTTTATATCAAACTTATGAATAAGCTTTTTCATTTCCTGCACTTTTCTTTTGCGTTTTTGATCTAAGAACTCGTAGCCGTGTTCGTTGCTGTATGGCTGTTTCTTTATTACCATGTTCCATATTATTACTGCAAGTTTCCTGGCTGTTGCACTTATGGCTGACACCCTGCCTTTTCTAAAGTTGATGCGCTTGAAGAAATTGGATAACGGTGTATCTTTTAAATTACCTATTGCATTGGCTGCGTTGCGTAATGCTATCTTTAACCTGTTGCTGCCTTTGGGTACTTTATGACTGAGCACCTTGCCTCCGCTTATTTTATTATTGGGTACCAACCTTAACCAACTGGCAAATTGCTTTGCTGTATCAAACTTCTTTAATCCCTCCAGTCCTACTTCGCTCATTACACTTAGTGCTGTCGAATGGCTTACACCTTCTATTGACAGCAAGTCTACTCCTTCAAAGTATTGATACGACAGTAAATTGATGTCTATGTTCTTTGGTGCATTCTTGTTTACTTTCTTGTGCACTTTCTTATCGATATAATGCTGGCGCTTATCATCACTGTTGTTGATTTGTTCATTGAGCATCTTCTCTATCTCTATGTCGCAATCCTTTATTGATGACTGAAGGCCTTGATACATATGGTACTCATGCCTGAGTGCAAACAGGTAATCTTTTCGCCCGTTGCTTTGTAGTGCTTTGGCTATCTCCTCTTCACTCTTTTTGCAATTTCCATGTCTTAATGATGCAAGCAGTTCTGCATTCGTCTCGCCTTTGCAAATTGCTTCTATTATTGCAAGACCTGTTAAACCCACAACATCTTTTACAACAACATCAAGTCTTAAATTAAGTAAACGCAGATACTTCTGCATCTTGCGGGTAGTATCAGCAGCATTGTCTAAAAGATTGGCACGATGTCGACAATAAGTTCTTAAATGCTCTGTCGCTTCATCAGGCAAAAAGCTTCCACTTAATAAACCTATTGTATGAAGCTTTTGTATCCATTGACAATCCTGCACATCAGTCTTCTTTCCTTTGATGTTTTTAGTGAACTTACCATTGCATAGTATAACCTGTAATCCTTCAGTTTGCAGAACTGCAAACAGGCTTTGCCAGTATGTGCCTGTGCTTTCCATTGCAACTGTTTTTATATCATTCTCCAATAACCATTGCGATATGGCTTTGAGGTCTTCATTATAAACACCAAATTCTCTTACATCATCTTTTCCTTGCCCTATGGCTACAAAGTGGGAACGGCTACCTACATCAATACCAGCAGCATTCGCATTGATGGTCTCCATTGAAACTTTTTTGTTCATCAGCATTTTTTTTAAGTGATAAAAAAATGCTCTAAGGGAATGTATCTTTGACATGTAAATATTCTGATCGGGGTAGTAGTAATACTCCTCCACTGAAATCATCTCAAAGCCTTTTTGTTGCAACCAAAAAGGCTTTTTACATTCCAACCAGGATTACGCCCGTGCTATTATGCAACAGTTTAAAATCGGCCATGCTTTAGAGCAAGACAATGATAGTAATTATGCTGATACTCTCGCTTAACGTTAGCTTTGGAAATCATTTTTGTAGGCGAAAAAAGAAGGATTACAGCCAACGTTTAATGTTTATGAAGTTGTGGTATTTGAAAAACGTTAGTTTCAATTAACCACAAAAGCAAAATAGCAAGATGAATGCTTAACGTCCCACCACAATTTTATAAGACAGACTGTTAGCGGCATCTATTTCAGTAGCGCATTAAGTTTCAATCCAGCTCCTAGTGGGTTATATCCTAAATCTATACAAGCTCTGTTAAATAGTTCTGCTGCTCCGCCCGAGGCGTACATGTCTCGAGTTCTCGTCTTCTTATATTTGTCAATAAGCTCT
>CAZZZH010000426.1:0-1898 GCA_964658445.1 Ilyomonas sp.
CCATGCTGCGTCTTCTTCAGGTTTTAGCCAGTCTTTTTGCAGCGAGGATTCGCTTAATAGGGCAGTTTCAAATTTTCCTTGCTGATGTTTGCTTTGAAGAAACTGAATAAAGTCCAAAACTTCCTGCAAGAGGAGTTCTGGAGCTTTTTCTATTTCTTGAATAAGCAGTTCTTTAATCGTCATAGCAGGTTACTCCTTTGCTCAATTGGGAAACCAGGAATCGCTTCGTTAATTTGTGCCATTAATTCTATCGTCTCTTTCAGTGCTTTTCTTCTTTGATTTCAATTTCAAAGTCGTCAAATAAGTCGGCTCTTTGAAATGACTTTAAACACAACATTATGTTTACTATAAAAAAGCGATACCAATTACTTTCATAATACCAAAAATATTCAACAGAAGCATGGATAAATTAATCAATGAAACACGAGTGATTCTAATTGGCGGCTCCTCTCATGCAGGTAAATCGACCCTTAGCCGCTCTTTAGCAACGAAGCTTGGTTGGAGTTATCGTTCTACAGACAAACTCGCTCGACATCCCGGACGTCCTTGGGCGGATGCAAATGGAAAGACTATTCCAGAGTACGTAGCACAACATTATGAGACTCTATCTGTCGAGGCTCTTTTTTTAGATGTATTGTCACATTATCAGAAAAATGTGTTGCCGCAGATCGAGGCTATTGTTCATTCTCATGCGTCTGATTTATTAGCGGAATGCCTTATACTTGAAGGCTCTGCATTATGGCCAGAATTTGTAGCGAATTTAGTCTGCGAAAATGCTGTTAAAGCGATTTGGCTTACGGCTAGCGACCAACTCTTCCGAAACCGAATCAAGCGTGAAAGTAATTTTTATAACGTAGGTGAGGATGAAAAGCAGCTAATTCAAAAGTTTCTCGACCGTACCCTATTCTACAATAAACGCATGAGGGAAACGGTGGAGCATCTTGGATTTATGTGTATTGATGTAGAATCTGTGTCAACGGCAGACGAACTTTCAAACACATGTATGGAATCGATGGAGGTAGTCTCATGGAACAACGTATTTTTGAAGGAACCTGGGAGGAAATCCTGCTTCACGCACCCGAACTTATTGGACGGCGTGTAAGGTTGACATTGCTATCCAACGAGAATTCAAAGCCCCAAAATGTGGTCACTTTAGATCAAATCCTGAAGGGCAAAGTAGGGCGAGTTCAGTTTCAACCCTCAGATCTTTCTACACGTACATAAAGATGTCTTCACAGATCTTTTGGCTGAAAAGTACAAGCTACCGAGATCGGATCAGTGACTCTTTGTGATGCTTCTCCATTGATTGCCTTAATTAACGAAAGCGATGTTAACCATTAAATGCGCTGAAGCGCAACTACGAGCCTTTATATAAATTCAATCGTTTGGTTTTTCTGTGTCGATCTACTTATAATAATGCGCCGATAGTGTAAGATATTTTTACCCCTGAAGGTAAATCCTTTACGGATAGGTTAGCCCAGACTATTATACAACTATAATATAAGGAAGCATCACATGCGTGTTTTTGACCGATGCACGCGGTTTTCAATATTCGTATTTTATATGTGTTTTTCTGTCTTGCTGTTTAGCACTCAGAAAAATACATCCGCTACTGTCATACCACCTCTACGCACGAAAAAGGGGATGGTGGTTTCGGCTCATCCCTTAGCAAGTGACGCGGGAGCTGCAATGTTACGTAAGGGTGGCAATGCTGTTGATGCAGCAGTAGCGACTGCCTTAGTCATTTCTGTGGTGGAGCCTTTTTCTGCAGGGATTGGTGGTGGCGGATTTTTGCTGTTACGTTTACAAAATGGCGAAATCAAAGCACTGGATTTTCGCGAACGCGCACCACTGAAAGCGACAAAAAATATGTATTTGGATGCACAAGGCAAGGTGCG
>CAZZZH010000427.1:0-1867 GCA_964658445.1 Ilyomonas sp.
TGGGATGGCGCGAAACCAGCCTGAAAGCTTCGTTGTGTTCCTGCAGAATGGGAATTAATTCGGTAGCGATAGTACCATTGGCGCCAAGGATAGTGTGAAGTGGCATGTGGTGTTTGTTTTATTAGCCAAAACTAAGGCACGATAGCTTTTGCATAAGCTGAAATGAGCGGGTTAATTAAAAACAACAACTTAAATTTGCGATAAACCACAGGATATGCCTTACAATAAAGAAGAACTGATGGCGCTTTCGCTGGAAGAGAAAAAAGAGCTTGCCAGCGATTTGATGGATAGTATTCTGGCTGATGAAATGCAACCTCTTCCTGAGTGGAAAAGAGAACTGATAAAAGAAAGAATACAATATCATAATGAAAATCCGGGTAATGGAACAACCTGGAATGACCTGAAAAAGGAATATGGACGATGAGCCATTGGACAATTGTTGTAGAAGACTTTGCTAGTCTCGATTTGCAGGAAGCTTTTCAATGGTATGAAGAGCAGAAAAAAGGGTTAGGTGAATATTTCTTAGATGACCTGGAAAATACTATTGCTCTTATCGAAAAAAATCCTTTCTATGCCTCCTTGTACGATAATGGTTGCCGGAGCGCATCACTAAAAAAGTTTCCTTACAGTCTTATTTATTTGCTAGACGAGAGTAAAGCCGAAGTTTACATTATTGTCATTAGCCATCAACATCGAAAACCGGGATGGTTTAAAGATAGATAATACACAAAAGCCCGCCTTTCTACAAAAGCGGGCTTTCTTTTTCTATCCAATTCGGTTTACCCAATAGCTATTTTATAATCTCCATTTTCGGTATCGCTCATATTTTTCACTAGTAAAAAACGGTTGTCAGGTTTGCCCAGCATATCGGGCGAAATGGTTTGCTGGTCACCGGCTTTTAAAAGAAAAGCGCCATCTGGCATTGCGTCGGTTTTATTGGCGACCAAAGCCACTTGCAAATCGGTATTGCCGGGGTTGCCAAGGGTTATCAGTTCGCCTTCGGCAAAAGTGTGGGTGAGTGCCAGCCGAAGCTCGTCGCCTTTCAGGGTGTGTTCCCATTCCGTCTGCTCCCTATTGCGCAGCAATTCTATTAAAAAGAACGGCGCAATAGCGTCTGGCGTGGCTTTAAAATAGTTCATCAATAACCCGAGCACGCCATACAGCTCGGTAGACAGCGCCACGCGGTCGGCTTCCAGCTCGGCACTACTGCCGTTTTTGGTGCTTTTGCTTCCTTTCTGGCTGTTGTTGGCAGTTACCAGTTCGTCGTAAAAGGCATTGATTTTATCGTGCAGATCTTTCAGTTTATCATCTTTGCCAGTAGCAAGGCTAAGGGCGCCCACAGCCGTTATTCTATCTTGCTGGCTGCCGCTTTGAAAGGGTGTACGGTGGCGCGGCAACAAGGCAATGTACTGCGGTGTGCCGGGCAGGTACACGTTCTGAATGGCGCGATCCCACGCCTGAATTTCGGTACCACGCAGGTCGTCCAGCAGATCGGTAAGCGAGCGGGTTTGTCCTTTTTGCGCGCCCTGCAGGCTCAGCCAGGTTACATAAGCGCTGTCATACTCATCTACCGGCGGTTGCAGCGTGGTTTGCAGACTGGTAAAAAATGTTTTTTTCTCAGGGTCGGTTGCTGTGGCAGCGGTGGTGGAAACAGCGGCATAGGTAAAGTCGCCAATCTGCTTCATGGCGCGGTAAGAATCGGCAGTAACGGCGAGGAATGTGTTAATTAGATAAATCCACGGGCGAGTCATGATACAATTGTTTTTGTTTAATGAAAGAGGTTGCTAAAATAATTTTTTTCGTTATTTCAGAAAAGGGTTGAGGAAAAATTTTTGTTTGATAGGTCGGCGACTTTCCCGACGAGTAG
>CAZZZH010000428.1:0-1865 GCA_964658445.1 Ilyomonas sp.
CGGCCCTCTTTTTTGTAATACTTCTCTTATAGTATCTTCCTCATCAGGAATGGCAGCTTCAATATCGGCTTCTATTTTTTCTTCCTCTTCCGGTGAAATGTTTTTACCTGCCAGTGCTTCAGTCATTTTTCGGCTTGCTTCACCGCCCTGGCTGCTGTGTGCTTCATCTATTATTGCTGCATAATTTCTTTCAGAGATGTCCGCCAGATGATTTAACGCAAACGGAAATTTCTGTATTGTAGTAATGATAATTGTAACTCCAGATTTGATAGCTTCCGCCAATTGCTCTGCATTATCCTCTACCGGCAATACAACGCCTTGTTTATGCTCAAACTGGTAAATGGTGTTTTGCAATTGCTGGTCAAGTATATTTCTGTCGGTTATTACAATAATTGAATCAAACACTTTTTTATCATCATCATTGTACAAGCTGCTTAGCCTGTATGACAACCAGGCTATAGAATTGCTTTTACCACTACCTGCCGAATGTTGAATAAGGTAATTCCTACCTGTGCCATGCGCTTTTGCATCAGCAGTTAGTTGCCTGACCACATCTAACTGATGATAGCGTGGGAATAATATTTCCTCTTTAAAATATTCCCGGCCATCTACTTTGTAACTCTTTTTTTGTAAGTGGAGATACCTGCCGATAATTTCAATCCAGCTATCAGGCTGCAATATTTCTTCGTAGAAATAGGAAGTCCGATAGCTGACGTAATCCCTTGCCGGAGGATTGCCTGCACCGTTTTTAAACCCTTTGTTGAATGGAAGAAAACGGGTATTGGCACTTTCCAGCTTAGTAGTTAAATACACTTCATCAGGGTCAACGGTAAAATGCACTAATGCCCTTTTTTTAAATTGAAAGAGTAATTCTTTAGGATCACGGCTTGTTTTGTATTGCTCTATTGCTTCATTAACTGTTTGCCCGGTAAAATGGTTTTTTAATTCAATAGTAGCAATGGGCAACCCATTTAAGGATAGGAGTAAATCAATGCTCTTTTTGTTTTTTGCAGAAAAATACACCTGTCTTGTTACATAAAGTTTGTTTTGCCAGTATTGCTCAATAGTGTCGGGGTTAAGATTGCTATCAGGCTTAAAATATGCCAGCTTAAATTTTATACCGCTGTCTGTAATGCCATGCCTTACTACATCAAGCATTCCGCGCATGTCCAGTTCTTTAAACAAGCGTTGAAAGAATTTGTTTTCCCTATCTTCTTTATAATAGCCAAGCAGTTTTTCCCATTCTTGGGGCTGCGAAGATTGAATAAAAGCCAACACTGCTTTTTTATCCATTGCAAGGTCACGGCTGAAGGCAGAACTATCTCCCCGCACCCATCCATTTTCTACAAGATGGGTTACAATGGCTTCTTCAAAGGTTGATTCAGTATGAATATTATTGCTGTTCATTATCTTCTGCGTTTACAGATATTCCATTTTCATCAAGGCTTGTTAAAAAAAATCTGTATGAGTTATCTTTAAAAATTGCCAATAACATTTCTTTTTCCTTTTCCGTTAACCCTGGCTTTATATTACCATCAGGAAAACAACTCTCTATAAACTCACCATCATTGCCATAATCAGCAATATTTAGCTTTGCAATATTTTTTGGCAATTCAAGATCAAGTATAGTGCCTGAATCGGGGTCAATGAATCGTATCTGTGGCTTTAGATATGGATTTAACTCTCTTCCTAAAAAAGTGTGTTTGCCTTTTACAGATTGCCACATTACCCCAAAAAATTCTGTACTACCCGACTGGTAAGCTTTCGCTACTTGCAAGGCTCCGTCTATCGGCCTGAATTGCTCACCGTCTCTTGCCATTCTGCTGAGAACCATAAAAGGTTCCATATCAAACGAGCCTTGTATT
>CAZZZH010000429.1:0-1846 GCA_964658445.1 Ilyomonas sp.
CATAATGTTCTAACAAAAACCCAATAAAACGTTCGTGCGTACCCAATGGCGCGCGGTGAATAATCAACGGTGTTTCCGGATGATTGTCTGCATTGGTATATTGCAACTTAAAACTTCTGCCTTGCGAGAAATCGACTTGGTTGGTTGCCAGAGTAAACTCACGACCAATTACGCTGTATATCTGCACATCTATTTTAGGACCATAAAAAGCCGCTTCATCCTGCACTTCTACATAGGGAATATTCGATTCTATCAATACCTGTCTTACCATTTCTTCGGTTTCTTTCCAAAGCTCGGGCTCGTTTACATATTTGATTCCCAGCTTGTCGGGCGAATGCAGCGAAAGGCGCATCACATATTTATTTATACCAAAAATGTTAAAATACTTCAGGTACATTTCGTTTACCGCCCTGAACTCATCGGCAAACTGCTCTTTAGAACAATAAATATGAGCATCGTTCATGTGCAGGCAACGAACCCGCATTAAACCAAACAACTCGCCACTTTGCTCATAACGATATACAGTTCCATATTCGGCAATGCGATAAGGCAGATCGCGGTAGCTTTTAGGCTCTGCCGCATATATCTTATGGTGATGCGGGCAGTTCATAGACTTGAGATAATATTTCTCTCCTTCCAGCTCCATCGGCGGATACATGCTATCGGCATAATAAGGCAGGTGCCCGCTGGTTAGATACATGCTTTCCTTGGCGATGTGCGGCGTTACCACGCGCTTGTAGCCCGCATCTTCTTCTGTTTCTTTGGCTAATTTTTCAAGTTCTTCTATAATTATCGTTCCGTTCGGCATCCATAAAATCAAGCCTTGTCCAACATCATCATCCATGGTATAAATGCCTAATTCTTTACCCAATTTCCGGTGGTCTCTTTTCTTCGCTTCTTCCAGCATCAGCACGTATTCGTCCAGCTCTTTTTGCGAAGGGAAAGTAATGCCGTAAATACGGGTTAACTGCTTGTTCTTTTCATCACCCTTCCAGTACGCACCGGCTATGTTGGTAAGCTTAATTGCCTTGATAAAATCAGTATTGGGTATGTGTGGACCGCGGCACAGATCGGTAAAGTTTCCCTGCGAGTAGAACGTGATGTTGCCATCTTCCAAACCCTGTAGCAAGTCCAGTTTGTACTCATCGCCTTTTTCTTCGAAATACGCCACTGCATCGGCTTTAGATATAGGCTTGCGCACATAGGCATTGCTCTGCTTGGCCAGCTCGTTCATCTTCTTTTCCAACGCTTCTAAATCGTCTTCGCTAATGTGCCTTCCACCCAAATCCATATCATAATAAAACCCATTCTCCAATGGCGGACCGACCCAAAACTTTACACCGGGAAACAGACTTTCCACCGCTTCTGCCATAAGATGCGCGCTCGAATGCCAGAAGGTACTTTTACCATCGGCATCGTTCCAGGTAAGCAGGGTAAGGTTTGCATCTTCTGTAATGGGGCGGGTAGCATCCCATACCTGCCCGTTTACGTTTGCTGCCAGCACTTTCCTAGCTAAGCCTTCAGAGATAGACTTGGCAATTTCGAGCGAAGTAATGCCCGCTTCGTATTGCCTGACAGAACCATCGGGTAACGTAATATGTATCATGAAAAGAAACTTCAATTTTGGGTCGCAAAGCTATTGAATGTTTGCCACTATTTGATGGATGCAGGGATGATGGACGGTGAAAGCGATAAGGTGAAAATATTTTGAATTGTTGATTTAAGAGATATGCAAAAGAAAAAGTCATTGCGGTTCAAATAAGCAAATTAGAAGAGTAGAGTGATTAAACCGCTCTTTACTTCCTAGGCTTGTACCGCTCTTTCTGGATAATAAAAACGCAAGAAG
>CAZZZH010000430.1:0-1808 GCA_964658445.1 Ilyomonas sp.
AGCGACGCAACCGCTTATGGAACCGACGCAATGGCTTCAGAAAGTGGCGGAATGGCTTCCTAAATTATAAAGAAGAGATTGTTTTTGCATCTTGCCGTGATGTGATACTGTTGTATAACGCTGTTGCTTTTATATTCTTTTGGTTGAATGTTGAGTGTGCTCTGTTGAATGATTTTGCTTCTTTTCTCTATAAAATATCTGAAATAGGCGATAAAAGAAAGGCTTGCATTTGCGTTGGATGTGTTGTTTCCGCTTGCCTGATGCCTTTTGGAATATGTTTGGAATCGGGCTATGGTTTATAACCTGTTGGAGGCTAGGTTTAATAAGTAGCCAGAGAGCCTGCGGACTCTCTGGCTATTGAGGTCCTATTTTACTATTTTGAAAGTTTGTTTATCTGTCTGCGACTGCACCGATATAACGTACATACCCCTGGCAAAAGCGGAGGCATTTATACCAAGCCGAACGCCGGCTGCAATATTTTGGCGGGATGAATAAAGCACTACGCCGTTTAAATTGGTGATTTTTATTTGTGCGTTTGTAAGAGCAACCGGTGAATAGAGATAAATGGTATTCTGAACCGGGTTCGGGGATATGGCGATGGAAAGGTTGCCGTTTGCTATGGTAAGCGTTACCGTTTTGCTGTACGTTATTGTACCATTGTTATCTTCTTCTGCCAGCCGGTAATAAAGTTGAGTGCTGTTCAGCAAGTTGATGCCGGCGTCAGTGTAAGCATAACTATTGGTTACGGAATTATTGCCGGATGCCACTGTTTTATGAATGGTAGTGAAATGCACGCCATCTGTGCTTCGCTGGAGATTGAAGTAAACAGTATTGGTTTCGTTGCTGGTTTGCCATTGCAGCAGTGCATCCTTGTTTTTCTGTTGCCCTGTGAAGTTGAGTAAGGTGACCGGCAATACTGATGAACAAAGGACATAATGAAACCTGTCTTCTCTGCCATAAACGAGAATGCCGTTTGTATCAACCCCTTCACTAAGGTAATGCGTTTGTTGGCCATATTCATTGTATGAGTAATCGGTTGTTGCAACAGTGCCATTTGCATCAACCGTTGAGCTATGGTAAGATAGCAGGTGTCCGCCCGCGTCCCGGGTTTCCTGGCTTACGCTTGTATTTAAAACAACTACATTATCAGGCGTTGGGTTAAAGCTTTCTGTTATAATACTGTCGTTGAATGTATTGCCAGATGAATCGTAATAATAAAGATTAATGTTGCCACCTAGAAAAGGTCCGGCGAGTTGGTAGTTGTAGGTGACCCTCTGACTTGGCTTGTCGGACAAAGAATAATAAGTCTCATAAACTCTGGAAGAATCTCCGAATTCGTAACTTGTATTGTAAGATGAATCTACCCGATTCAGCGTATCCAAGTAATTTACTGAATGCTGCAGTAAACCATAGGTATCGGTAAAAAAATCTTCGGCGGTGAGTGAGTATTCAATTAAAAAACCACTGGCATTGAACACCTGTGTGAAAGCATAAACGGGCTGCCAGCTGTTTGTAGTTGTATTCCAGGTTTGAGATAGGTAACTGGTTTCGTTTCCATATTTATCGAAGCTATAAATATCTTCACTCTCATCTGTATAAGTGTGCAATATGCCGTTCCAATACTGGAACAACAAGGTATCGAGTTTACCATTTGAAGCATAAGAATATGTAAATAAATTAGCCGGCTGCCAACTATTGTTTGTCCAAAGCTCGTCCGTAGTTGTAGAGTTTCTATTGTCAGCATCATAGTAGTAAGTTGCGCGGTTAATATTTACATATGCATGCGCCGTGGTATCCCAAGACTGGCT
>CAZZZH010000431.1:0-1789 GCA_964658445.1 Ilyomonas sp.
TCATGTTTATTGCAAAACGCTGCTAAACAGGCCGAATAACCCATTGAGGGCTATATTCAAGCAATTGATGGCTTGTACTTGTACCTCTTTTAGGGGTTTGAACATATGTTTAAGTAGCTTTTTGAGATTATAAGCTGTTGCGGCCATAAGCATACATTTGTTTGCTTGTTTGAGCCCTTTGGTATTTATTCTTTTCAAACCTGTGTAATTGATTAGGGAACCCAACACAGGCTCAACAGTACTTGACCGGAGCAATTTCATCCGCTTGCCTTTTTTGCTGTCGACCCGTTGCTGCATATAGTCATATAGTGGCTTATCCAAAGAATCAACCAGTTTTTTAAACCCCTTAGCGTTTGCACAACTACCCTTAAGCGGACAGTTTTTACAATCGCTGATATTCGATTCATAAATCTTTTTAAGAATGGTTGGTTTATCATAAGCAGATTCGATACGGCGGAAAGGCAGTTGTACGCCGTTTACACAAGTGTACCGGTCATTTTCAGCATCATAAGTAAATCCCTCGCTTTCCCTTGAATGCTTATAACTTCCGGGATTGGGGATATACCCTTCGATATCACGTCCTATCAATGCACGTATGGCATCACCGCTGCTATATCCGGTATCTGCTAAGATTTCTTTAACCTGGATATTATTCTCGTTCATGTTTCCAACAACATGGCCCATCATTTCCCGAAGGCTTGTATTGTCAGCCTCATTTCCCTTAAATGCCTGTATGTAGGTGATAAAATGACTGGCCGTATCAACGCTTACCTGGCTGCGGTAATACAGGTTCATCGGTTTTCCGGGTTTGGTGGTCAACCGTGCATCGGGGTCTGAGAGACTGCAATGGGTCTTGTTAACCGGATCAGGCTTTTTGCTCTTACCACCGCTATTGCCGCCTTTTGGCGTTTCAGCTGGTTCTTGTTTTTCTTCACTGTTGTCATTCAATTCCCTGCTAAAAACAGATGCATCTTCCATTACCAGTCTTTCAACCATACTGTTTTTCGAGGCATTTGCTTTTATTAAAGCACTGTCAACAGCTTGTCTTTTACCGGATATTAAACCCTCATCGATACATAGCTTTAATACTTGTTTAAACAAGTTAACAAACTGATTTTCGCCATAAAGCTTGCGGGTACGGCTTAAAGTAGAGTGCCATGGCAGTTCTTCGCCCAAGTCATACCCTAAAAAATAAAGAATATCCATTCGCATACCTGAGGTACTGATGATACGCCGGTCGCTATTGATGTTTTCAAGGTAACCTACCAGCATCAGTTTCATAAATATCACCGGATCAATGCTCTTTTGCCCTTCTTTGCCATAGTATTCCGCAGTAGACCGGTATAAGAAATCCAAATTAAGCAGCTTCTTCAGCCGGCGATAGAAGTTATCGGCCGGAACGTAGTTGGAAAGCTGAAATTGGATGAATAGTTTTTCCTGGTGATCTTTTTTACCTTGCATAGGCTAATATACTAAAAATCAAAGTTTTAATCAATATTTCAAAGAACTTTATTATAAGTCTTCGCGACTTTATAGTTGTGCAACAGTCACCGAGCCGCAAAGAAGGTGAAAACGTTGTACACATTCAGACAGTAAAGGACGGTTAAAAATCGCATCTTATCTATATTGCGTTAAATACCAATTACGGCCACTATAAATATTTTTTATGAAGATAAATTGCCCCCGCAACACAAAACCATTGTGCCTGCTTTTATTGCTCCTGTTACCGGTTAGCATGGTTTTCGCCCAAACCAAAAAGGCGGCCGTCGCTGCTGCAAAACTTGATAAC
>CAZZZH010000432.1:0-1761 GCA_964658445.1 Ilyomonas sp.
AGCCTTTTCAGCTTCTTTTATCTATTTTATTTAACCCAGCTTATCTTTTTAGTAAGGTAGGAAAGTTAGGTTGAACACCACGGGGATTAAATTTTGCTTAAAGAATTACAAATCCTTTAACAGTATGGTATTAGATTTTATCTTTGTGCCGAATCGAATATTAAATACAAACAAAACAAAACAGATTATGGGTACTCTAGCTAAAGCTTCAAAAAAATTTATCAATGGCAATGTAGAAAAACAGATTCTTGACGGAGAAACGATTGTAACCGGCATTACGGCCAACCAGGAAAAGCTGCCTAAACTTCCGGACATGATTGCCAATTACACCGACAAGAACACCGCGCTGAAAGCGGCAGCAGTAGCGGCAAAAAATGGTGATAACGTGGCTAAAGAAGCCCTGAAAAGAACGCGGAAGGAATGGCAGGATATGTATGGCGATCTTACCGATTTCGTTTCGTTTAACGCCGGGGGCAATACGGAGCTGATTTTAGCTTGTGGCTTTGTGCCAACGAAAACCGTTAGAAACAAAAAGCAAAACCCCGATATGCTGCAGGATGTGAAGGCAGCGCCGGGCAAGGGCAAGGGTACGGCAGCCGTAGCGTGCAAGGCGCAGAAGGGAAACAATGGCTATGCAGCCGTGGCGGCTACGCCCGACACGAAGGTGGTACTGAATGGAAACACGATAGAGATAGAAATAAACGGCGTAAAAGCCTACGTGAAGCTGAGTGGTAAAGCCAGTGTTGAGTTTGAAAACCTGCAAAGCGCGCAGCCGTTGTGTATATCGATGGTAACGTTTAACAGTGCCGGTACCAGCCCGCTGGCGCCAAGCATAGAGGTAACGCCGCAATAAAAATACAGCGCATTTTACATGGGTAAACACCGCCGGTACAGGAACACCGCGCGGTTTTTTTTATGGGCAATGGCGGGCGCAACCGCGGCACGAAACGCCGTAAACGAATGCTTTATTTAGTGTTTAAAGTGTCGCAGCCCGGTCATTACCATGGCAAGATTATGTTCTATGCAATAGTCAATGCTGTCTTTATCGCGCACCGAGCCGCCGGGTTGTATAAATGCTGCAATGCCCGTTGCATGCGCCATTTGCACGCAATCGTTAAACGGAAAAAATGCATCGGAAGCTAACACCGCGCCTTGCAGATCGAAGTTGAATTGTCTGGCTTTGTCAATGCTTTGGCGCAACGAATCGATACGGCTGGTTTGCCCGCAACCTTTACCAACAAGCTGTTTGTTTTTTACCAGCGCTATGGCATTACTCTTTAAATGCTTGCACACCAGGTTGGCAAAAAGGAGGTCTTCTTTTTCTGTCGCTGTTGTTTGTCTTCCACCCACTTCTTTCCAATCTCCAAAGTTGCCTTCATCCATGTCTTGCAGCAACATGCCATTGAGCAACGATTTATACTGCTCGCGCTTCAGGTGCGGAAGCTCGTGAAGCTGCAGCAAAATCCGGTTCTTTTTGCTACGCAAAACAAGCAGCGCCTCTTCTGTAAACTGCGCCGCCGCCAGCACTTCAAAAAAGATTTCATTGATGGCTTCTGCCGTGTCTTTATCGATTGTTCCATTACAAACCAGCACGCCGCCAAACGCACTTTCATTATCGCCAGCCAATGCTGTGTCCCAGCTTTCTTTTACACTGCCACGCTGCGCAATGCCACATACATTGGTATGCTTGATAATGGCGAATGTGTATAGTGAATCTGAGGGCGGAAACTCTTGTATCAGTTGAATGGCAGCCTCGGCATC
>CAZZZH010000433.1:0-1750 GCA_964658445.1 Ilyomonas sp.
CGACTTATAATCTTCCAAACAAACAATCATGAAAAAAATTAGTAAGACATACACGTTACTTGCGATAAGCACAGTATTATTTTTTACAGCCTGCAAAAAAGATTATGGCAATTTGAACAGCGCTACCGTTGAATCTTTTTCAAACAATGCAACAGCTGCAGAGTTGAATAACTTGGTAAGCGGCACTGAATCAGGCATGCGCAACTCGCTGGCTTTTTACTTAGATGATGTGGCTTCAATAGGAAGAGAAAGCTATCATTTTTCAGCCTCAGAACCACGCTATGTTACTGACCTGTTGGGTGCTAATAACTCAGTGTTAAGTGGTAGTAATTTTTACATTGCCACGCCTTGGGCAGCACGTTACCGAGTGATAAAGAACTGCAATGTTTTATTACAGTCGGCAGCTAACTCAACCAATATAACAGCGGAGCAAAAGCTTGGCTATACCGGCTTCGCAAAGATGATAAAGGCATACCAATTACTGATGAACTTAAATCTCACAGATACTAACGGCGTTCGTATAGATGTTGCTGATCCTGATCATTTAGGTCCCATTGTAAATAACAGTGATGGGCTTACCGCCATTGCTTCCTTACTAGATTCTGCAAGTACAGATTTTAGCACAGCAACGGTTAGTTTTCCTTTGGCTGGCTTTAGCGGTTTAAATGATGCTACTGGTTTATTACAAGTGTGCAAAGCACTATCCGCCAGAGTAGCTATTTACCAGCAACGCTGGAGCGATGCATTAACCGATTTGAATGCTTCATTCTTTGGTCTGGATAAAGATTTTTACTTGGGTGTGAACCATGTATTTGGTACCGGCTCGGGCGATCAATTGAATCCTGCTTTTATACCACAGAATCAAACCGGTGAAGTGCGTGTGGCGCATCCTTCTTATGCAGCAGACATTGAAACCGGCGATGATAGGATTAGCAAGGCTACACTTCGCACGGCATCGGCATCTTTGAACGGACTTACCAGCAATCGAGACGTATGGGTATACACGTCCAGCACGGCACCGATAGCTATTATTCGGAATGAAGAATTGATTTTAATTTATGCCGAAGCTAATATTCAAACAAACAACTTAACTGAAGCTGTAAAAGCATTGAATGTGATCAGAACGGGTCATCATCTGGCTGACTATAGCGGTGCTATAATACAATCTGCTTTGATAGATGAAATGCTGAAACAACGCAGGTACTCATTGTATTTTGAAGGTCATCGATGGATCGATTTGCGCAGGTATAATCGCTTGAGTGAACTGCCAATTGACAGAGCCGGCGATGACGTATGGACCGAATTTCCCTTGCCTGTTACAGAACAATAATATCAATAAGCCAACGTCTGAATTCACTTCTCATTTTATTGTATGAAATCATTGCTTTTGGTCCTCGGATTTGTCTTGCTATTTGCTGCGGAGATATTGCGCGTATACTTTATTATGCCGTTTCCCGGCAGTCAGCAGAGCAATACGATTGATATTGCTTATTGGCTGAATAACAATATTTGGTGGATACGAATACCGGCGTTGGTTTTATTGATTGTTCCTTTGGCAAGTATTTTTAGAAAAAATAAGAACTGGCTGAAAATATTAATGGCAGCTATAGTCGTTTCATATGCTGTCATCTTCTTCTTTTTCAATTTTCGTTTTGAAGCTGATAAAATGTTTTATCAGCCCGGCAATAAACAGTTTGCTGCAGCAGATGATACCACGATTCATAGAAATAAACTGGTAATTGGTGTAGCG
>CAZZZH010000434.1:0-1745 GCA_964658445.1 Ilyomonas sp.
AAAAGCGAGAGCTATGAAATCTGTTTTGTTCCGGATAATGACTATCGCGGCTTTCTGAAACGCAATGTGAGCGGGCTTGAAGAGCAGGTTGATGGCGGATGGTTCATTAATAAAGAAGGCAAAAAGTTAGGACAGCATAAGGGTTATCCTTTTTATACCATTGGTCAGCGAAAGGGTTTGGAAATTGCGTTGGGAAAACCGGCATATGTAACGGCTATTGACCCGCAAAACAATACGGTGATGCTGGGTGATGAAGAAGACCTGGCACAACAGGCTATGCATGTTACCAAACTGAACTGGCTTAAGTATGATGGCATTGCAGAAGGAATGATGGCGCAAACAAAAATCAGGTATAAGGACCGTGGTGCAGAAAGCTTTTTGTACAATGAAGGCAACAATATAAAAGTCGTTTTCAATGAGCCCGTAAAAAGCATAGCACCGGGACAAAGTGCCGTGTTTTATGAAGGTGATGATGTGATTGGTGGCGGCATTATTCAAAGAGGAGAATAAGTGAATTCAGCTATTTATTATTAATATTGAATCGTCATTGAAAGTATCTTCAATGACGATTTCTTTTTAAACTATCATATGTACACCACCTTATTAACGACAATAGAAGAAGGCATTTTTATCATTACCATTAATCGTCCGGATAAGTTAAATGCATTGAACCAACTGGTTTTGCACGAACTGGATAAAGCACTGGACGAAGTGTATGATAATGCAGAGATAAAATCGGCGATCATCACCGGTAGCGGCAGTAAAGCTTTTGTTGCCGGCGCTGATATTTCGGAATTTGGGAAAATGGACACGAGTGCCGGCGAAGCCCTGGCAAGATATGGACATGAGCTAATGAATAAGATTGAAAATTCACCCAAACCCATTGTTGCTGCGGTGAATGGCTTTGCGCTCGGCGGTGGTTGCGAGCTGGCTTTAGCGTGTCATTTCATTTACGCTTCAGATACGGCAAAATTTGGTCAGCCTGAAATCAATTTAGGCATTATTCCCGGTTATGGTGGCACACAACGGCTAACGCAATTGGTTGGAAAAAATATTGCTAACGAACTCATGCTTACCGGTAAAATAATTACTGCGGAAGAAGCAAAAGGTTATGGTATCGTCAACAGGATTTGCGTACCGGAAGAACTGTTGTCAGACACAAAAAAGACGCTGCAACTGATTGGAGAAAAAGCGCCTTTAGCTGCCTCGAAAATTATGGATTGTGTAAACCATTTTAACCACACACAAGAAGGCTACGATTATGAAGTAAAGCAGTTTGGCAAATGCTTTTCTACCGAAGATATGATGGAAGGAACAACTGCTTTCGTTGAAAAACGGAAAGCGGTTTTTAAAGGAAAATAAAAATGTATTGCAGCGACACTACAGATTTTTGCAAACTACCATCTTGTCAACGTCCGGTATAGGTCGAAAAACCGTTGACCTATATCGGACTTTGACAAGACATAGGTTCCAGAAAGTAAAACCTATATCAGACATTGACAAGATGAATCTTTGGACCTGAAAATAATTCGTTATCAATAATTTACGATAAGTAGAAAAAATTATAGCCACAGTAAGGCTGAAAAACAACTTTACATAAAATCATTAAGCTAATGGTAGCAGACACTATGAAAAGGTGGCAAAGGCGATAATCAGTTATTTTTATGCTCAACACCCAGTCTGAAAAGCTATTTAAGGCTTTTAATAATAGCAACAAACTCATCAGCCACTAACGAAGCACCGCC
>CAZZZH010000435.1:0-1733 GCA_964658445.1 Ilyomonas sp.
ATCTATCAGTGTCGATGAATGATGAAACCAGAGAATGATTTGCACTTATTTTCATAAACAAATCATCGATCGTACTTATATTCTACCCTGCCTACAAGCTGCCGCTGCTTGTTGAATAAGAGTTCTTTTTCTTTTAAGCCATTGCTGTCGTAAGTGTATTTCCATACCATATAATCGGTGCTGCCATTGGGTACCTGTATCATTTGCGAAACGCGGCCTTGCTCGTCGTATTCATACAAAAAATCAGGCAGCATTTTTCGCACGCGGATATTGAAGCGAACAATGTCGGTAAGCTGGTTTTGCGTGTTGTAATAGTAATAATATGTTTCGGCCACATGCCCTTTGCGTAGCCAGTTTTCTTGAGCCACATTGCCGCCATCATAGGTAAACGTTACCACTGTTGTATCGGTTTTATCTTTTATCCGCAGCATCTTTTGTGGTTCGTTTCCTTTGTATGTCCATAGGTGAATTTCGGTAGAATGGCTGTTCATAAATGCATCGTCTGAAGTCGTGGCGAGGATGCTGATTTTGCCTTCTGAATCGTAGTTGTAGGTGGCTACGCTCGATACATTGGCGCTGCTGTCTTTTGTTTGTACCAATCTGCCATTGCTGTATGAATTAATGGTTAACAAATCGCCCGAAGCCGGATCGCTTGAGGTTATAGTGATAGTACGGGCGTCGGGTGAAATGGTTTGTTCCAGTTTAAAATTATCAACAGGCTGGTTGCCTTCGTAGCTGGTGGCTGATACGCGCTTTACATGCGCCGAAACCAGCGATGTATATTGCTTTGCAGCCTGCTGTACGGCTACGATATCATTGTAATAATACTGGCTTTGAGCCGCCTTACCTAAACCGCAAAACACGAAGAGAAAAAAAAGATACTTGCTAAACTTCATGCGACAAAAATCTTTCATTTACGCAGTAAACGAAAAAAGATTTGCCACCTGATGTAAGCGACGGATAATAACGCGAGCTTAACTATATTCTGCTGACTACTTGACGCACAATAATGTCGTCATTAGCCGGCTTTACCGAATCTTCTAAGCGAGAGAACTGTACAAAGAAAGTAGTGCCGTTATTGACAGCGCTTTCAAACCAGATACGGCCGTGATGTTTCTCTACAATTTGCTTGCTGATAGATAAGCCTAGACCAAATGTTTTTTCGCCGTTGGTTCCGGTGCGTTTGGCTTCGGTAAAAGCATTGAAAATACTGTCGTGATATTTTTCGGGAATGCCAATGCCGTTATCTTTTACTTTTATGGTTATATATTTCTCCGATACAACGGCGCTCATTTCTATACAACTACCGCTGGGACTGAATTTAATAGCGTTGGTAACCAGGTTGCTGATCACGCGGTTCAGTTTTTCTGTATCTACATACATGATCCCTTCTTCCCGCGCTGGCGCTAACTCAATCTGTTGGTTTTTTTCTTTGGCTTTCATCTGCAGCAAGTGCAGACTGTTGGTGAGTAAAACATTTACATCTGCGGGCTGGTAGTTATATTTTACATCCGTGTTTTCGGCTATTTCAAGAATACTGTTGATAAGCTGATTGCTATCCATACAGGCGCTCCGGATGATTTCTAAATATTCCCTGTTGTCTTCTTCGTTTTCATACTCACTTTCTACAACGCCGGCTAATGTGTGGATGGCGGACAATGGGTTTCGTAAGTCGTGCGCTACTACATGAAGGATGTGCTGCTTCTCTATATTTTGTTTTTCCAGCTCTCCCA
>CAZZZH010000436.1:0-1720 GCA_964658445.1 Ilyomonas sp.
GATTGTGAGTGTTGCCTTAGCTTTTGTAACAAAAGGTAACGGTATTGTGAGGGTTGCGTTGGGTTTTGTTATGATTGGCTGATCATCGGGATGTTTCTATTTGCCTTTTGGGTGTTGGGCGGGAGGGATATATTTGTTAGCACACATTAAATGGGTACAATCAAACAAACAATTAAATTAATCGAGCATAAGATTTACTATAAACGCGGTGACAATTTGCTTAATCATTTGAAAACTTATTTTCAACTTGATCAAATAAATTTTAGTGGAGAATGCCATGACACACACTTTCGTATTTGGCGATATTCTGCATGGGCAGGTTTGTTTTATAGTGTAATTGTTGGCGAAATACAATGCGATAATGATAAAGTAAGTATTACTTTGAAATCAAAACTCAATAGTGCAGGATTTTTAATTTCGATATTGATTTTTCTCGGCTTCTTCTTAGGACTTTCAAGCTTTTCGGTTGACTCAATTAGGAATGTCTTTTTGCGACTTTTCTTTGCATCATTGCCACTCATTCCAATTCAATTAAGTTATCTTAGTCAACGACGAAACGCTGTGAAATATGTTCAAGACCTAATAAAACACGTGTGTTAACAAAATGTTGAGCTTTTTTCCTTTGCCGGTTCTTCACCCGCAACATACACATGGCTATCCTATTGCTAAAGAATACCAACATATAAAAGCCCCTAAAAATCACATTCGCACATGCAGGCGACAGTTATTATTTTTAACCCAAAAACTGAACATGGAATTATTAGGGGTGGGCTCGCGGGTAAAGCATCCTTCTTTTGGCAGTGGCGTGGTGATACGGCTGAACAAAAGAAGCTATGATGTTTGCTTTATAGACAGTGGTACCAGGCAGGTATTGAAAGAGGCAGACCTGGAAGTGATAGAACGCGTAGAGCCGGAATTTAACGTAAGCTTTAGCGAAGCCGAAGATGCGCTGATCAAGATTCTGCGCGCCTTTAGCGACGTTACCGAGTTGGTTCCTTTGGGTGAAAAATGGAAGAATGGAGTAATGATCCTGCGCCCCGGCGATGCTTCGCTAAAAGAAAAAGAAATACCGATCGATACGTTCTTTCATAAAATCGTAATGCTTCGCGACCGCCTGCGCGTGATGGAGCAGCGCATCAACGCACACAAGCTGCTAACTGATGAAGATAAGATAGATTTACAGCAGTATATTACCCGCATCTATGGCAGTCTTACTACTTTCAATGTATTGTTTAAACACACCGGCGATGCCTTTGTGGGCGATAAAAGCTGAGGCGTAAAGGGCAGTGTTTATACAATTTCTTAAACAAAAAGGGCAATGAAGTTTATACAGCTAACGAGCTTTGACAACTATATAGAAGCGCACATGGTGATGGGAAACCTGCAGGGCGAAGACATAGCCTGCTGGCTGAAGGATGAATACAGCGTAACCATAGACCCGATGCTGAGCAACGCCATTGGCGGCATAAAACTAATGGTGCCCGAAGCGCAGGTAGAACGCGCGATAAGTGTGCTGCAGGCGCTGCAAAACAAATAAACAACGGCGTAAGGAAAAGCATGGCTTAGCGAGCGCCGGAAAGGGTGCTGGCAATGGGCAAGAAGGTGAGAAGGCGGAAACAATTATCAAAACGCCGGTGCAAGTTTTTCTTCGTGATACAAATACAAAAAAGGTCACGCAGCTATGGCTTCAAAAAACAAAAGAGCCTGTAGGGGCTCTTTT
>CAZZZH010000437.1:0-1713 GCA_964658445.1 Ilyomonas sp.
AAAGCGGCTGCCCGTCTGGTTTTGCAGGATATTGTTGAGCTGACTCTGTTAGGCGACACCAACGAAATAGCGGCTGCTGTAAAGCGCCTTGGCATTGATATGGACTTAACGCGCATTCATATTTTAAACCCCGCCTTTGATGCCCGGTACGACGACTATGTGCAAACGTTTTATGAGCTTCGCAAAAGCAAGAACGTAACGCTGGAAATGGCAAGAGATGTGATGACCGATGTCTCTTACTTCGGAACGATGATGGTGTACAAAGGTCATGCAGACGGCATGGTATCAGGAGCTGTTCATACTACGCAACATACCATCCGGCCGGCTTTGCAATTTATCAAAACAAAGCCCGGTTTCTCTGTGGTATCATCGGTATTTTTTATGTGCCTGCCAGACCGGGTTTCGGTGTTTGGAGATTGTGCCGTAAACCCTAACCCAACAGCAGAACAGCTTGCAGAGATTGCCATCTCATCGGCTGACAGCAGCCAGCGCTTTGGAATTGAACCGCGCGTAGCCATGCTCTCGTATTCTTCCGGCACTTCGGGCGTGGGTGAAGATGTGGAAAAAGTAAGAAAGGCGACCGAGATGGTAAAGGCAAAACGGCCAGACATTAAGATAGAAGGACCTATTCAGTATGATGCTGCGGTTGATCCGGTGGTGGGCAGCCAGAAGCTTCCACATTCTGAAGTGGCGGGTAAAGCGAGTGTTTTGATTTTCCCCGATTTGAACACCGGCAACAACACCTACAAAGCTGTGCAGCGTGAGACGGGCGCCCTGGCTATCGGCCCGATGCTGCAAGGATTGAATAAACCCATCAATGACCTTAGCCGTGGCTGCACCGTAGATGATATTTTTAATACGGTTATCATCACAGCCATCCAGTGCCAAGACAACTGACGGATAAGAAAAGTAATGACTTCGTTATTGAACAAACACTTCGCTTCTTATGAATACGCTTATCATTAATTCGGGCAGCAGCTCTATCAAATACCAGTTGTTCCGTATGCCTTCTGCCGCGCCGGTTTGCATTGGACTGATAGAAAGAATTGGCGAGCCCAATGCAGCGATTAAACACCGCACTTTTATCAATGGTAAAGAAGAAGTGCTGGAGCGAACCGTATCTTTATCTAGCCACGAAGAAGGTCTGCAACAGATTGTTTCCTTATTAACCGATAAGCAAAAAGGTGTTATTGCAGACCGGGAAGAAATAGAAGTGGTAGGGCACCGCGTGGTACATGGTGGCGAACACTATTCTGCAGCCACCTTAATTGACGATAACGTAAAAGCAGACATCAAAGCCTTATCGGCATTGGCACCGCTTCACAACCCCGCAAACCTGACCGGCATTGAAGTAGCGGAAAAGATTTTTACCAAAGCGAAACAAGTGGCTGTATTCGATACCGCTTTCCATCAAACCATACCGGACTTTGCCTTTCGCTATGCCATACCGGAGCGCTTTTATAAAGAAGATAAGATCAGGGTGTATGGCTTTCA
This sequence comes from Ilyomonas sp., assembly GCA_964658445.1. GTDB lineage: Bacteria > Bacteroidota > Bacteroidia > Chitinophagales > Chitinophagaceae > Ilyomonas. The sequence continues at coordinate 1,495 of CAZZZH010000437.1, forward strand.
CGGAACAAGCCATCACTATGTAACCGGGCAAGCCTTGTCTTACTTAAACAACCCTTCCGCAAAGCTTGTTTCCATACATCTCGGCAATGGCTGCAGCATGGCTGCGGTGGTGGCAGGAAAGTGCGTAGACACCAGCATGGGTTTTAGCCCTTTGGCGGGCTTAATTATGGGCACACGCAGCGGCGATATAGACCCGTCGGTTGTGTTTTATTTGTACGA
>CAZZZH010000438.1:0-1710 GCA_964658445.1 Ilyomonas sp.
ACTCGGTGCGAAACATTACCCTGAAACAAAAAAGAAACTGGGTACAGAAAGCGGCCGGCGTGCCGAAAGGAACGCTGCTCGATGTAGGCGCGGGTACGGGTGCGTTTGCCAATGAAATGACCAAGGCTGGCTGGCAAGTAACCGCATTGGAACCTGATGAAACAGCGCGCACGCAGGCCTTAGAACGGTATGGCTTATCGCTGCAGCTGCCCGAAGCTTTGTATGCTCTAACGGCGCAACGTTTTACCGCCATCACGCTGTGGCATGTGCTGGAGCATGTGCACGAGCTGCATCGCTATCTCGATACCTTTCATACAGTGCTCGAAAGCAACGGCGTACTCATGATTGCGGTGCCCAATTACACCAGCTTCGACGCTTTTTATTATAAAGAATATTGGGCGGCTTACGATGTGCCGCGCCACCTCTACCATTTCTCTCCTCAAAGCATGAAAGCGTTGTTAGCCGCTCACGGCTTTACCATCGTCAATATGAAACCAATGCCCTTTGATGCCTTTTATGTAAGTATGCTGAGCGAAACCTACAAACAGGGTAAAAACCATTTTGCCGCCGCCTTAGCCACCGGTCTTCAATCTAATATAAAAGCCTACCGCAAGCCCGCTCTTAGCAGCTCGGTTATTTACATAGCCCGCAAAAGCTAAGCTTTTCTGTAATGCAGGCGCACATGGGTTGTAACAAAACCGGACACTTTGTGTAAGGAAGCTCAGTCTACCTGGCAGATTCGGTTTTTCATTTCTCCATTCATCCACTGCTATTTTCCATTCATCCGCCAAAAACGACAATTCACTACGAATACAAATTTTATTGGCGGCGAATGGTATGCCTTTGCATTGTAATAACGACAAATAAACAAACGCAATCATGAAAAAGATAATCATCATAACCACAGTAGCTGTAGCAGTTGCCGTTGCTGCTTTTACGTCGGTAAAACACTTTACAAAAGAACAACCGGTAAGCAAAGAAATAAACCTCGCCATCAGCAGCAGCAGCGACTATTCTTCTGCCGCTTACAAAGAAGCGAAAGCATCGGTACATGTATTAATAACTAAAGTAGAAGGCGCTACGCAAACCGTAGTATCCGACAAAGTGTACAACGAAATGGCGCTAAACAAGGTACCAACCAATGGCAATGCCATCAACAGCAAAATCGTTATCCCCAATGTATTTAACAAGAAAGAAAAACTGGTGGTAACATACACAATCACGTACGATAGCCGTGGGAGCATTGTACAGCTTTGCAATGACACCATTGCTTCTGATAAGAGCAATACCGAGAAGATAGAAATTCACATATAAAGAGGAACAACATTACCCTAACCCTTAACAAACACAGTAATGAAAAAAGCAATCGCCATCGTTTTAGTAGTGACAGCCATTTCCTGCACGGCGAGCAAGCCTACCGAAAGCGGCAACGCTGCTAGGAACACAAACAACATGTTTCTAAACATGAAAAAGGTTGAATGCAGATTGGATATAGAAAAGAAAATCGGAAGACAACTTTCGGTGCAATGAGACGAACCGCAAGAGAGGAGGTTTTTGTCCTATTCCCACTCTTATTTTAATCCCGCTTTTTACAACAACCGGCGTTCTCTCTTAGTGCGCCGGTTTTTTATTTATACATACAGGCTTAGGGTAAATAAAAAAGCTTTTGCCGCTGTAGAAGCCTCCAATGCCTTTGTGGAAGGCTACAAT
>CAZZZH010000439.1:0-1688 GCA_964658445.1 Ilyomonas sp.
TGGCAGGTAATAAAGGTAAAATGGGTGCAGCGGTTATGTGCGCCACAGCTTGCCTGCGCTCCGGTGTAGGGCTGCTCACCTGTTCGCTGCCAGCAGACACTTTTGCCATTATTCATACCACTATACCCGAAGCGATGGTCATAGAGCGAGATGAGGAAGGCGATTTGTCTGCGTTTGCTGCCATAGGCGTCGGACCCGGTTTGGGCAAAGAAAACCACACGGCTTCGAAGCTTCTTCAGGTACTTCAGCAATATAAAAAACCAATGGTCGTAGATGCCGATGCTCTGAATATTTTGTCTGAACATAAAGAATGGCTGGACGAGGTGGCAAAACATTCTATCCTTACTCCGCATCCCAAAGAGTTTGACCGCTTGTTTGGCGAAAGCAGCGACGATTTTGAAAGAATGAACAAAGCGGTCGATGCTGCCAAACAATACCAACTGATTATTGTTTTAAAAGGTACTTACACCTTAGTTACGGATGGAGTGAGAAATTACTTCAATAGTTCGGGTAACAATGGAATGGCAACCGGCGGTTCCGGCGATATTCTTACGGGCCTGCTTACTGGCTTGCTTTGCCAAAAATATCAGCCTTTCGAAGCTGCTGTAATGGGTGTTTATCTGCATGGATTGGCAGCCGACCTAAGCATACAGGAACAGTCTTACGAAAGTCTTCTGCCGATAGATGTGGTTGCACATCTCGGCGCCGCTTTCAAACAGCTACAAAATAATAAAGGGGCCTAAGAATAAGCCCCTTTGTACCCTTCATAAACAATCCATACCCCTATGGAAAGAAATTTATAATCATTTGTTGTTGTCTGCTGCAAACCTATCTTACAAATAATTATGCCAGCTTCTATTTAGACGAAATTAGATTTTTTTTAGGTAAACGTTTCAGAGATAAAAGCTTTTTAAGCAGAATTTAATTTACGCCTATATTTGTCAAATTCATTAACAAATTTCTCTTTTTTCTGACATTAATTGCGTATGGAAAATTCGTTATTCTATGCCGTACCGCTTATGGGTGCGATTGGTCTTATCTACACGTTTTTAAAATTCAATTGGGTTTCTAAACAAGATGCCGGCGACAGCAAAATGAAGGAAATCAGCACCTACATTGCCGAAGGTGCCATGGCGTTTCTCCGTTCCGAGTGGAAGATTCTAAGCTATTTTGTAGTTATTGTCGCCATCCTGCTTGGCATTATGGCGCAAAGCAATCCGGCTTCCCATTGGTCAATTTCTATCTCCTTTATCATCGGTGCCGTCAGCAGTGCTTTAGCTGGTTTTATTGGTATGCGCGTAGCCACTAAAGCGAACGTGCGCACGGCACAGGCTGCTAAGACGAGTTTATCGAAAGCTTTATCCGTTTCGTTTGGTGGCGGGTCGGTAATGGGCTTGGGTGTTGCGGGTCTTGCCGTGCTCGGTTTAGGAAGCTTATATCTTGTATTAAAACATTTTTTTGCTCCCGACGCCGGTGCCAACTCGGAAGAAATGGTACGGACAATAGAAGTGCTAACCGGCTTTTCTTTAGGTGCTGAATCTATCGCCTTGTTTGCCCGTGTAGGCGGTGGCATTTATACCAAAGCAGCTGATGTAGGTGCCGATCTTGTAGGTAAAGTTGAAAAAGACATCCCGGAAGACGATCCGCGCAACCCGGCAACCATCGCTGATAATGTAGGTGATAATGTA
>CAZZZH010000440.1:0-1666 GCA_964658445.1 Ilyomonas sp.
GTATCGGTACTGCGTCTGCCATCTACCACATGCGATACTACGCTGTCGGGCAGGTAATTGCCTGGCATGTCTATGGCAGATTCACTTTCATATTTTACAAAAAGATAGCTGATCAGCGGAATTAATATTGCGATGCAAAGTGCAAGGAGCGATTTTTTGTTCATGATGTGCTTACAGCTATAAGAGCGTAGCTTATTGCGCCGCAAAAGTAAACGCAAACGATGGAACGGCGGCGGCTCTGCGCAGTTTAACATTATATTGAATAGAAAAACAAAGTAAGTTTGAAGGCATGAACAAAAGCGAAATAGGGATCGTTTTGCGCCCTGTTGAAGAAAGAGATAATGAAGCTATAGCCACCATTATACGTGCAGTACTTACAGAATTTAAAGCAGCGAAAAAAGGCACGGTTTATTACGACCCAACAACGGATGATCTGTACCATTTATTTAAAAGAGAAAAGGCAGCTTATCTGATAGCTGAACTAAATGGCAAAGTCGTTGGCGGCTGTGGCGTTTATCCTACCGAGGGATTGCCCGAAGGTTATTGCGAATTGGTAAAGCTTTATCTTTTGCCCGAAGCCCGCAAATTGGGTCTGGGTAAGCGTTTGATAGAGCAAAGCTTTACCATTGCTCAGCAATTCGGCTATACAAAAATGTATCTCGAATCGCTTCCCGAACTTACGCAAGCGGTAAGCCTTTATGAAAATCTGGGCTTTACCTATCTGCCAGCCGCGTTAGGCGACAGCAAACACTTTGGTTGCAGTTTGTGGATGATAAAAGAGTTGTTATAATATCAGCAGACAATAAGTTTCCTTTATCTTCATTTACAAAATCATCAACATGAAAATTATCCGGTTGCTTCTTTCTGTATTGGTACTTCTTGCCTGCTTTTCCAGCGCCTCTTTTGCACAGCCAAAACAATTTAAAGTCTTGCTAGTAACTACTACCCGTGGCTGGCATCACGAGTCGATACATGCTGGTGTATTAGCCTTGCAAGACTTAGGCAGACGCAATTTTTTTGACGTGGATTTACTACAGGACCCGAATGGTTTTACCGATAAAAATTTAGATCAGTATCAGGCAGTCATTTTCTTAAATACAACCGGTGATATTTTCGACTCAACTCAGCAAAAAGTAATGGAACGTTTTATTGAAAAAGGCAGGGGCTTCGTTGGCATCCACAGTGCTTCGGATACGGAATACGACTGGGACTGGTACACCAAACTCGTTGGTAGAATGTTTTATATTCATCCGACGATACAAACCGCACAACTCAATATTCTCGATCCAAAATTTCCAGGCTTACAGGGCTTTGCCGATAATAAATTATGGACAGATGAATGGTACCAGTTCAGCCCGGAAACCACAACAGGACTGCATTACATTTTAGCTATCGATGAAACCTCTTATAATCCAAAAGCCGACTGGGGCACCAAGAAAGGCGAAGGCATGGGTAAGATGCATCCAATTGCCTGGTACCATAATTACGATGGTGGACGTGCTTTCTATACGGCGTTGGGTCATATGCCATCCGACTTCAGCGATGCTGCTTTTTTAAATCATTTGTATGCCGGTATTTTTTGGGCGGCAACAGGAAAGAAATAACAGGAAAATTGTTTTTCTTTAAATGAAATAAACAAAAAGACCGGCTTCAAGAAGCCGGTCTT
>CAZZZH010000441.1:0-1654 GCA_964658445.1 Ilyomonas sp.
TCATAGTCATTTGAAAAGCGCTCTCCATCGCATCCATCTTCCTAGTGGCAGGATGGACCAACCGACATGAGTTAGCCTGAATTATTAGAACCTATGTTCATTCCCAAACTTTCACTAGTTTGGGAATGAATAATAAATATTTGAGAAAATACTGGAGGAAATTCATCCCATAAACGGCTTAAAGCCCACCTTACGCGGTAAAATGGCACTTTCGCTTCTTTTTGTTTTTTACCTGTTCGATGACAATAGTGTTGAAGGAGCCAATCTCGCAGTTCTTTATATTTTTCACCGCAGAGGCGAAGCAAAAATGCATGAACCAATGAAACCATGCCCCAAAGCTTTTCGCGTTTTTGCTCCTTAAACAAGCGTGCAGTTTCTATCCCCAACTCACTTTTTGCTTGCCTGAACACCGTTTCCACTTGCCAACGTCGACAATATTGTTTATAACATTCCCACGCCTGCTCTACTGTTTCTACTGGCTGATTTGTCAGCAGATACCACGGTTCTCCTCCTCGACGAACAACAACGATCCATAATTCCATTGCGTATGATGCATGCCTGATCGGCATGAATACAATGCCTGTTTTTCTCTCTTCCCCTTTTTTATTGTCCCAGATCATTCGATATTCTAAGGACCTTTGATATCTTGTATGGTTTACAAGTGTCTTTTCACAACCTTCTTCATCAAAGAATTTATGCCCTTTTTTCCAACGAATCACAAAAAGTGTGTGACATCGCTCCATCGTATGTAACCAAGGACCAGAGCCGTATCCTCGATCAAAAATGTGTATGACATCTCTTCCTAAATAAGCAAACGATTTTCTCACAATATATTCTTCTACAAGCTTCTCTGTCGTTGCATGCTCTCCTGACCGATTCCACCACCTCATAGCTGCAAGTGTTGGTTTCCCGCTCATTCCAACCACTATACCTCCTGTCCAGTGAACACCCTTTACTACGATAGGTCTACCCGGCTGATTAAATACTCCTTTTCGTAATTTCTTGAGCCTGGCAGCTTTCGATGATTTCACTGCACTTAAACCTTCTATATGTTCACTTTCTGGCTTTTCAATAACGCTTCCATCATGAATAAAGAGTATCTGTTGCCCTTCTTGTTTCAATTCATTGTATCGTTTTTCTGCTTCTCCCCATAAGAAATCTTCAATAATATCCTTTCCCCACTTCTTTGATGAGAGGAGCCTATGAAGTTTCTTTGAGCCAGCAACAGCTTGTGCTGGATTTGCTATATATGACCCTAATTCGCTCACCAATAGCCCTTGTGATTGGTTGCGAAATTGTACCATTGCCTGGATGGTTTGCAGAAACGTGCGGACAAGCCGTTGATCAACATACGCGTCAAGGACGGTGAGAAGAGGGTTTAAGAACATTTCTAGCTCGTGAGAAATCGCCGCTGATCTTTCATGAGCTATTTGTCGTTTTGATCCGGATATGCGATACTGAGATGACATCGATGAGAAAGACCTCCTGTTTTCTTTTGTTTTTTGCAATCTCAGTGTAAAACAGGAGGTCTTTTTTTGTCTAATTTTTCTGCATTTTTACCTGGAACTTACGTTCGAATAATTTGGGCTAACTCATGTATGTACTATAAAAAATAACGAGATTATTGGTCAATATTCTATTAAATACTCAATAG
>CAZZZH010000442.1:0-1634 GCA_964658445.1 Ilyomonas sp.
CGGTTCAAAAACGTTTCTTGTTTATCCTCATCTCACCGATACTCTCTCTATCCGCCTGTCGGATGCGCTTGGCAAACAGCTTTTGAGCCTGCTTCAAAGCGGCGATAATGAAGTAGCTTCTGCAGACAATTTTGTCAACTATTTCAAAGGTCTCTGTCTTCTTTCGCAGGAAGCAAAGGCAGGGATTTTAAGCTGTAAAGACAGTATGGAAATGCGGCTGTATTATAAAGAAACATCTGGAGTAATTGCTACGGATAAAGTCACTGTTTTTACCTTGTACAACAGCAGTAAACAGTTTAACCATATATCTGTAAACCGCGCCGGCACTGCATTAGCGCAGCTTGGCCCGCAAAACCCTTCGTTGCCCAGTACGCTTACCAACCATGCCGGTTACATGCAATCGTCTACAGGCTCGCTGGTAAAAATACGGGTGCCTTACATCCGTAACATTCTGCAAATCCCCAACTATCTAAAGCTCGAACGCGCACTGCTGACAGTAAGGCCGGTTGCAGGAACATATGCCGGCTTTTATACATTGCCCGATAGCCTGCGGCTTACTTCGGCTGATAAAAATAACAACGTAGGAAGCGACATTACCTACAGCGATGGCTCGGTACAATATGGCTCGTTCAGCCGCGACTATTTATTCGAACAAAATACCGGTTACACTTACGATATCACCACGTATCTCAACAGCCAGACGAGCCTGGCAGAAATCAATGAAAATGGCTTACTGCTTCGCCCGCCCGCTGCGGCATCGACCACAGATTTTGAAAGAGTGATTGCAGGCGATGCATTAAACAGCACCAGCCATCTTCAACTACAACTGTATTATCTCACGGTAAAATAAAACGCTTTGTATGTTAAAGAAATTCACTCTGTTTTGTTGCGTCTTCTGGCTGGCTGACAACAGTTTTGCGCAAACCAATGCCTCGCCGTATTCCATTGTTGGCATTGGCGATATAGAGCCGAGTTATGCCGACCGTTCTGCAGGCATGGCAGATGCAGGCGTTAGTCTTTCTTCGGCTAAATATATGTACCACGCCAACCCTGCTTCTTACAGCGCACTCGACGATCATTTTTTTTCTATAGAGCTGGCAACGAGACTGAAGACGGTAACCTATAGCGGCAACAGTATTTCTTTGGATAACAAGCATTCTACCGACCTGCAAATGGCTCGGCTGGCAGCTTCTATTAAAATCAAACATTTTTGGGGCGTATCTGTTGGGCTGCTGCCATACAGCTCGAGCAATTATTCTTTTTACAACACTAAATTTATAGACGGCACCAATACTTCGGTGCAAGCACACTACGACGGAACCGGTGGTTTATACCAGTTCTATGTTGGTAATGGCTTTGCTATTGGCAAACATCTTTCAGTCGGCGTGCAGGCTTCGTTTTTATTTGGTTCACTGATACAAAACGAAACCTTGCTCACTGGTCTTGTAAGCGATTCTATAGTAACTACGCGAACGATGTTTTTAAATAAAATAGTGCCGAAGGCAGGCTTTCAATACAAAGCCAAATTATCAAAGGAATTGAGCTTTGCGGCAGGCGCTTCGGCATCGCCATCAGCTGATCTATCTGCCAATTATACGCTGGATGTGAGGCAGGGCGCTACGCCGCTGGTAAGC
>CAZZZH010000443.1:0-1629 GCA_964658445.1 Ilyomonas sp.
TGCGTTTCTTTCACCACTTCCTTCTTCAGCCATTTATCGTAGTAGTTGTGATGAGTTGTATAGATAAATTTACCCAGCTCTATATTCCACAATCCTGTTTCTTCTTCTACCTCGCGCACCGCACATTGTTCAATGGTTTCGCCGGGGTCCAGCTTTCCTTTGGGCATATCCCACACGCCGCGGCGAAAGATGAGCAGAATCTCGCCGGCGTCGTTTTGTACCATACCGCCACCGGCGATAATTGTTTTGTTTGCCATAGGCAGCAAACATAAAACATTATACCAGCCGTCCGCTATATCGCGCTTATATTCGCAGGGCTAAAAAGAAAAAGCCATTGAGTCAGTCTTCATTCTCCAACGAAAAAACAGTAGCCGAAAAGCTTTTGCAGGTAGGCGCCGTAAAGCTTAGCCCGCAGCAACCGTTTACCTGGGCAAGTGGCTGGAAAAGCCCCATTTACTGCGACAACCGCAAGGTGCTTTCGTTTCCCTACATCCGCGATTTTATTAAAAGCGAGATGTGCAATATTATCTTCGAAACTTTTGCCGATGCGCAATTGCTTGCCGGCGTAGCTACGGCAGGTATTGCCTGGGGCGCCATGGCAGCCGATCAGTTAAAGTTGCCTTATATCTATGTGCGTCCCAAACCCAAGGAGCACGGGCTGGGAAACCAGGTAGAAGGTTATTTTGAAGCCGCCCAAAAAGTAGTGATTGTGGAAGACCTTATCTCGACCGGAAAAAGCAGTCTGCAGGTAGCCGAAGTGCTGCGCAAAGCCGGGCTGGAAGTGGTGGGCATGGTTTCTATTTTTACTTATGGCTTTAGTATTGCAGATACTGCGTTTGCCGAAGCTGCCGTAAAGCTCGTTTCGCTAACCAATTACCCATCGCTTATACAACTGGCGGTAGAGAAAGGACTGGTTCAGCCGGAAGTAGAAAAAGTGTTGCTGCAGTGGCGCGATAACCCTGCGGAGTGGCAGGCGCCATCATAAAGAATAGATAATTTTGCTTCGCAGAATAAATTAAGAGAAACAGTCAGAGTCTGGAATACGTTTATACAAAAGCTATGAAAAGAATATTATTCGCTATTTTATTATTCGGTGCTGCGTCTGCCACCCATGCACAGGTGATGCAGTCGAAAGCGCAATGGGCTACCCTATCGGTTCCGCAGATGAAGTGCTGGGAGTGTAAAGACCGGCTGGACAAGTACCTGACGCGCGAGAAAGGACCCACCAGCGATGCCGGCATAATGCAGTGGACCATCAACATGACGAGCGGCACGCTGCGCATTCAGTATGTGCCCGACCGCATTAATCTTGATGCCATTAGAACAGCTATTAACAATGCGGGTTTTGATGCCGACAGCACGAAAGCGACACCCGACAGCTATGCAAAACTTCCACCGATTTGTAAGCGTGCAGCAGAAGGCGGCGGACAGCTTAAAGGTGCGCCACCCTGCAAGTTGCCGCCCGGCGACAGGCAATAAGCCGGCTGTTGAGAAGTAAAAAATTTGTTTAGAAATTAAAAAAGGGATGCAATATTTGTATCTCTTTTTTTATGGCGGGATGTAGCGCAGCCCGGTAGCGCGCTTCGTTCGGGACGAAGAGGCCGCTGGTTCGAATCCAGTCATCCCGAC
>CAZZZH010000444.1:0-1606 GCA_964658445.1 Ilyomonas sp.
TAATTGTCTTCAATTTATCAGGAAGAGATAACTCAGAGATGATGATCTTTGCATCAGAGATGATGATTTCTGGAGTGAAGATGATGATTTTTGGTTCAGCGATGATGATTTTCACTTTTACGCCGTTGATTGAGACTTCCGCGCGGATGAATATGACCTTATTTTTGAATTAAAGGATTCCGCCTTTGCAGGTGTTCCTCACCAGCAAATTCAACACTAGATAGTCCTGGTAAAAAATACCAGTACAGGCAAAAAATCCTGAGCCGTTAATGGCAATTTGGTTAAACAGCAAAAGAGAAAGTTATTCTCAAACTATATGAACAATATCTGGATCATAATATTAAGTGCGGTAGTGGGTGGGGTAATTACCATTATTACTACTTATATTTCTGGTTTAGTCAATTCACAAAAAGAAAGAAAAAAGTGGGATAGCGAAACGGCTATTAAATTCATTGATTACTCATTGTCAAGACCGGATTTAGCAAAAAAGGTTGCAAGGCAGTTTTCTATCGCTGTAGTTGTTCACCTGGATGCTGATGGTAATACAATTTGCAAATATTTCTTGCCGGCATTCTGCAGATTTTCGATTGGGAGACTTGATGACCATGACATAAGTATACCAGACGACTCTCATTTATCTAGAGATCAAGGATTATTTTATTACAGAGCAGGTAAGATCTATTACAAGGATACTTCTCCAACTAATATAACTTTAATTAATGGTATTAAAATTCATAACGAGAAAAAATTAAAAAATGGAGACAATCTTATAATGGGGGAAAGCCGCTTTAAATTTGAAGAATTGTAAACTGCCACCAATATTGGTTTTACGTATCGTTGTCGGAAGATATCAGGGAAACTGGCGTAATTAGCCATTATAATGAGGTTAAAAGTCCATTCTCTTTTATATGTCAGAAAGTACGCCGCTGAAAAATACCGGTATGCCTTCGACACTAACACAAGATTTACCCGCATCAGATTGGCTTGTATATAATCCAGCTTTTACTCAACCACACTATAATTCTATAAAGAAACAGAGAGTGGGTTAAACTCCCACAACCGATACTTTCTGCCGGTTAAGCTACTGCGCTTTCTTATTATTTTGAATCAACGCTTGCTTTGCATTCTTACTCCCTTATTTCTTCTCCCCTACCACCCTCCCACCTTGCGCCTTTTCACCGAACCCTTTACCTTCGCACGCAAATGACGGAAAAGATACTCATCCTCGATTTTGGCAGCCAGTACACGCAGCTCATTGCCCGCGCGGTGCGCGAAGCCAATGTGTATTGCGAAATCATTCCTTACCTGAAGCCGTTTGCCATCGATCCTTCGCTGAAAGGTATTATCCTCAGCGGCTCGCCTTTCAGCGTGAATGAGGACAAAGCCCCGGTGGTAGATGTTGCCGCCATCAGCAAAGACCTGCCGGTGTTGGGCTTGTGCTATGGCGCGCAACTGACCGCAAAGCTGTATGGTGGCGAGGTAAACAAATCGAACAAACGCGAGTTTGGGCGGGCAAAGCTGCATGTGAAAGAAGCCGATGACCTGTTGCAAAACATAACCGACATGAGCCAGGTATGGATGAGCCACAGCGACTCGATCAGCGCGC
>CAZZZH010000446.1:0-1527 GCA_964658445.1 Ilyomonas sp.
ATGGCAATTGCAATCTGCCCGGGCTTCAGCGCATCAGAATCGGCAAACGGTAAGGCTTTAAAACTTCTACCATCTATTTTTAAAACGGCAATGTCAGTAGACGCATCGCTCCCTTTAAACTCTGCCTTCAGTGTTGTACCATCATTCAGCGAAACATAAAGTTCTTTCGCATCAGCCGCAACATGATGGTTGGAAATAAGATAACCGTCAGAAGAAATAATAAAGCCGGAGCCGGAAGATTCATTATTCTCTCGGCTATTCTTTTTTTCTTTATTACTCACATTGCGGATGTGAACCACGGAAGGAGAAATAGACTGATATACTTCACTCACGGTATGCGAATACGCATCGAGCAAGTGAGTATCGGTAGGGATAAGCGTTACCATAAAATTATTTTAAACAAGTATTTTGGCAATGCCTATACCACGGCAAAACGGCTGACAGAATGTATTGTTATTGTCCGTTGTTCAACCAACTTTATGACGATAGAGAGGAATAAGGGAAAGATGGATACCGTATTTGACAGTTTATCCCTTTTTTGCCAGATATTTTCAACAAAATATTGTTCTTCTTTTTAGTAACAATGGGCTGGCTGGCATAGTTTTTACCATGCTTCGGCCGTGAATCTATATCAATAAAAGAAGGCAAAACTGCCTTACAAAACACAACACATGAGTTTACTAGCAAATTATGTTGCCGAAAATGGTTACGATTATTTTGGCAACGCAGCAGAGGACACGCTTGTATTTTTTGTACATGATGAGGAAGCACCTTCCGGCGAAGCTTCGTCCGAAGGAACTACAGAAACCATTACTAATGTACCCGGCGACACGGTGAACGGATCGCTTGATTCGTTACCAACAGACACCACCGCTGCCGGCAGCGAAACAGGCGCGCAGGCTTACGGGGAAAGCAAAGGAGATAGTGAGGCAGGGCAACCGGCGGCGGAAAGCAACAATAGTGAAGAGGCAGTTCCGGCATCCGGCAGTGATGATGAAAATGAAGATACCAGCACGTCTGTTCCGCACCTCGCACCAGTGGACGACAAACAAACCGAGGCAGATTCATCCGGCTTTAAAAACTAATTCTCTCTTACATGCAGTCAGCAGCCATCGTTAATAATGGCTGCTTTTATTTATTCAGCAACTCGTAGCATTGCTTGGCTATCTGCAGTTCTTCGTTGGTAGGCACTACAAGCACTTTTACGGACGATGAATCTTTATTGATAGAGCGGGTTTCATTGCCCGGCTTTTCATTCTTTTCTTCATCCAAAGCAATCTGCAAAAAGCCCATATTATCACAAACGCGCTTGCGGAGACTACTGTCATTTTCTCCCACACCTGCCGTGAAAATAATAGCATCCAAACCATCCATAGCGGCGGCATAGGCACCTGTGTATTTTTTAATGCGGTAAGCATACATGTTCACAGCCAGTTCTGCAGTCGGGTTGCCGGCTTCAACCGCTTTGTTTACATCACGCATGTCGTTGGAGCCGGTTAGACCTGCCATGCCGCTTTGTTTGTTCAG